>NZ_JBVJMD010000023.1:0-129036 GCF_055584385.1 Streptomyces sp. NPDC104096
GTGAGCAGTTCACGCAGCGGATGACGGGCCAGTACCTCGTCCACCTCCGGCGTCGACGCCGCCGCCAGCCGCGCCGCCACCGGCAGCGACTCGTCACGCAGGGCGGCCACGGCGGCCCGCAGCACCGACCGCTGCCCGGTGCCCTTCGGCACCCCGGCCCGCGCCCGCTCGTACAGCCGCGCGCCCTCCTCCAGGACCAGATCCGTGTCGAGGCCGGCCGGGATCTTGATGCGCGCGAGGTGCCGCCAGGTGGTGACCGGATCCCCCCACGCCTCCACCGTGAAGGTCCAGTGGCCGGGCGTGTCCGCGGTGACGGTGGCCCCCCAGCGGTCGGTGCCCGGGGCGAGTTCACGCATCGGGGTCCAGGGGCCGGGGCGGCCCTCGGGGTCCCGCAGGACGACGTTGGCGGCGACGGCGTCGTGGCCCTCGCGGAACACGGTGGCCGAGACCTCGAAGGGTTCGCCGGTCACGGCCTTGGCGGGCCTGCGGCCGAGCTGGACCAGCGGACGGACGTCCAGGACGGGTATGCGCCCGACGGCGGTGGCCTCGCCCGCGGAGGGTGGCTCCGGGGCCGGCGGTCCTGCCGCGGCGGTGCGTACGGGGGGTGCGCCGGTACGGGGTGTCGGGGGTGGTGACGAGTGGTGCGTGGCGGGCATGACCGCTCCTGTCCGCGTCAACGTGGGTGGGCGGATGGCTGTGGGGAGGTGGGTCCTGCGAACCCGGGGTCCACCTGCGTGGTGTACCCGTGGGCGTACCGAGGAAGCCTTCCCACCCTATTCGAGTGGGCAATCCGGCACTTTGGTAACTACTCACGCGTATGTCTACACACAAGTCCGGCCCCGTTCGCGGGGAACGGGGCCGGTGCCGGGACTGCGCCACCATCGGCCCGGGACTCTGCGAGGATCGGTCCCCACTTCTGTTCGGAGCGCTTACCCCGCCGGCACCTGGAGGATCCGGTCCGGCGAGCCCGCCCCCCGGTCGGACACCCGGCCCTGCGCGGCCCGCGCGACCAGCGCCGCGGCCACCTGGGCGGGCGTCGCCCGCGGATGGTCGGCCAGATAGAGCGCGGCCGCGCCCGCCGCGTGCGGCGCCGCCGTCGACGTACCGGAGTACGTCGTGCCGCCGGTGTCGCTCGTGCGGGACGCCGACGTGATCGACACCCCCGGCGCGAACAGGTCGAGGGCCGAACCGTAGTTGGAGAACGGCGCCCGCGCGTCGCCGCGGTCGGTCGCGCCGACCGTGACGGCCTCCGGCACGTCCGCGGGCGAGTACAGGGCGGCCGCGCGCGCGTCGTTGCCCGCCGCGACCGTGTACGTGACGCCCGAGGCGATGGAGGCCCGGACGGCCGCGTCGAGCTGGGCGTTGTGCACACCGCCCAGACTGAGGTTGGCCACCGCGGGCCGGTGCGCGTGCCGGGTGACCCAGTCGATGCCCGCGATGACCCGGGCCGTGGTGCCCGCCCCCCTGTCGTCGAGCACCCGTACGGCGACCACGTCCGCCTTCTTGGCCACGCCGTACGACGCGCCGGCGGCGATGCCCGCGATGTGCGTGCCGTGGCCGTTGCCGTCGGCGGCCGTGGCGTCGCCGTCGACGAAGTCCCAGCCGTAGACGGCGCGTCCGCCGAAGTCCCGGTGGGTGATCCGGACCCCGGTGTCGATGACGTACACCGTCACCCCGGCCCCCGCCGAATCCGGCGCGGTGAAGCTCCGGTCCAGCACCGGCCCCGGCCGGTCGAGACGGTCCAGGCCCCAGGACGGCGGGTTCGTCTGGGTGCGCTCCAGGCCCACCCGGGTGTCCTGGACGACCGAGGCGACCCGGGAGTCCGCCGCCAGACGGCGCGCCTGTCTCTCGTCGGCCCGTATGGCGTAACCGTTCATCACCGCGCCGTAGGTGTGGCTGATTCTCACCCCGTACCGCGCGGCCAGGTCCCGGTCGGCCGTCGACGGAGCCCGTGTGCCCCCCTTCAGCACCACCAGGTAACTTCCGCCGACGGAGCCGGGATCGCCGGCGCCGAGTATCCGCCCCTCCGGTACGGCGTGCGCGGGCAGCGCGGTGGCCGAGAGCACCGCGGCCGTGATGACCGCGGTCAGGCCAGCCGCCCGGCGCAGACGCCGTTCGCGCGTCCGTGCCATGGTCCGAGTTCCCCTCCTCGACTCGGGCGTACGGCGGCCGCGACGCCGGGTGCCCCGGCGCCGGCCGGTCCGCCACTGGCAGCTTTCCGTGCCACGTGAAGCACCACAAGAAGGCCTATGGTGGTGGAATCGGCCATATCGGCCGGGAGGTGTCGGTTCCGGCCGAACGGGGGGTCTGCGGGCGAAGCTCCCAGCGGCGGCGCCACCGACGCCGGTACCGTCGACTGACGACGAGACGCACACCGCCGTGCGTCCGCACAGCGACATGTGCCGAGGTGGAATGTGAAGGCGATCCGTCGATTCACCGTCCGTCCCGTTCTCCCCGACTCCCTCCGGCCGCTCAGTGATCTGGCCCGCAATCTGCGCTGGTCCTGGCATGCCGAGACCCGCGACCTCTTCCAGTCCGTCGACCCCGAGTGCTGGGCCGCCTCCGGCGGCGACCCGGTACGCCTGCTGGGCAGCGTGCCGCCCGCGAGGCTCACCGAACTGGCGGGCGACCGCCGCTTCCTGCGCCGCCTCGACGCGGCCGCCGGCGACCTCAACGACTATGTGACCGGCGCCCGTTGGTACCAGGCTCAGTCCGCCGAACTCCCGTCCGCCGTCGCCTACTTCTCTCCCGAGTTCGGCATCACGGCCGCCCTGCCCCAGTACTCCGGCGGCCTCGGCATCCTGGCCGGCGACCATCTCAAGGCGGCCAGCGACCTCGGGGTGCCGCTCATCGGGGTCGGACTGCTCTACCGGCACGGCTACTTCCGCCAGAGCCTGTCCCGGGACGGCTGGCAGCAGGAGCACTACCCCGTCCTCGATCCCAACGAGCTGCCGGTCGTCCAGCTCAAGGAGGCCGACGGCACCCCGGCGCAGGTCTCCCTCGCGCTGCCCGGCGGCCGCTCGCTGCGCGCCCGGATCTGGCTGGCGCAGGTCGGCCGGGTGCCGCTGCTGATGCTCGACTCGGACGTCGAGGAGAACGACCTCGGCGAACGCGGCGTGACCGACCGGCTCTACGGCGGCGGCAGCGAGCACCGGCTGCTCCAGGAGATGCTGCTGGGTATAGGAGGTGTCCGGGCGGTACGCACGTACTGCCGGCTGACCGGCCACCCCGAGCCGGAGGTGTTCCACACCAACGAGGGCCACGCGGGCTTCCTCGGTCTGGAGCGCATCGCGGAGCTGGGCGAGCGGGGGCTGGAGTTCGACGCCGCCCTGGAGGCGGTCCGCGCGGCGACCGTCTTCACCACCCACACGCCCGTCCCGGCCGGCATCGACCGCTTCGACCGCGAGCTGGTCGCCCGCCACTTCGGCCCCGAGGCCGAACTCCCGCGCATCGACGTCGAACGCGTCCTGCGGCTGGGCATGGAGAGCTACCCCGGCGGAGAGCCCAACCTGTTCAACATGGCCGTGATGGGGCTGCGCCTGGCCCAGCGCGCCAACGGGGTGTCGCTGCTGCACGGCCAGGTAAGCCGGGAGATGTTCGCCGGGCTCTGGCCGGGCTTCGACCCCGAGGAGGTGCCGATCACCTCCGTCACGAACGGGGTGCACGCCCCGACCTGGGTGGCCCCGGAGGTGCTGCGGCTCGGCGCCCGCGAGATCGGCGCCCAGCGCGCCGAGGACGCGCTGACGGTCGGCGGCTCGGACCGCTGGGACGCGGTGCGCGGCATCTCCGACCAGGAGGTCTGGGACCTGCGCCGGGACCTGCGCGAGCAGCTGGTCGTGGAGGTGCGGCGCCGGCTGCACGCCTCCTGGCGGCAGCGCGGCGCCGGTGCGGCCGAGCTGGGCTGGATCGACGGGGTCCTCGACCCGGACGTGCTGACCATCGGCTTCGCCCGCCGGGTCCCGTCGTACAAGCGGCTGACGCTGATGCTGCGCGACCGCGACCGGCTGATGGACCTGCTGCTGCACCCCGAGCATCCGATCCAGATCGTGGTCGCGGGCAAGGCGCACCCGGCGGACGACGGCGGCAAGCGGCTGGTGCAGGAACTGGTGCGCTTCGCCGACGACCCGCGGGTGCGCCACCGCATCGTCTTCCTCCCCGACTACGGCATGGCGATGGCGCAGAAGCTCTACCCGGGCTGCGACATCTGGCTCAACAACCCGCTGCGCCCGCTGGAGGCCTGCGGCACCTCCGGGATGAAGGCGGCCCTCAACGGCTGTCTCAACCTCTCCGTCCTGGACGGCTGGTGGGACGAGTGGTTCCAGCCGGACTTCGGCTGGGCGATCCCCACGGCGGACGGCTCCGGCACGGACCCCGACCACCGCGACGACATCGAGGCGGCCGCGCTCTACGAGCTCCTCGAACAGCGGGTGGCGCCCCGGTTCTACGAGCGGGGCCAGCACGGCCTGCCCGACCGCTGGATCGAGATGGTCCGCGAGACCCTCGCCCTGCTCGGCCCGAAGGTGCTGGCCGGGCGCATGGTCCGCGAGTACGTCGAGCGCCTGTACACCCCGGCCGCGCACGCGCACCGCGCGATGACCCCGGCCACCGCGGGTGAACTCGCCGCCTGGAAGACCCGGGTGCGCGCCGCCTGGCACGGGGTGAGCGTCGACCATGTGGAGACGGCCACCGCCACGGCCAGCGCGGAACTCGGCACCACCCTGGTCCTGCGGGTCCGGGTCGGCCTCGGCGACCTGGCCGCCGACGACGTCGAGGTCCAGGCGGTCTCCGGCCGGGTGGACTCCGAGGACCGCATCACCGACGCGGCGACGGTCCCGCTGAAGCCGACGGGCGGTCCGGACCTGGAAGGGCGCTGGGTCTACGAGGGCCCGCTGTCCCTGGACCGCACCGGGCCCTACGGCTACACGGTCCGCATCCTGCCGACCCACCGGCTGCTCGCCTCCGGCGCGGAGCTGGGCCTGGTGGCGGTGCCCTCGGAGGAACCGGGGGCGGGGGCGGGGGTGCTGATGCGGTAGGCCGACACCGCCGGGCGCCGGGGAGGCCGGGCGTCACCGCCGAGCGGCGGCGGCCTCGATCTCCTCGGTGAGCTTCCGGGCGTCGACGGGCTTGCCGTCGGCGTCGAGCACCGTGATGTCCCGGCCGTCGGCCTTGACCGCCGGGGTGCCGGTGACGTCGCTGTCGTAGAAGGCCTCGCCGACCTTGTCGGCCCAGGCGAGATAGGTGCCCTCCTTGACGGCCTTGTTGAAGGCGTGCGTGCGCAGACCGGGCACCTTCCCGGCGATCTCCAGCAGCTCGGAGGTGCTGCCGAAGGTGTCCGTGGTCTCCTCCTTCGGCTGGGCGTCGTACAGGGCGGTGTGGAACTGCTTGAACAGGGCGGGACTCTCGTTCAGGGCCGCGCCGAGCGCGCCCAGCGCGGTCCGGGAGCCCTTTCCGTCGAGGCGCTTGTCCAGGAAGGTGGCCATGTGGAACTCGACCTTCACCTCGCCGGAGTCGGCGAGGGAGGTGAGGGTCGCGCCCAGGTCGCGCTCGAAGCTCGCGCAGTAGGGGCAGCGCATGTCCTCGTAGACGCTCACGGTGACGGGGGCGCTCGCCTTCCCGTACGTGATCACCGTGCCGTCCTTCCCGGTGGTGTGCGCCGGGACGACGAGCTTCGCCGTCTCCGGGGCACCCCGCCCGGAGTCGCCGTCGGCGGCCAGCCCGATGCCGACACCGGCGGTGAGTGCGAGCGCGGTGGCCGCGGCGCCGATCACCAGGGCACGGCGTGAGGTCTTGTCGACGGGCATGGGCGTCCCTTGTCGCGTGGAGGCAGTGGACCGGTGGAGCCACTATCGAGACTAGGAGGGCGCGCTATCTCCCCGGAAGGGTCTTTTGTCCCTTCCGGGGCGGGGGTGACGGACCCGTCCACGCGGGCGCGGCGGGTTCAGGCCTCGTCGTGCGGTGCGCACAGGCGGCGCAGCACCGTCCCGCAGCGGCGGGCGTAGGCGTGTTGCAGGGTCCGGGTGGCCGCGCCGCCGGCCCGGGCGTACCACTTGGCCGGGCGGCTGAAGGCGGAGACGGTGAACCAGACCGTGCCGTCGCCGGTGCGGTGGACGACGAAGGACTCCTCGCCGCACTCGGGGTGGCCGGGCAGCGTGCCGTAGGCCCAGCCGGCCCGGCGGTGCTCCTCGACCGCCCAGACCACCCGGCAGGGGGCCTTGATCAGGCCGGCCAGGGTGATGGTGACGTCCGCGCCGGGCTCGGCCCGGTCGGCCTTCGTGGTGACGCCGACGCCGAGCGCGCGGTGCATCTCCCAGGTGAGGACGGCTTCGGCGGCCCGGCGGAAGAGCTCCTCGCCCTCGCCGAGCCGGGTGCGTATGTGCAGGGGGTGGAAGCCGGGGGGACAGAAACCGGCGTGCTCGCGGGTCGCGCCGACGTCCGCGTACGTGAAGGACATGGGAAGCAAGGGTAGGGCGGTACCCCGGGACGCCGAAGTCCCGGGGTACCGCCCTGTGGACTGCCCTTGGGTCAGCTGACGTTGACCGCGGTCCAGGCCGCCGCGACCGCGGCGTACTGGGTGCTGCTGGAGCCGTACAGCGCGGACGCGGCCGACAGGGTCGCCGTACGGGCGCCCGAGTACTTCGTCGTCGACGTCATGTACGTCGTCAGCGCCTTGTACCAGATCTGGAGCGCCGCGGCCCGGCCGATGCCGGTGAGCGTGGCGCCGTTGTAGGTGGGGGAGTTGTAGGTGACGCCGTTGATGGTCTTCGAACCGCTGCCCTCCGAGAGGAGGTAGAAGAAGTGGTTCGCGACACCGGACGAGTAGTGGACGTCCTTGCTGCCGACGGAGGAGGACCAGTAGTCCGCCGAGCCGCCGTCCTTGCTGGGCTTGTCCATGTAGCGCAGCGGGGTGCCGTCGCCGTTGATGTTGATCTTCTCGCCGATGAGGTAGTCGCCGACGTCGGAGGAGTTCGCCGCGTAGAACTCCACGCCCGTGCCGAAGATGTCGGAGGTGGCCTCGTTCAGGCCGCCGGACTCGCCCGAGTAGTTCAGGCCCGCGGTGTTGGAGGTGACGCCGTGGCTCATCTCGTGGCCGGCCACGTCCAGCGAGGTCAGCGGGTGGGTGTTGCCGGAGCCGTCGCCGTAGGTCATGCAGAAGCAGCTGTCGTCCCAGAACGCGTTGACGTAGGCGCTGCTGTAGTGGACGCGGGAGTAGGCGCCGACACCGTTGTTCTTGATGCCGTTGCGGCCGAAGGTGCTCTTGTAGAAGTCCCAGGTCTCCTGGGCGCCGTAGGCGGCGTCGGCGGCCGCGGTCTGGTCGGTGGAGGAGCTGGAGGCGGCGCCGGTGCCCCAGACGTTGTCCGCGTCGGTGAACAGCGTGCCGGTGCCGGAGGTGCCGTGAGCCAGGTTGTACGTCTTGTGGCCGCCGCGCGTGGTGTCGTACAGCTGGTACGTCGAGCCCGACAGGTTGGTGGTCAGGCTGACGGTGCCGGAGTACAGCGTCTTGCCGGTGCCGGTCGACGCGGTCTCGATGCCCTGGTACTCGAAGAGCTTCTTGCCGCTGGCCGCGTCGGTGATGACGTGCAGCTGGTTGGGGGTGCCGTCGTCCTGGAAGCCGCCGACGACCGTCTCGTAGGCGAGGACCGGGGTGCCGTTGCCCGCCCAGATCACCTTGCGGGGCGCGGCGTCCGCCGCGGTCTTCGCCGAGCCGGCCGCCTGCGCCGCGGTCAGCGCCTGCTTCTCCGCCGTGGCGGCGGCGATCTGCGGCTTGACGGAGGCGACCTTGAAGCCGGTCTTGAGGCCCTTGGTCACGCCCTTGGTCGCGCCGGAGGCCGACTGGTGGACGATCAGGTCGCCGCCGAGCACCGGCAGGCCCGCGTAGGTGCGCTCGTAGCGGGTGTGCACCGTGCCGTCGACGTCCTTCACGACGTCCTTGACGACCAGCTTCTCCTGCGTGCCGAGGCCTATCGCGGTGGCGGTCTCGGGCGCGTCGGCCTGCTGCTGCTGGATCAGCGTGGTGCGGGCGGCGGCGGAGAGCTGGAGGGGGGCCGCAGCGAGCGGTGCCGCCTTGGTGGAGTCCGCCGGGGACTGCGCGACGGCGGTGCCGCTCGCGAGGCCGGTGGTGAGCAGGGCTCCGGTCGCGACCGCGGTGGCGATGGCCAGGGTGGTGCGCTTGTGACGCGCGTAGAGGGGGCTCACGCAAGCTCCTTGGTGGGGGAGTCCGGACGGGGTGGGGTCCTGTCCGGAGGTGATGTGAAGTAGCTGTGCTGCGGCGGTTGGGGGAAGCCTGACATCGAGGTCGCGTACATGTCAGGACCCTCTTGTGATGTTGACCGAAAGTCGACCACCGGGTGAACGTTGCGGGAATGTAAAAGGAGTCGGGCCGGGTAACGGGCCAACCAGGAGCAGGCATGCTCATGGCAAAAAGCGGGCGCCGCCCCGGGGAGTCGAACCACCGGGGCGGCGCCCTGTCCGCGGGTGCCGGGTACGGCCCGCGGCCTACGGGAAGGTGAGCTTCCAGCTGTTGATGTAACCGGTGTCCTGGGCCGCCTGGTCCTGGACCCTCAGCTTCCACGTACCGTTGGCGACCTCGGAGGACGCGTTGACGGTGTAGGTGGCGTTCACGTTGTCCGCCGAGTCGGAGGAGCTGAAGTTCTTCAGGCGGTACGCCGACCCGTCCGGGGCCACCAGGTCGATCACGAGGTCACCGCGCCAGGTGTGCACGATGTCGACCGAGACCTGAAGGTTCGAGGGGGCGTTGCCGGTCCGTCCGGAGACCGTGATCGACGACGTGACGGCCGCTCCGTTGTCCGGAATCGATACGTCGGCGGTGTTCTCGAAGGAGGTGCCGCCGCCACCGCCGCCACCCGAGCGCGAGCCGACCGCGACGCCCGCCCAGGCGTCCTGCACCGCCTTGTACTCGGCGCTCGTCGTACCGTACAGGTCGCCCGCCGCCGCCAGCGTGCCGGTACGGGCCGCCGCGTAGTTGGTGGTCGAGGTGAACTTCGTGGTGAGCGCGCGGAACCAGATCTTCTCCGCCTTGGCGCGGCCGATGCCGGTGACCGCGAGCCCGTCGGCGGTCGGCGAGTTGTAGCTGACGCCGTTGATGACCTTGGCGCCGCTGCCCTCGCTCAGCAGGTAGAAGAAGTGGTTCGCGGGGCCCGAGGAGTAGTGCACGTCGACCGAGCCGATGCCGGAGTACCAGCTGTCCTTGGACGCGCCGTCCTTGCTGGGCTTGTCCATGTAGCGCAGCGGGGTGCCGTCGCCGTTGATGTTGATCTTCTCGCCGATGAGGTAGTCGCCGACGTCGGTGGCGTTCGCCGCGTAGAACTCGACCGCCGTGCCGAAGATGTCGGAGGTGGCCTCGTTCAACCCGCCGGACTCACCGCTGTAGTTGAGGCCCGCGGTGTTGGAGGTGACGCCGTGGCTCATCTCGTGGCCGGCCACGTCGATCGCGGTGAGCGGGTGGGTGTTGCCCGAGCCGTCGCCGTAGGTCATGCAGAAGCAGCTGTCGTCCCAGAACGCGTTGACGTAGTTGTTGCCGTAGTGGACCCGGGAGTACGCGCCCACCCCGTCACCGCGGATGCCGGACCGCCCGTGCACGTTCTTGTAGTAGTCCCACGTCACCGCCGCCCCGTAGTGCGCGTCGGCGGCGGCGGTCTCCAGGTTGGAGGCGCTGCCGTTGCCCCAGGTGTCGTCGGAGCCCGAGAAGAGGGTGCCGGTGCCGGAGGTGCCGTGGTTGAGGTTGTACGTCTTGTGGTTGCCGCGGGCGGTGTCCGTCAGGTTGTACGTCGACCCCGACTGCGCGCTGCCGAGCGTGACCGTGCCGCTGTACATCGTGTTGCCGGTGCCGGTCTCGATGCCCTGGTACTCGAAGAGCTTCTTGCCGGTGGCCGCGTCCGTGATCACGTGCAGCTGGTTGGGGGTGCCGTCCTCCTGGAGACCGCCGACGACGGTCTCGTAGGCGAGGACCGGCGTGCCGCTCGCGGCCCAGACGACCTTGCGCGGTGCCCGGTCGGCCGTGGCCCGTGCGGCGCCGGCGTCCTTCGCGAGGGACAGGGCCTGGCGCTCGGCCTGCGCGGCGGGGACGGCGGCGGTGAGCGAGGCGACCGCGAGGGCGGACCGGGTGGCCCTGGTGACGGACGCGGTGGCACCGGAGCCGGTGGTGTCGACGACCAGGTCGCCGCCGAGCACCGGAAGGCCGTCGTAGGTCCGCTCGTAGCGGGTGTGCACGGTGCCGTCGGCGTCCTTGAGGACGTCCCGGACGACGAGCTTCTCCTTGGCGCCCAGGCCCAGGTGCCGGGCGGTGTCCGCCTTGGCGGCGTCGGCCTCGCGGATCAGCGCGGCGCGCTGCGCGGGCGTCAGCCGGACCGACTCGGCGCCCGGCCTGACCTGGCCCGACACGGGTGCCGCCGGGGTCCGGTCGGGGGCGGCGGACGCGGCGCCGGACTGCACGGCCGCGGCGATCAGCGCCGAGACGCCGACGAGGGCGACGGCGGCGGCTTTGCGGTACGGGGTGTGGGAGGTGCGTCTGTGAGAGGAACTGCTGCTCAACACTGACTCCTTCTGCACGGCCGCGGATCGCGCGGCCAGGGGAGACCGGACGGCTGGCCGGCCGTCCGGGCAGAACAAGGCGGTACGCAGAACCAGGTGCGTGAGAGCTGGGCCCGGCACAGTCGCGAACCTGTGGGGTTGCTGTGAGCGGGCTGTGTGCAGCGTCGCAGGAGATGCGCGAAATGTCAGGAGCGCGTCATGAAGTTGGCCGGAAACGGTTCGTTGTCCGGGAGTTCGTGTTCGATATACGGAGTATTGGTCGACGGGTCGGGTGCGACCTCTCCAGGAGGCCGGGCGGTCAGGCGGGGGCGGAGCCGTCCGCCGGGTCGCCGTGCCAGGTCGCCCACAGCGCCGCGTACGCCCCGCCGGCCGCCACCAGCTCCTCGTGCGTGCCGAGTTCGGTGAGACGGCCGTCCTCCATCACGGCCACCCGGTCGGCGTCGTGCGCGGTGTGCAGCCGGTGCGCGATGGCGATGACCGTACGGCCGCGCAGCACCGCGGCCAGGGCCCGCTCGGTGTGCCGGGCGGTCGTCGGGTCCAGCAGCGCGGTGGCCTCGTCGAGGATGAGCGTGTGCGGATCGGCCAGCACCACGCGCGCCAGGGCGAGTTGCTGCGCCTGGGAGCCGTCGGTGCCCAGACCGCCCTCGCCGAGCTCGGTGTCCAGGCCGTCGGGCAGTGCGCGCACCCATGCCTCGGCGCCGACCGTCGCCAGCGCGGCCCACAACTGCGCGTCCCCGGCGGACGGTTCGGCGATCCGCAGATTGTCGCGGACCGTTCCCAGGAAGACGTGGTGCTCCTGGGTGACGAGCACGACCTGGCGGCGCAGCCGCTCCGGCCCGAGCTCCGCGACCGGCACCCCGCCCACCGTCACCGCACCGGCGCTCGGCGCGTCGACGCCCGCCAGCAGCCGGCTCAGCGTGGTCTTGCCGGCGCCGGACGGACCGACCACCGCCAGCCGTTCCCCGGGCCGCACGGTCAGGTCGACGCCGCGCAGCACCTCGCCGCCGCGGTCGTAGGCGTACCGCACACCGGTCACGTCGATGCGGTCGTCCGAGGGCAGCGCGTACCGCCCGGCGGCGTCCGGGCGCGCGGCCCGCGCCAGCCCCTCCACCCGCGCGAACGACGCCCCGCTGCTCTGGAGCATCTCCACCCGCATGAGGACCTCGTCCAGCGGTGTGCCGAGCTGCTTCAGATACAGCGCGCCCGCCACCACCGCGCCCAGGCTCATCCCCCCGTGGCCGTGCAGCAGACCGCCGACCAGCAGCACCCCGGCCACCGGCAGGACGTACGAGACCTCCACCGCCGGGAAGAACACCGTCCGCAGGAACAGCGTGTACAGCCGTCTGCGCCGGGAGACCTCCAGTGCCTCGCGGCTGGCCGTGATCCGTCGCCCGCCGAGGTGGAAAGCCTCGACGGTACGCGCCCCGGACGCGGTCGCCCCGAGGATCTCGGCGACCTGCGAACCGGCCGCGCCCTCCGCCAGATAGCCCTCCCGGGCCCGGCGCAGATACCAGCGCAGCACCACCCCGATCGGGGCCAGGCAGGCCACCCCGACCAGGCCGAGCAGCGGGTCGAGCGCGAAGACCGCGCCCAGCAGGAACAGCGCCTGCACGGAGTTGATCAGCAGCTCGGGCCCGGCGTCGCGCAGGGTGGTGCCGACGGTCGTCACGTCCGCCGTGCCGCGCGCCGTCAGATCGCCGGTGCCGGCCCGCTCCACCACGGACGCGGGCAGCGCCAGCGCCCGGTCGACGAACTCCTCGCGCACCCGCGCCAGCGTCCGCTCCCCGAACCGGTGCCCCGCGTACCGGGCCCAGCGCGCCAGCAGCAGCTGTCCGAGCGCGCACAGCACGAGGGCGGCCGCGAGCCGGTCCACCGCCGCGACCCCGTCCCCGGCCCGCACCGCGTCGATGATCCGCCCCAGCAGCCAGGGACCGGCCAGCCCGGCCCCGGCGGCCGCCGCGTTCAGCGCCAGCACGGCCCAGAACCCACGCCCGTCGGCCCGCACCAGCCGCACCGCCGCCCGCCGCACCTCGGCGGGTCCGGCGACGGGAAGCTGCCCTCGGCTCATGCCACGACCTCCTCGGCACCGGCGCCGGTGCCGGCACCCGCGCCCGTCCCGCTGTCCGCACTCGTCTTGGTGTCCGCGTCCGTGCCGCTGCCTGCACCCGTCCCGGTGTCCGCGCCCGCGTCGGCGCCCCGCGCGACCAGGGCCCGGTAGCCCGGCTCCCGGGCCAGCAGCTCCCGGTGCGTGCCCGTCGCGGCGACCTTGCCGTCCACCACGAAGTGCACGGTGTCGGCGTGGTCGAGGACGAGCGGGGAGGTGGTGGTCAGCACGGTGGTACGGCCGCTGCGGGCCGGCCGCAGCCGGGCCGCCACCGCCGCCTCGGTGTGCGCGTCGAGCGCCGACGTCGGCTCCACCGCCAGCAGTACCTCGGGGTCGGCCAGCAGCGCCCGCACCAGCCGGACCCGCTGGCGCTGCCCGCCGGACAGATTGCGGGCCCGCGCGTCGATCGCCGAGTCGAGCCCGTCAGGCAGACCCTGCACGATGTCGTCGGCCACCGCCGAGTGCACCGCCCGCCAGATGTTCTGTTCGGCCGGCTCCCGGCGGCCGCCGACCAGCTCCCGCAGCGTGCCCGCGAACAGCTCGGCCTCGTGGTCGGCGACCAGGATCCGCGCCCGGACCTGCGCCAGCGGGATCTCGTCCAGGCGCGTGTCGCCCCAGGTCGCCGCCGACGGCGCGTACCGGCCGAGCCGGTCGAGGACGGCCGCCGTGTCGGCGGGCCGCGCCCCGGCCAGCGCGGTCAGTCGTCCCGGTGCCACCCGCACCCCGGACTCCGGGTCGTACAGCACCGCCGGTTCGGCCGGGGCGGCGCACGCACCGCCGTCCGGCTCGGGCTCCAGCCGCAGCAGCCCCACCACCCGCCGGGCGGCCACCACGCCCCGGGCGAGCTGGTGGCCGAACTCGACCAGGAACGCCACCGGGCCCACCAGGACCGCGACATAGCCGTACACCGCCACCAGCTCGCCCACGGTGATCTCGCCCTGGGCGGCCGACCGGGCCGCGAGCCAGGTCACCACGCCGAGGAACAGCGTCGGCAGCCCGACCCCGAGCGCCTGCATCCAGCTCGTCACCGCGCCGACCCGGTAGCCCTGCTCGCGCAGCCGCCGCGAGTCCCGGCGGAAGGCGTCCGCGAACAGCTCCTTGCCGCCCAGGCCGTTGAGGACCCGCAGACCGCCCGCCAGATCGCCGACGCGCGCGGTCAGCACGCCCTGCCGCTCCCGGTACTCCGACTCCGCGCCCTGCAGCCGCCCCAGCAGCGGCCCCACCAGTACGACGATCACCGGCACCCCGAGGAGCACCACCACGGCCAGCCGCGCCGAGACCGACAGCAGCAGCCCGGCGACCGCGGTGTAGGCGACGAGCGCGCCGACGCCGGGCCCGACCACCGTGAGGGACGTGCTGATCGTCTGCACGTCGCCCACGCCGATCGTGACCACCTCGCCGGCCCCGGTCCGGCGGGCCAGCGAGGCCCCCAGCCGCACCGTGTGCCCGACGACCACCTTGACCGTGCGGAAGTTGGCGTCCATCCGCACCCGGGTCATCGTGCGGTGCCGCATGATGCCCAGCCAGGCGTTGAACGCGCCGACCGCCAGCAGCGCGGCCGTCCACCCGGCGAGCGCGACCGGGTCGCCCGGCTGGAGACCGTCGTCGATCGCCCGGGACATCAGATACGGCGTCGCCGCCCCGAGCACCATCCAGACACTGGCGATCACCGCCCCGGCGACGGACCGCCAGGGCTGCCGGGTCACCAGCCACCACAGATAACGCCGGCCGCCGCGGCCGTCGGGCGTGCCGGGGTCCTCGTACGCGTCGATCACTTCCGGGGTCCCCCGCTCAGACCAGACTGTCCCGCCAGGCCCGGTGCAGGTCGGAGAACCTGCCGGTGCCCGCGGTCAGTTCGGCCGGACTGCCGTCCTCCACGATCCGTCCGTGCTCCATGACCAGCACCCGGTCGGCGATCTCGACGGTCGACAGCCGGTGCGCGATCACCACCGCGGTACGGCCGCGCAGCACCGTCGTCATCGCCTGCTGCACCGCCCGCTCCCCGGGGACGTCCAGTGAGCTGGTCGCCTCGTCGAGGATCAGCACCGCCGGGTCGGCGAGCAACGCCCGGGCGAAGGCCACGAGTTGCCGCTGACCGGCGGAGATCCGGCCGCCCCGCTTGCGGACGTCCGTGTCGTAGCCGTCCGGCAGGGCGCTGATGAACTCGTGCGCGCCGATCGCCTTCGCCGCCCGCTCGATCTCCTCCCGGCTCGCGTCCGGGCGGCCGATCGCGATGTTCTCGGCGACCGTGCCGGAGAACAGGAACGCCTCCTGGGTCACCATGACCACCCCGCGCCGCAGTTCGGGCAGCGCGAGGTCGCGCAGGTCGACCCCGTCCAGCGTGACGCGGCCCGCGGTGGGGTCGTAGAAGCGGGCCAGCAGCTTGGCCAGGGTGGACTTGCCGGCGCCGGTGGAGCCGACGACCGCGACCGTCTGCCCGGCCGGCAGGGTCAGGTCGAAGCGGGGCAGGATCTCGCCGCCGGTGCGGTAGGCGAACCGGACGCCGTCGAAGACGACCGTGCGGCCCGGGTGGTCGCTCTCGCGCGCGGGCAGCTCCCGGGGCCTGGCGGCCTCGGGCACGGACGGCGTCTGCGCCAGCAGGCCCGCGATCTTCTCCAGCGAGGCGGCCGCCGACTGGTAGGAGTTGAGGAACATGCCGAGCCGGTCGATGGGGTCGTACAGCCGCCGCAGGTACAGCACCGCCGCCGCCAGCACGCCCAGCGCCAGCGAGTCGTCCGCCACTCGCCAGGCGCCCCACAGCACGGTCAGGGCCAGGGCGGTGCTGGACACCAGCCGGGAGCCGACGACATAGCGGGCCATCTCCAGCAGCGCGTCGCCGTTGGTGCGCTCGTGCCGCCCGTTGAGGACGGCGAACTCGGCGTCGTTGGCGGCCTCGCGGCGGAAGGAGCGCACCGGCCGGATGCCGTTCATCGTCTCCACGAACTTCACGATCACCGCCGCGATCGCCGTGGACCGTTCCCGGTACACCTCGCCCGCGCGCCGCTGGTACAGCCGTACGAGCAGGTACAGCGGCACGGCCGAGGCCACCGCGACCGCGCCGATCCCGAGGTCCAGCCAGAGCAGCATCGCCCCGATGTACACGAACGACAGCAGGACCGTCACCAGCTCCTGCAAGCCCTCGTTGAGCAGCTCGCGCAGCGACTCGACGTCCGTCGTGGAGCGGGAGATCAGCCGGCCCGAGGTGTAGCGCTCGTGGAAGTCCACGCTGAGCGCCTGGGCGTGGCGGAAGATCCGGCCGCGCAGATCGAGCAGGGCGTCCTGGTTCACCCGGGCGGAGACCACGGTGAACGCGTACTGCAGCCCGCCCGACGCCAGCGCGCACAGCAGATAGGCGACGGCCACCGCGATCAGCGGCCCGCGGTCGCCGTCGCGCAGCGCCGGTACGGCCCGGTCGATGGCGTACGCGACCAGCAGCGGACCCGCCTGCACCGCAGCCTGCTGGAGCAGCAGCAGGGCCGTGGTCAGCGCCACCCGCCCCCTCATCGGGGCCAGCAGCGAGCGCAGCAGCGCTGACGTGGCACCGGGCGGGGTGGGCAGTACGTCGCGGTCGAAGGGGTCGGCGGCCTGCTCGGGGCGGCCCGGTTCGTCCTCCCCCTCGGTGACGGCGGCGGACGTCGTGGCGGCGGTCATCGGTCGCCCTCCTCGTGGCCGGACGGCTCTGCGGGATCGTCCCCGGACATCAGCCGGGCGTACTCCGTGCTGGTGCGCAGCAGTTCCTGGTGGGTGCCGACGGCCTGGATGCGTCCGTCGGCGAGCAGGGCGACCCGGTCGGCGAGCAGGACCGTGGACGGCCGGTGGGCGACGATCAGGGCCGTGGTGTCCACCAGCACCCGGCGCAGGGCGGCCTCGACGGCGGCCTCGGTGTGCACGTCCAGGGCCGACAGCGGGTCGTCGAGCACCAGGAACCGCGGCCGGCCGACCACCGCCCGCGCCAGCGCGAGGCGCTGCCGCTGGCCGCCGGACAGGCTCAGACCCTGTTCGCCGACCTGGGTCAGCGTCCCCTGCGGCAGCGCGTGCACGAAGTCGGCCGCCTGGGCGACGCTCAGGGCCCGCTCCAGCTCCGGCGGGCCGGCGTCGCCGTCGGCGCCCATCAGGACGTTGTCCCCGACGCTCGCCGAGAACAGCGTGGGTTCCTCGAAGGCGACCGCGACCTTCGCGCGCAGTTCCTCGCGGGGCATCGCGGTGATGTCCTCGCCGTCCAGGGTGATCCGTCCGGACGTCACCTCGTGCAGCCGGGGGACCAGCGCGGTGAGCGTGGTCTTGCCGCTTCCGGTGGCGCCGACCAGGGCCATCGACTCACCGGGACGGACGTGCAGTTCGATGTGGTCGAGCAGCGGCGGGGAGTCCGGCGGGGCGTCCGGATAGCGGAACCGGACGCCGTGGAAGCGCAGCCCGCCGTCCTCGGCGGGTACGGGGGTGCGCGGTCCGCCGTCCTCGGCGGGCGAGGCGTCCCCGGCGGGCGGGGCATCCGGGGCGGACGACTCCGGCGGCGCGTCCATCACCTCGAAGAACCGCTCCGTCGCCGTCGACGCCTCCTGGCTCATCGCCAGCAGGAAGCCGATGGACTCCACCGGCCAGCGCAGCGCCAGCGCCGTCGACAGGAAGGCCACCAGCGTGCCCGCCGACAGCGCGCCGTCCGCGACCTGTACCGCCCCGACCACCAGCGCCGCCCCGATGGCCAGCTCCGGCAGCGTCACGATCACCGCCCAGATCGCCGCCAGCAGCCGCGCCTTGCGCAGTTCCGTGCCCCGCAGCGTCCGCGCCAGCTCGCGGAAGGCCCGCGCCTGACTGCGGTGGCGCCCGAACCCCTTGACGATGCGGATGCCGAGCACGCTCTCCTCGACGACCGTGGTCAGATCGCCGACCTGGTCCTGCGCGAGCCGCGCCGCGTGCGCGTACCGCTCCTCGAAGACCACGCACATGACCACCAGGGGCACCGTCGGGCCCAGGATCACCAGGCCGAGCGTCCAGTCCTGGAGCAGCATGATGACCACGCCGATGACAATCGTCACCCCGTTGACCAGCAGGAACGTCAGCGGGAAGGCGAGGAACATCCGGACCAGCATCAGGTCGGTGGTCGCCCGTGAAAGCAGCTGTCCGGAGGCCCACCGGTCGTGGAAGGCCACCGGCAGCCGCTGGAGGTGCCGGTACAGCCGCGCCCGCATCGACGCCTCGACATGCGACAGCGGCCGCGCCACCAGCCAGCGCCGCAGCCCGAACAGCAGCGCCTCGGCGACCCCGAGCAGCAGCAGGTACAGCGCGCCCCGCCACACGCCCCCGGAGTCCCGGGCGGCGATGGGCCCGTCGACCATCCACTTCAGCACCAGCGGTATCACCAGCCCCACACAGGAGGCGACGATCGCGACGAAGGCGGCGGTGAACAGACGCACCCGCACCGGGCGCACGTACGGCCACAGCCGTAGCAGGGTGCGCACGGCGGAGCGGTTCTCGGCGGCGGCAGGTGTAGTGGACATCAGGAGCGAGCCTACGGATCGCAACTGACATCGCCCACCGAGTTTTGGCCGGACCCGGCTCGGGCGAAGGTCCTACGACCTGGGGGTTCGGCAGGGTCGTACCCCCGCATCATCCGATCGGCCGATGCCCGATCGAGCGAAACGGCCGATGTGCCCGCGGCGCTCCCCGCGGCACGCTCGACGCATGTCCGTCATAGAGGTGAACGACCTGCGCAAGGTCTACGGGGGCCGCGCCGTCGTCGACGGTGTCTCCTTCGCCGTGGAGGAGGGCGAGATCTTCGGCGTCCTCGGCCCGAACGGCGCCGGCAAGACCACCACCGTCGAGTGCGTCGAGGGCCTGCGCGTGCCCGACGCCGGCCGGGTCCGGGTCACCGGCCTCGACCCGGTCGCCGACCACGAACGGGTCGCCCGCGTCCTGGGCGCCCAGCTCCAGGAGAGCGAGCTCCAGGCGAAACTGACCGTCCGCGAGGCCCTGGAGCTGTACGCCGCCTTCTACCCCGACCCGCTGGACTGGCGGCCGCTCGCCGAGCGGCTGGGCCTGACCGACCGGCTCACCACCCGGTTCGGGAAGCTCTCCGGCGGCCAGAAGCAGCGCCTGTCCATCGCGCTCGCCCTGATCGGCAACCCGCGGATCGTCGTCCTGGACGAACTGACCACCGGCCTGGACCCCAGGGCCCGCCGGGACACCTGGCAGCTCATCGAGGACGTACGGGCGGGCGGGGTCACCGTCCTGCTGGTCACCCACTTCATGGAGGAGGCCCAACGGCTCTGCGACCGGATCGCGGTGATCGACAGGGGCCGGGTGGCCGCCCTGGACACCCCGGCCGGACTGATCCGGCGCTCCGCGGGCGCCACCGTCATCAGCTTCACCCCGTCCGCCCCGCTGGACGACCGGGAACTGGACGCGCTCCCCGCGCTCGCGTCCGTCGAGCACAAGGACGGCCGCGTCACGCTCTCCGGCACCGACGAGACGGTCGACGCCGTCATCACCCTGCTCGCCCGCCACCGGGTCACCGCCCACCAGTTGCGCGTCACCGACGCCACGCTCGACGACGCGTTCCTCGATCTCACCGAGGAGAAGGAGAAGTCGCTGTGAACACCGCGGTCCTGCGCGCCGAGTTCCGGCTGTTCCGCCGCGAACCCGGCGCCGTCTTCTGGGTCCTCCTGTTCCCGACCCTGCTCCTGGTGATCCTCGGCTCGATCCCGTCGTTCCGGGACGCCGACGACTCCCTGGGCGGGCTGCGGCCGGTCGACGCCTACGTGCCCATCGCCGTACTGATCGCCCTGATCATGTCCGGGGTGCAGATCCTGCCCCAGGCGCTGACCGGCTACCGGGAGCGCGGCATCCTGCGCCGGATGCGGGTCACCCCCGTGCGGCCCACCGCCCTGCTGACCGCGCAGATGACCGTGCAGGGCGCGGTGGCGCTGGGCTCGGCGCTGCTCGCGCTCGCCGTCGGCCGGCTCGCCTTCGACGTACGGCTGCCCGGACGGCCCGCCGGGTACCTGCTGGCGCTGCTGCTCGCGGCCGCTGCGGCCCTCGCCCTCGGCGCGGTCGTCTCGGCGCTGTCGCGCACCACGAGGATCGCGGGCGCGATCGGCTCGGCGGTGTTCTTCCCGATGATGTTCTGCGCGGGCGTGTGGATCCCGGTGCGGGCGATGCCGGACGCGCTGGCCCGGGGGGTGACGCTGACCCCGTTCGGCGCGGCGGCCCGCGCCCTGGACCAGGCCGCCGCCGGACACTGGCCCGGCTGGGACCACCTGGGCGTGCTCACGGTCTGGACGGTGCTGCTGACGGCGGGCGCGGCGCGCTGGTTCCGGTGGGAGTGAGCCGGCCGTGCCGGACACTGGCTGCATGACGCAGGCCGAACACCCGGAGCGCAGGGCCTTCTTCGACCTCTGGGGGCCCTACGCCCTGCTCGCGGTGGGCGTGTTGACCGCGGCCGGTTCGGCCCGGGCGGTCGGGATGACACCGGCCGCGATGTGGGCGGCCGGCGTGCTGGTGGCCGCGTCGTTACTGCTCCAGCTGTGCTGGGGACGGGCGGCCCGGAGGTGGTCGGGGCCCAACCGGACGAGCGCGACGCTGTACTTCGTCCGCTGGGCCCTCGGTTTCATGCTCACCTGGCTCAACCCGTTCTTCGCCTTCTACGCCGTCACCGGCTACTACAGCGCCGCCCGCCAGCTGACCCGGCGGCTGATGCTGCCGGGGCTCTTCCTGACCGCCGTCACCATGGCGGGCAGCGAGATCGGCGGCATGCCGCCGCGCGGTCTGCTGTGGTGGCTCGGCTTCCTCGTGGTGTTCGGCGCCAACCTCGGACTGGTCGCCCTCTTCAACCGGTTCAACGTGCAGGAGCAGGCGCACGCCCGCACCCAGGCCGAGACCATCGCCGAACTCGGCCGCGCCAACGCCGCGTTGCAGCGGGCCCTCGACGAGAACGCCGCGCTGCACGCCCAACTCCTCGTCCAGGCGCGGGAGGCCGGGGTCGCCGACGAGCGCCGACGGCTGGCCGCCGAGATCCACGACACCATCGCCCAGGGCCTGACCGGCATCATCGCCCAGCTCCAGGTCGTGGCGAGCGCCCCCGACCTGGACGTGGCCCGCACCCACCTGGGCCGGGCCGCCGACCTGGCCCGGCACAGCCTCGGCGAGGCCCGCCGCAGCGTGCACAACCTCGCCCCCGTCGCGCTGGCCGACGACGGGCTGCCGGAGGCGCTGAAGAAGACGGTCGCCGAATGGGGTGAACGCACGGGTCTGCGCGCCGGGTTCACCGTCACCGGCACCGCGGAGCAGTTGCACGACGAGGTCTCCGCCACCCTGCTGCGGATCGCCCAGGAGGCCCTGTCCAACGCGGCCCGGCACGCGTCCGCCACCCGCGTCGGCGTCACCCTGAGCTTCATGGGCGACGAGGTCACCCTCGACGTCCGCGACGACGGCACCGGCTTCGACCCCGAGAGCCTGCCGCGGCGCACCCGCACCGGCGGGTTCGGCCTCGACGGGATGCGCGCCCGCGCCGAACGCATCGCCGGCTCCCTCACCGTGGAGTCCGAACCGGGCCACGGCACCGCGCTGTCGGCTCGCGTACCGTTGGTGCGCCATGACCGATGACACCGCCGCTATCTCGCTGCTGATCGTCGACGACCATCCCGTCGTACGCGACGGCCTGCGCGGCATGTTCGACTCCGCGCCCGGTTTCACGGTCGTCGGCGAGGCGGTGAACGGGGTGGAGGCCGTCGAACTGGCCGCCGCCCTCGACCCGGACGTGATCCTGATGGACCTGCGGATGCCGGGCGGCGGGGGAGTGGACGCCATCGCCGAACTGACCCGCCGCCGGGCCCGCGCCAGGGTCCTCGTGCTGACCACCTACGACACCGACTCCGACACCCTGCCCGCGATCGAGGCGGGCGCGACCGGGTACCTGCTGAAGGACGCGCCCCGCGACGAGCTGTTCACCGCCGTCCGGGCCGCCGCCGAGGGCCGTACGGTCCTCTCCCCGGCCGTCGCCTCCCGGTTGGTCAGCGCCGTGCGGGCGCCAGGCGGCGAGCCGCTGTCCGCCCGCGAGCGGGAGGTCCTGGCCCTGGTCGCCCGGGGCACCCCGAACCGCGAGATAGCCCGGGAGCTGTTCATCAGCGAGGCGACCGTGAAGACCCACCTCACCCACCTGTACGCCAAGCTCGGCGTCAAGGACCGGGCGGCCGCGGTGGCGACGGCGTACGAGCGCGGGATCCTCGGCTGACCCGCGCGCTCCCGGCGGCTGACCCGCGTGCCCGGCGGCTGACCCGCACGCTCCCCGCGGGCCCGTCCTCGACCGCGCGGTCCGCGTCGCTCAGCCGACCTTCAGCAGGAGCACGGACCGGGCCGGCACCGTGATCGCCGCCCCCGCCCGGTGCGTCACCTCCGGCGGCTGCGCCTGCTCCTCCCGCGAGGTGTCCACGACCACCTCGTAGCGCTCCGCCCACGGCGGCCCCGGCAGCACGAAGCTCACCGGCCGGTCCCCGGCGTGCAGCACGGCCAGGAAGCTGTCGTCGACGATCGGCGCGCCCCGCTCGTCGCGGCCCGGGATGTCCCGCCCGGAGAGGTACATGCCGAGCGTGGCGGCGGGCGCGTACCAGTCCCGTTCCGTCATCTCCGCGCCCCGCGCGGTGAACCAGGCCAGGTCCCGCAGCCCGTCCGCAGAGTGCGCCCGTCCGGAGAAGAACGCCCGGCGGCGCAGCACCGGATGGCGGTGGCGCAGCGCGATCAGCCGTGACGTCAGCTCGGACAGGGCGCGCCAGCCGGGCTCCTCCAGCAGGCTCCAGTCCAGCCAGCCGATCTCGTTGTCCTGGCAGTAGGCGTTGTTGTTGCCGTGCTGGGTGCGCCCGAACTCGTCGCCCGCGACCAGCATCGGCACCCCCGTGGACAGCAGCAGGGTGGTCAGCAGGTTGCGCAGCTGGCGCCGCCGCAGCTCCCGTACCCGCTCGTCCTCGCTCTCGCCCTCCGCGCCGCCGTTCCACGACCGGTTGTCGTCCGTGCCGTCCCGGTTGCCCTCGCCGTTGGCCTCGTTGTGCTTGCGCTCGTACGACACCAGGTCGCGCAGGGTGAAACCGTCGTGCGCGGTGACGAAGTTGACCGAGGCGTACGGCCGCCGCCCGCCCCAGGCGTACAGGTCGCTCGACCCCGACAGCCGGTAGCCCATCTCGCGGACGTCCGGCAGGGCGTGCCGCCAGAAGTCCCGCACGGCGTTGCGGTAGCGGTCGTTCCACTCGGTCCACAGCGGCGGGAACGCGCCGACCTGGTAGCCGCCGGAGCCGACGTCCCACGGTTCGGCGATGAGCTTCACCCGGCGCAGCACCGGGTCCTGGGCGATCACGGCCAGGAACGGGGAGAGCATGTCGACGTCGTGCATGGAGCGGGCCAGCGCGGCCGCGAGGTCGAAACGGAAGCCGTCGACGCCCATCTCCGTCACCCAGTAGCGCAGCGAGTCGGTGATCAGGCGCAGCACCTGCGGCTGGACCACGTGCAGGGTGTTGCCGCAGCCGGTGTAGTCGGCGTAGCGGCGGGCGTCCGACTGGAGCCGGTAGTAGCCGTGGTTGTCGATGCCCTTGAGGGAGAGCGTCGGGCCCAGCTCGCCGGCCTCCGCGGTGTGGTTGTAGACCACGTCGAGGATGACCTCGATGCCGGCCGCGTGCAGCGCCCGGACCATGTCCTTGAACTCGCCGACCTGTTGGCCGGTCGTACCGGAGGCGGCGTACCCGGCGTGCGGGGCGAAGTAGCCGATCGAGTTGTAGCCCCAGTAGTTGCGCAGCCCCCGCCGCAGCAGATGGTCCTCGTGCGCGAACTGGTGCACCGGCAGCAGCTCCACGGCCGTCACGCCCAGCTTCACCAGATGCTCGATCGCCGCCGGGTGCGCGAGGCCCGCGTAGGTGCCGCGCAGCTCCGGCGGGATGCCGGGGTGCAGCTTGGTGAAGCCCCTGACGTGCAGCTCGTAGATCACCGAGTCGGCCCAGGGCGTCTTCGGGCGGCGGTCGTCCGTCCACTCGTCGCCCGGCGCGTCGTCGTGCACGACCACACCCTTGGGGACGTACGGCGCCGAGTCCCGGTCGTCGCGCACGGTGTCGGCGACCTGCTGCTGGGGCCAGTCGCGGACATGCCCGTACACCTCGGGCGGCAGCCGGAAGTCGCCGTCCACCGCGCGCGCGTACGGGTCGAGGAGCAGCTTCGCCGGGTTCCAGCGCGCGCCGGTCCACGGGTCCCAGCGGCCGTGCACCCGGAAGCCGTACCGCTGACCAGGCATCACCCCCGGGACGAACCCGTGCCAGATCTCGTGCGTCAGTTCGGTCAGCCGGGCGCGGGTCTCCCTGCTGTCCGGGCCGCGCCCGTCGAACAGGCACAGCTCCACCGCCTCGGCCCCGCCCGCCCACAGCGCGAAGTTGGTGCCCGCCACCCCGTCCGGGCCGACCCGGAAGCGGGCCCCCAGCGGTGTCGGCGCACCCGGCCACACCGGCACCGCGGGCGTCCTGCGCCGTGCGCCGTTGGCGGCGGCGACCGGACGCCCGTCCCCGGTGGCGCGCTCTTCCGCCACCGCCTCCTGCTCGGCTGCGCTGGACACGGTTCGGCCTCCCGCGGCTCATGGCACGACGTGGAACAACGGGTGACGGGCCCGCGGCGTCCCGGCCGCGGTCACCTGTCGCGTCGTCCTCCCCACTGTTCTGCCCAGCTCATGGCTCGCACTCACGTTTCCCGGGGGCGGGCCGGTCGTTGGGGTCCATGTGAGGCACGTACACGGGCGCGCACGGCGCGCGGGGGCCACGCTGGCCGCCGTACTGACATGGGCAGGGCTGCTTGCGGGCGCCGCCGGCTGCGACACGGACCCGACGGGGGTGATCGGCGCCGACGGGGCGCTCGGCAGAGCGCCGGCCCCCGAGGACGTCATCCGGATCTCGCCGGACGACGGCAGCAAGGAGGTCCGCCCCGGCCGGGCGCTGGGGGTCCTGGTGACCGACGGGCGCCTGGAGTCGGTGCGGGTCGTCAAGTCGCAGGACGCGCAGGTGACCCCGGTACCCGGCCGCCTCTCCCCGGACCGGCGGCGCTGGGAGCCCACGGAGCCGCTGGCGCTCGCGGCGAAGTACACGGTCGACGTGGTCGCCGTCGACGGCGACGGCCGCCGCTCGGCGCGGCACACCACCTTCACCACCTTCGTCCCCGCCGAGCGGTTCATCGGGTACGTGACCCCGGAGAACCGTTCCACGGTCGGCACCGGGATGATCGTTTCGCTGACGTTCAGCCGGAAGATCGACGACCGGGCAGCCGTCGAGCGGGCCGTCAGCGTCACCGCGCAGCCGGCGGTCGAGATCCGCCCGCACTGGTTCGGCAAGGACCGTCTGGACTTCCGCCCCGAGGCGTACTGGAAGCCCGGCACCAAGGTCACCGTCGGCCTGCGGCTGCGGGACGTCGAGGGGGCGCGCGGGGTCTACGGACTCCAGTACCGGACGGTCTCCTTCACCGTCGGCCGCAGCCAGGTCTCGCTGGTCGACGCGGCGAAGCACACCATGCAGGTGCGGCGCGACGGCGCACTGGTGGCCACCGTGCCCATCACCGCGGGCGCCCCCAAGACCACCACCTACAACGGGAAGATGGTGGTGATGGACATGCTGGAGGTCACCCGGATGAACAGCCGCACGGTCGGCTTCGGCGGCGAGTACGACATCCCGGACGTGCCGCACGCCATGCAGTTGACGAGCTCGGGCACCTTCCTGCACGGCAACTACTGGGCGCCCGACGCCCCGGGGAAGGCCAACGTCAGCCACGGATGCGTGGGACTGCGGGACGTGAAGGGCGGCGCCTCGGACACCCCCGCGGGCTGGTTCTTCGACCGCAGCCTGGTCGGTGACGTCATCGAGGTCGTCCACAGCGACGACAAGAAGGTCGCCCCCGACAACGGGCTCGGCGGCTGGAACATGGGGTGGAAGGAGTGGAAGAAGGGGAGCGCGGACAAGTGACCGGGCGGGACGCGGGACCGGACGACGGAGGAGGGACCTCAGTTGGGACTGAACGGTGACAATCGGCGGGCATCGACCGCACTGATCATGTGGTTAATATGCGCCAGAGAGCGCATGGGATGCGCTGGGGTGGCCGGGCCGGGGTCCGGCGAGGGGAGAAGAGTTGAACGTGCGACCGATATCGGGGGCGTCGGTTGACGCGCGCGCGGGCGGGACGCGGAAGCGGGGCCGGGGCGGACTGATGGCAGCCGCCCTCGGCGTGCTGCTGGTCTCCGTCACCGCCTGCGGCGGCGGGGCGGACGCCGGGTCCGGCGACGGCAAGGACAAGGGCAAGCAGGCGTCCGCGACCCAGAGCGCGCAGTCGGAGGCGGTCGTCACCATCGCCCCCAAGACCGGCGCCAAGGAGGTCGACACGAGCGGCGTCCTCAAGGTCAGCGCCACCAAGGGCAAGCTGACCGAGGTCACCGTCAAGGACGCCAAGGGTACGAAGGTCGACGGCACCATCTCGGCGGACGGTGCCGGCTGGACGCCCACCACGCACCTGGCGGCCTCCACCAAGTACGAGGTGCACGCGGTCGCCAAGGACGCCGCGGGCCGTACGGCCGCGGAGGACTCCTCCTTCACCACGCTCAGCCCGAAGAACACCTTCATCGGCACCTTCACCCCCGAGGACGGCTCCACCGTCGGTGTCGGCATGCCGTTCTCGGTCCGCTTCACGCGCGGCATCACCAAGCCGGACGACGTGAAGAAGGCCATCGAGATCACGACCGAGCCCGCCGTGGACGTCGAGGGCCACTGGTTCGGCAACGACCGCCTGGACTTCCGCCCCGAGGAGTACTGGAAGTCCGGCACCAAGGTCACCGTCAAGCTGAACCTCGACGGTGTCGAGGGCCGCAAGGGCGTCTACGGCAAGCAGTCCAAGACCGTCTCCTTCACCATCGGCCGCAACCAGGTGTCCGTCGTGGACGCCAAGAAGCACACGATGAAGGTCATGCAGGACGGCAAGACCGTCAGGACCATCCCGGTCACCACCGGCAAGGCCGGCTACGCGACCTGGAACGGCAGCATGGTCATCAGCGAGAAGTTCAAGGTCACCCGGATGAACGGCGACACCGTCGGCTACGACGGCGAGTACGACATCAAGGACGTCCCGCACGCCATGCGCCTGACCGACTCGGGCACCTTCGTGCACGGCAACTACTGGGGCGGCGACGCGTTCGGCAACTACAACGCCAGCCACGGCTGTGTCGGCCTGCGCGACGTGCGCGGCGGCTACGACAGCGGGGTGCCGGCCGCCTGGTTCTTCAACCACTCGATGGTCGGTGACGTGGTGGAGGTCAAGCACTCCACCGACCCGGTGGTCGACCCGGCCAACGGCCTCAACGGCTGGAACATGTCGTGGGAGAAGTGGAAGGCCTGAGCGCCGACCGACCGTACGGCCCCGGTGTGAGGTACCGCACCGGGGCCGTCGGCGTTAGTCCCCGTTAACCTGCCCTCATGACTGTGCATCTTGAAGTCGCCGAAGGCGTGGGCACCATCCGTCTGGACCGCCCGCCGATGAACGCGCTGGACGTCGCCGTCCAGGACCGCATCAAGGAGCTGGCCGAGGAGGCCGCCCGCCGCGAGGACATCCGCGCGGTGGTGCTGTACGGCGGGGAGAAGGTGTTCGCGGCGGGCGCGGACATCAAGGAGATGCAGGCGATGGACCACACGGCGATGGTCCTGCGCTCGCGCGCCCTGCAGGACTCGTTCACGGCCGTGGCCCGCATCCCCAAGCCCGTGGTGGCGGCCGTCACCGGCTACGCCCTGGGCGGCGGCTGCGAGCTGGCGCTGTGCGCGGACTACCGCATCGCGGCGGACAACGCCAAGCTCGGCCAGCCGGAGATCCTGCTCGGCCTGATCCCGGGCGCGGGCGGCACCCAGCGCCTGGCCCGTCTGATCGGCCCCTCCCGGGCCAAGGACCTGATCTTCACGGGCCGCATGGTGAAGGCCGAGGAGGCGCTGGCGCTGGGCCTGGTGGACCGGGTCGTCCCGGCCGCCGAGGTCTACTCGCAGGCGCACGCCTGGGCGGCGAAGCTGGCCCAGGGCCCGGCGCTCGCGCTGCGCGCGGCGAAGGAGTCGGTCGACACCGGCCTGGAGACGGACATCGAGACCGGACTGGCCGTGGAACGCACCTGGTTCGCGGGCCTGTTCGCCACCGAGGACCGCGAGCGCGGCATGCGCAGCTTCGTGGAGGAAGGGCCCGGCAAGGCCAAGTTCCAGTGACGGCGCGCCGGACGCAGGGTGAGGTTCCGGTGAGAGCTGCTCGGTGAAACCGGTCCGGTGAAACTCTCCCGAACCACTTGCAATTGACGCGGTGTCTGATCCCGGGTCCCTCGACGGGGCGGTTTATGGAAACCTTAAGCAGGCCTTAAGCCCGCCTTGTCGGGGCGACCTGTCGATTGCCTCGGATCGTGCCTCCGGCGCAGGTCGGAAGGGCTGTCTCGGACGCCGAACTGCCGCTGGCATATGCCGATCGAATCGGGCGGAATATTGTGTTCCGGGGGACGTATTCCTCCAGAACGACCCCGGAGGACCGTACGGGCGGCCATGATGGGGGGCATGGCGGGGCTGGAGGGCATCGAACAGCCGCGGGGACAGGGCCGTCCGACGGCGGCGCGCTGGTCGCCTGCGGTCGAGGACGAACGAGCGCTGAAGGCCCTGGAGCTGTTCGGCAATCCGACGGAGGCGGAGGTCCCGCTGCCGTCCCGCCCCGAGTCCGCCGCGACGGCACGCCGGCTGGCCCAGGTGGTGGTCCTGCGCCAGTGGGGCCTGACCCCCAAGATGGCCGAGGACGCGGTCCTGCTGGTCTCCGAACTCGTCGGCAACGCCGTACGCCACACCGGCGCCCGGGTCTTCGGCTTACGGATGCGCCGCCGCCGCGGCTGGATCCGGGTCGAGGTCCGCGACCCCTCCAGGGGCCTGCCCTGTCTGATGCCGGTCCAGGAGATGGACATCAGCGGCCGGGGCCTGTTCCTCGTCGACAAGCTCTCCGACCGCTGGGGGGTCGACCTCCTGCCGCGGGGCAAGACGACCTGGTTCGAGATGAGAGTGGCCGAACGCTGAGGCCCGGGCGACCGCTTCGGTCCGTGGGACCGCCTCGGCCCGTGTGACCGCTTCGGCCCGTACGGCCGCTTCGGCCGGTACGGCCCCGCGACCCGCGCCGGCCACCGGGGGAGCCAATCGCTCCTTTTCTTACAATGCCCCCTTTAAATGGTGCGGATGACCCATACCGACCGCCGCACGGCACTGCGGGCGGGCGCCGGGCTGGTGACCGGCGGAGCACTGGCCGCCGGATGCGCCACGACCGGTGCCGCCGCCCACCCCGCACCCGCGAGCACCACTCCCACCGGCGCCGCGCCCGCGCGTCCCGCCTCCGCGCGCGCCGCCACCCCCGTCCCGGCCGTCGCCCCGGCCCCGCGCCGACTGCCGGGTCAGCCCTCCGAGCTCACCCACGGGCCGCGCGACCGTCCCCGCGTGGCCCTCACCTTCCACGGCCAGGGCGACCCGGGCATCGCCCGCTCCCTGCTCACCACGGCGGAGAAGCGCGGCGCCCGGCTGACCGTCCTCGCCGTCGGCACCTGGCTCGACGACCACCCCGACATCGCCCGCCGCATCCTCGACGGCGGTCACGACCTCGGCAACCACACCCACCGCCACCTGGACATCAACACGATGTCCGAGTCCGCGGCGCGGGCCGAGATCCGCGCCTGCGCCGACCGGCTCAAGCGCCTCACCGGCTCCATTGGCACCTGGTTCCGCCCCTCCCGCTCCCCGCGCGCCTCGCCGCTCGTCGAACGGCTGGCGGCCCGCGCCGGATACCCGCACGTCCTCTCCTACGACGTCGACTCCCTCGACTTCACCGAGCCCGGCGCGGCCGCCGTCACCCGCAAGGTGCTCGGCGAGATCCGCAACGGATCCGTGGTCAGCCTGCACTTCGGCTACCCGGGCACGGTCGCCGCGCTCCCCGCCGTACTCGACGAACTCGGCCGCCGCGGACTGCACGCGGTCACCACCACGGAGCTGTTCAGCTGATGCACGCGAAACCGCTCGGGCGCGCCCTCCTGACCGTCGCCGCCCTCGTCCCCGTCACCCTTCTCGCCGCCTGCGGCTCCGGCTCCGGGGACCGGGCGCACGAGAGCGCCGCCACCAAGGCCGCGGCGGTCCGGGAGCCCCGGCCCAAGCGGCAGGCCGACGACCGGAGCCTGCCCGGCATGCCCCCCGTCCTCGACCCGAAGGACGTCTACGCCGCCGACCGCCCGAACCAGCTCTCCCCGGTGGTCAAGGACTTCCCCTCCCGCGTCTACGTCCCCAACACCCAGTCCGACACCGTCACCGTCATCGACCCGAAGACGTACCGGGTCATCGAGACGATCCCGGTAGGCCACCAGCCCCAGCACGTCGTGCCCTCCTGGGACCTGAAGACCCTGTGGGTCAACAACGACCTCGGCAACACCCTCACCCCCATCGACCCGAGGACCGGCACCGCGGGCAAGCCCGTCGAGGTACACGACCCGTACAACCTCTACTTCACGCCCGACGGCAAGTACGCCGTCGTCATGGCCTCCCAGGACCGCGAACTCGTCTTCCGCGACCCGCACACCATGAAGCGGATCAAGTCCCTGCCGGTGACCTGCTACGGCGTCAACCACGCCGACTTCTCCACCGACGGCCGGTACTTCATCGTGTCCTGCGAGTTCAGCGGCGAACTGCTCAAGGTCGACACCGCGAAGATGGAGGTGATCGGGCAGGAGAAGCTCCCCTACGAGGGTGCGATGCCGCAGGACGTCAAGATCTCCCCGGACGGCAAGACCTTCTACATCGCCGACATGAAGGCCGACGGCGTGTGGGTCCTGGACGGCGACCGGTTCACCCGGCCGACCCTGCTGCCCACCGGCAAGGGCTGCCACGGCCTGTACGTCAGCCGCGACTCCCACGAGATGTACATCTCCAACCGCGGCGAGGGCACCGTCTCCGTCTTCGACTTCCGCAAGAAGGCGCTGACCGAGAAGTGGCACCTGCCGAACGGCGGCAGCCCCGACATGGGCGGCGTCTCCGCCGACGGCAAGGTGCTGTGGCTGTCGGGCCGGTACAACTCCGAGGTGTACGCCATCGACACCGCCACCGGCCGGCAACTGGCCCGGATCAAGGTCGGCCACGGCCCGCACGGCCTCGCGGTCTACCCCCAGCCCGGCCGCTACTCGCTCGGCCACACCGGGGTCTTCCGCTGACGCCGGTCCCGTCACCGGGCGCCCCGAGGCCGTCAGCGGGGCCCCAGCAGCGCCTCCGACCCCACCGGAACGTAACCGGCCGCCTGGAACGCCCGCAGACTGCGGGCGTTGCCCGGCGAGACCTGGGCCCACACCGGTTCGCCCCCGCCGAGCTGCCGCGCCGCCGTCACCAGGCGCCGGCCCAGCCCCCGGTGCCGTAGCTCCTCGGTCACCTCGACCGCGACCTCCAGCCGCCCGGCGACCCCGCGCCCCAGCACCAGCACACCCCCCTCGGCGGTCCACACCCGCACGCCGTCCCGGCGCCTGCGGGAGGCGACGACCCGGGGATGGTCCGGGTCGTCGATCTCGGTGAGGGGCAGCGCCGGTCCGCCCGGCAGCGGGGAGCCGACCAGGAGCAGGTCGATCGTGTCGTGGCGGCGGCCCGTACGCTCCAGCAGAGCCGCCAGGAACCGGGCGTTCATGGACGCGGCGAGCGCGTCGCAGTCCACCGCGGCCAGCGTCTCGCGCACCCACCGCGGATCCTCGTCGGTGAACACCACGGAGTGCGCGGTGAAGGCGATCACCCCGGCGTCCCGGGGGGAGTGCTGGGGCACCACCGTCGTACCGCCGTCCGCCGCGGGGAACACCCCCCGGGCCGCCGCCTCCAGAATGTCCCGCAGGCTCCGCGTCATCGAGTCCCTCTCCCCCTCTTGAGTCTCCACCCACTGGAAGGCCCAGACTCGCAGACATGATCGAAGACGGCACCGGCCTTCTCACCATCGGTGAGCTGGCCCGAGCGACCGGCCTGAGCGTGCGCACCATCCGCTACTGGTCCGACGAGGGCGCCCTGCCCCCGGTGGGCCGCTCCGCGGGCGGCTACCGCCTCTACGACGCCGCGTCCGTGGCCCGCCTGGAGCTGGTCCGCACCCTGCGCGAACTGGGCCTCGGGATGAGCGACGTCCACCGGGTGCTGACCGGTGAGACGACCGTCGCCCAGGTCGCCGCCGCGCACGTGAAGGCGCTGGACGCGCAGATCGGATCGCTGCGGGTGACCCGCGCGGTGCTGTCGACCGTGGCGCGACGCGGCTCGACCGCCGAGGAGATGACCCTGATGAACAAGCTGGCACGACTGTCGGCCGCCGAACGCGGGCGGATCGTCGAGGACTTCATGGCGGAGATCTTCGAGGGGATCGACACGGCCGACCCCGACATCCGCCGCAGACTGCGGTTCGCCGCGGCGGAGCTGCCCGAGGACCCCACGCCCGAGCAGGTCGACGCCTGGGTGGAGCTCGCCGAGCTGATCCAGGACCCGGACTTCCGCGCCCTGATGCGCCGCATGATCGAGTTCAACGCGGCGGACCGGGGGCCGGACGTGCCGCCGGGCACCTCCATGTGGTTCATGAGCCGGCTCGTCCAGCTCGCGGGCGAGGCGCTGCGCCGGGGCATCGCGCCCGAGGCGCCGGAGGCCGAGGACGTACTGCGCGAGGTGCTCGGCGACGCCGACTGGCCCGCGGTCCTGGAGCGGCTGACCGCGGCCTCCAACGCCAGGGTCGCCCGCTACCGCGAACTGTCGGCCGTCGTGAACGGCGTCGAATGCCCGTCGACGCACCGGGAGGAGTTCGCCTGGGTGGTCGCCGCTCTGCGCGTTCGCGCGGGCCGTTAATCTGACCTGCGTCAGGACGACAGCAAGGTATGACGAAAAGGGGCGGACCGATGGCCGACATCGAGGCAGCACGCAAGGAATTCCAGCGGATCGACACGGACGGTGACGGCTTCATCACCGCCGCCGAGTTCAAGGCCGCCCTCGCCCAGGGCGGCGACTGGAACGTCACGGAGTCGGTCGCGGAGGCCATCATCAAGACCCGTGACCTCAACGGCGACAAGGTTCTGTCGTTCGACGAGTTCTGGACCCACCTCAGCAAGTGACGCGGTGGGGAAGGGGCGCCCGGCCGGCTCGGCGGGGCGCCCCTTCGGCGTGTCCGGCCGGTCCCGCCGGTCCCACGGCCCGTGGATCCGGGAGCGCCGGGCCCGGTCAGTCGCCCGCGGCCCACTCGCGCAGCTCGCCCCGGTCGGCGAAGTCCGCCACGTCCTTGTCGTGCGGGTCGTCCGTGTACTGGTGGAAGAGCCACTTCGCCTTGATCCGCGGCTTGCCCGCGGTCACGTAGTCCGCGATCCACAGGCCGTCACCGGCGTACGAGGTGGTGTCGATGTTCAGCCAGAAGTTGCGGTTGCAGTACAGGACGACCCGGTGGTCCGGCCGCAGCTGTTTCACCCGGCGGATGAACCGGTCCTTCTCCGCGTTGCTCGCGTGGGTGCCGTCGCCGGTCGTCTCCCAGTCGACGGCGAGGATGTCACCCGCCCGTTCCGGGGCCCTGGCGACGAACCAGGCCGCCTGGGCGGTGATGTCGCCGGGCCAGAGGAAGTGGTAGAAGCCGACGACCAGTCCGGCGTCGCGGCCGCACTTGGTCTGGGCGGTGAGCTTGGGGTTGACGTAGGAACGGCCCTCCGACGCCTTGACGAAGACGAAGGAGAGGCCGTCCGTGTCGTACGAGGAGGGCTGGTACGCGCTCACGTCGATGCCGCGCAGCATGTGAGGGACTCCCTTGACTGCCGGTGGGGATACAGGAGTTGAAGTTCATTTATGCCCCATTTCGGCAGTGCCGATCCCTAGCCGGGGTCGCCGGGGCCGGGACTCAGCCCCGGCCGGTCACCGACCCCAGCACCGCGGCCGACTTCGTCGACCAGTCCGAGGTGATGACGCTCGCGTGGTCCGCGGCGAGCAGCGACAGCCGGGCCGCCACCTCCGCGTCCGTGGGCGCGGTCGACGAGATGGCCGGTGACACGCCTGCCGCGTCCGTCATGATCAGGACGTAGTGGTTCGCCGAGTAGAACGAGGTGTCGTAGGCGTTGTTCACATAGGCCGCCGCGTCACCGTCGAAGAACACGAACCAGGGCCGGATGGAGGCGTCGTAGCGGCCGGTGCGCGGGTCGCCGTTCGCCGCGCCGAGCACCGCGGGGAAGGCCTGCGCCGCCGGGAGGGTGCCGGCCGCGGCGAGGTCGCGCAGGTGGTCGCCGTACTCCTGGTCGGTCCAGTAGTGGTCGAAGGGGTTCGCCTGTTCCACGGTGCCGGGGATCAGTTCGAAGAGCACCTTGCCCTTGAGGTCGTCCCGGGAGGGCCACGCGTCGGCCTTCGCGGCCGCGTCCGCCGTCGGGTACGTCCCGCCCAGCAGGTCCGACGGCTTGTAGACCATGCTGCCCAGCTTCTGCGCGACCAGGGTGTCGAATTCGTCCGGGCCGAGACCGATGGTGTTGTTGAATCCGTTCTTCATCTCCACCTTGAAGATGATCGGACGGTGGTCCGGGTGGAGTCGGTGCCAGGCGGCTATGTTGTCGAGGCAACTGCCGAGATCCTGATTGCGGCTCTGCCCGTACAGCTGGCCGGGGCTGGTGGCCTTCTCGCAGTTGTTGTCGTTGCCGAACGGATTGCTGTGGCTGACCCGCCACCGCCTGCTCAGCGGATCGGTGTAGACGTCGAGTTCGAGGAGCGAGGCCCCCGAATCCAACGCCTGCGCGAAGTAGGTGTACTTGTCCTTCTCGTAGGCGTTGTGCGTGCCGATCGCCGTGGTCCCCGAGAGGGTCGCCGAGGCGGCCTCGGCATGGGCCGGGACCACCGCCAGCATCGCCGCCGCGCCCAGCAGCGCGGCCACTCGTCTCACCGTGCGCATGTGTCAAGTCCCCTTGGTCGTCGCAGAGTTGACGGCAGCCTAGGGGGATCGGGTTACTGCGCGGTAGCCTCCGGCGGAACTCCGTTCACCTCCGTGCGGGGTGGCGCCGGGTGGCGCGGGGACGCGAAATCCGGCCGGGTGCAACCGTCGGCCCGATTCGACGGTCTGTTGCAGCGTCGAATTCGGTCGGCCGGACGCAGGGAAACAAAGTGAAGACGCCATTCCGCGAGGCCCGGGAGACCGGACCCGCGATCGAGGAGACCTCGCGGACGCCGCACCCGGTGCGGCTCGACATCCAGGGACTGCGCGCCGTGGCGGTGTCCCTCGTCGTCCTGTCCCACGCCGGTGCAAGGGGGTTCGGCGGCGGTTATGTCGGCGTCGATGTCTTTTTCGTCATCTCGGGTTTCCTCATCACCTCTTTGTTGTTACGCGAATTGTCGACCACGGGTGCCATATCGATCAGGAAGTTCTATGCCCGCCGGGCCCTGCGACTGCTCCCCGCCTCGACCCTCGTCGTCCTCACCACCCTGACCGGCTCCTGGCTGTTCCTGTCGAAGGTCCGCTTCGAGGAGTACGCCGGTGACGCGCTCGCCGGCGCGCTGTACGCGGTCAACATCCGGCTGGCCGTCGGCGGCACCGACTACCTCGCCGAGGGAAGTCCCCCCTCGCCGTTCCAGCACTTCTGGTCGCTGGCCGTCGAGGAGCAGTTCTATCTGCTCTGGCCGCTGCTGCTCCTGGTCACCTGGAGGTGGTCCCGCCGCGGCGGACGGCTCGCGCTCCCGCTGGCCGGGTGCTGCCTCGTCTCTTTCTGGCTGAGCGTCGAGGTGACGGCGTCCTCTCCGCCCTGGGCGTACTTCGGTTCGCACACCCGCTTCTGGGAGCTCGGCGCCGGCGCCCTGCTCGCCCTGGCCGCCGAGCGGCTCACCGGACTGCCCGCCGCGGTCGCCGCCCCCCTGACCTGGGCCGGGCTGGCCTGTGTCGTCCTGGCGGCCGTCCGCTACGACACCACCACCCCCTTCCCCGGTCACCACGCGCTGCTGCCGGTGCTGGGGGCCGGACTCGTCCTGGCCGGCGGCTGCGCACCCGCGCGCGGCGACGCCCGGCTGCTGCTGGCCACCAGCCCCCTGGTCCGGCTCGGCGGACTGTCGTACGGCTGGTACCTGTGGCACTGGCCGGTGCTGGTCATCGCGCCCGCGGCGCTGGGCCGCCCCCTGGACGGCGCGTGGGCGCTCGCGCTCTGTCTGCTCGCGCTGCCCCTGGCCTGGGCGACCCTGCGCCTGGTGGAGAACCCCGTACGGTTCCACCCGGCGCTGCGGGGCCGGCCGGGCCGCGCGCTGGCGCTCGGCGGCGGACTGTCGGCGGGCGCCGCGGTGCTCGCCCTGACGGCGTCCCTGTTCCCGCCGTCGATCGACTCCGGCCGGGACGCGGTCGACACCCGGTACGAGATCGCGGCGGCGGCGGATCCGGCGCTTCGGGTACGGCAGTTGCTCGGGACGTCCGGCACGAGCCTGCCCAGCAACCTCCGGCCCGCCCTGGCCGACATCAAGGGGACGAGGTCCGCGCTCTACCGGGACGGCTGCCACGTGGGCTACGACAGCACCCGGATCCCGGCGTGCGTGTACGGGGACCGCGCCTCGGCCCACGTCGTCGTGCTCTTCGGCGACTCCCACGCGGCCCAGTGGTTCCCGGCGCTGGACCGGCTCGCGCGGGCCCACCGCTGGAAGCTGGTGTCGCTGACGAAGTCGTCGTGCAAGACCGCCGCGGTGACCACCGTCCATGACGGGGGGCCTTACACGTCCTGCGACATCTGGCGCGACCGGGCGATCGACAGGATCAGGGCCCTGCGGCCCGCACTGGTGCTCGTCTCGTCCTCGGAGGCGGGCACCTCCGTCCGTCCGGCGGCCGATCCGGTCCGGCAGTGGGGCGACGGCTTCCGTACGACCTTCGACGCGCTCGCGGCGTCCGGGGCCCGGGTCGCCGTACTGCTCGACACGCCCTGGCCGAGGACGGACGCGGTCGACTGCGCGGCCCGCTACCCGCTGCGCCTGGAGCGGTGCGCGAACCGGCTCCCCGAGGCGATCCGCGACCCGTCCCGGCGGCAGGCGGTCACGGACGCGGCCCGGTCGGCCCACGTCACGCTGATCGACCCCGTGCCCTGGCTGTGCGCCCCGGCCGGCACCTGCCCGGTCCTGGTGGGCGACACGCTCGTCTACCGCGACGCCGGCCACCTGGCCGAGACCTACGCCGAGGCCCTCGCCCCCGTCCTCGACACCCCGCTGACCGCAGCCCTTCGGACAGGCCCCGGCAAGGCCCGTCAAACGGGCTCTAGCACTCGATGATGTTCACCGCGAGCCCGCCGCGGGCCGTCGAAACGGGACCCTCCTTGGAGTCAGCCGAGCTGTGTCAGCTTTGAGTTGCCTCCTGGTGCCGCCGCGTCCGCGGGGGGCAGAGCCGTGGGGTAGAGGCGGACATCGCTGAGCGCGGCGTCGGCGTACTCGCCGTAGGTGTCCGAAGAGAGGCGGCGGCCCAGTTGGACGGGGCCGGTGGCGTTCCAGGCGGAGGCGAAGGGCTTGGTAGCGGTGAGGGCGCCGTTGACGTACAGGAGCAGGCGGTCGGTGTCCGGGTCGTAGACGCCGACCAGGCGGGTCCATTTGCCTGCGACAGCTTTCGTACCGTAGGCGGCGGTCCAAGTGCCGGTGGCCGTGTCTGCGGTACGCCGGCCGAAGGCCCAGACACCGCCGCCGGAGGAGTAGTAGAGCTGGAAGCCGGTGGCCGTGTTCACGGACGGGTCGTCGGACTGGGAGACGAAGGTGGAGTTGCCTCCGTCGAGGGAGTTGAGCTTCACCCATGCCGAGACGGTGAAGCCGTGGGAGGTGTCCACGCCGGGGCCTGCAGCGTCGGCGTAGCCCGTGGTGCCGGTGAGGTTCAGGACTGGGCCGCGTGTCGCGTCGGTCGTCCAAGAGGTCGCGCCGTGCAGTGTCGCCGGGAGGCCGCCAACGGTGTCGGAGGCGGTCGTGCCGGCACTGTCCGTGAGGGGCCAGCGGTGGGTGGCTGTGTCGGTGACCGTGCCCAGGGAGACCGGGGACGAGAAGGTGGCCGTGGTGCCGGTGGGTGCGGCGCCCGGGTACTCCGTCAGCTGGCCGGCTGCGTCGGTGGCGTACAGGTCGGGTTTACCGTCAGGACCGCTGGTGGCGCTGTTTACGTCACCGGGGGAGGCGACGGTGGGGTACTGCTTGAGGGGCAGGACGACGTCCAGGCCCGTGGCGGGGTGGGCGTTCCAGCCCGCCGCAGTGCCGCTGGTCCAGTTCTGGGCGGCGGTGCCGTGGCATGTGAAGAGCTGTACCTGGGTGCCGTTGACGGAGCTCTGCTGGGGGTCGTCCAGACACTTGCCGGACTGAGGGTTGACCATGCTGCCCGAGGCGCCGGTGGTCCACTTCTGGGAGCCGGTGCCATTGCACTTGTAGAGCTGGAGCAGGGTGCCTTCGGCAGTGCTGCCGCCGGTGACGTCGAGGCATTTGCCAAGGACGCGCAGGGAGCCGTCGTCGTGCAGGACCCACTGCTGGGCGGGCGTGCCGTTGCAGGTGTGGATCGTGATCTTGGTGTGGTCGGCGGTCGCGGCGTTCGCGTCGTCCAGACAGAGCGAGCCGCCGGACGACGTCTTCACGCCTGCCACGAGCGCCGTGCGGACGGGGGCGTGAAGCAGCCGGGGCAGCAGGGCGGAGCCGTCGACGTCGATCGGGAAGGTGTAGACGGTGCCCGAGGAGTCGTCGCGAGCCCACAGGGTGGGTGTGCCGCCGGTGAGCTTGCCGTTGCCGTCGTCGTCGACGGAGAAGGCGCCACCGACCCGGCCGGGCGCGATCAGGGTCAGGCCTGACCAGTCACCGTCGCCGAGCAGAACCGGGTGGCCGAGGTGGTTGATGCCGTAGGACTGGTAGAGCCACAGCTTTTTGTTCTCGACCGTGATCACGGCGGGGTGGTCGGCGTTGCCGTACACGTCCCCGTCGACCACCAATTGGGAGAGGCTCCAGGGCTTGGCCGGGTCGTAGCCCGCCTCGGAGCACCGGTTGGCGGGGACGGTGTCGGTGGCCTCGCAGGCGTCCTTGGTCACCACGTCGTAGCGGCGGCCGACGAAACCGGGGAAGGTGGAGTACGGCGTGCGCGGGAAGGAGCCGTCGTCCTTGGGGTCGAGGTCGTTCTTCACGACGTAAAGAGCCTGCGTCTTCTTGTTGTACGCGAGCAGGTCGTCGTGGGTGTCGCCGTGCAGGTTGCCGCGATGGGCGATCAAGTAGTCGCTCCAGGTGCCGGTGGGTGCGCCTGCGGCGGTCGAGACGATGACCGGGCCGGTGACCGTGGGCGGGGTGCCGGCGACAGGACCGTCCTGAGCCGGGACGGGTGACTGGGCGGGGTCGCTGTCACCGGGGATGAGTTCGAGGTCGCCGGTGCTGGTGGTGGCCAGCAGGTCCGGGCTGCCGTCGCCCGTGACGTCTCCGGGCGCGATTTTGGTTTTGGGGTCCCAGGGTGCGGTGAAGGTGTAACCGACCGGGCTCTGGGAGAGGTTCCCGGCCCGGTCGACCGTGGCGACGTACAGGGTGTGCACGCCCCAGTTGCTGACAGGAGCGGTGACGGTGCCGAAGGCGGTGATGCCGCTCGTCGAGGTCACCTTGGCGGTGTGGCCGGTGGCGGCGGTGGGCTGGCCGTCCAGCTGCCACAGGAAGTGGTCGACGCCGCTCGCCTTGCAGCCGGCCGGGTCGCAGGTGTCGGCCGGGGTGTTGTCGGCGGCGGAGACCGCGAAGTCGGCGGTGACTTTGGTGCCCGCGTAGGTGTCGCCGACGCCATTGCCCACCGGCGGGAAGTGTGGGTTGTCGGCGATCGTCGGCGTCTGCGGTGGGGTGAAGTCGGTGTCGAACCAGCAGTGGTCGCTGATCGCGGACTTCAGTTTGATGGAGGAGTTGTCCTGGGCGTAGACGTCCCAGCCGTACTCGTGGCCGTCCTGGAGGGTGAAGCCGATCGGTGCGTCGGCGTCTTGGCCGGAGGCCACCATGCCGCTGTCCGGGGTGCCCTTGTCCACGGCGTTGCCGTCGGCGTCGAGGTCGGTACGGTCCCAGACGTGGTAGTGCGCCTCGGCGTGCTCACCGGAGATGTGCGTGGTGACGATGGAGTGCAGCTGGATGTTGCTGCCCGCGTCGCTGTACGTCGTGGCGCCGATCCAGCCGATCGCGCCGGCTCCCGTGACGCAGTCGCCGTCCGCGCCCAGCGGCTTGGGCGTGGTGCGCGGCTTGGTGGGGACGTCCGGCGGGATGTCGAAGACGGTGGTGAGGGTGAGGACCTGCGACATGCGCAGGTAGTCGTCGTTGGAGCCGGTTTTCGACTCGTTGCCGAAGAGACCGATGGTCCAGGTGCCCTTGTTGCCGTCGGCGATCTTCTGGATCTGCTTGTCCACGCGGAAGGACGCCGTGCTGTTGGAGCAACTGCTGTTGCCGTTGGCTCCGCTCGGGACTGTGGTCTTCACCGCTGGGTAGCCGTTGTCGTCGAGGGTGTCGGGCTGGTGCTCCCAGTCCGTGTTCGCGTCGATGCCGCCCGTGGTGTGCAGGGTGATCGGTTGGTCGTGCGAGCAGTCGAAGCTGGCCGCGAAGGTGGTGCTGACCTTCACCTCGGCCTTGATCACCACCATCGACGGGTCGAGGCCGCTGGTGTTGACCGCGTAGTACGACCGCTCGAGCCCGACCCCGCAGGGGCCGCCCCAGCGCTGGTAGCCGACGCCCTCACCGTTGGTCTGGGGCTTGTTGTACTGCGGGGCGTCGGAGCAGGCGGAGCTGGAGTACACCTCGTCGAAGGCGCCGGACTTGCTGGCGACCGGGTTCTCGAACGGGTCGATGTACACGGGGTAGTGCGTGGCGGGGTCGTCGAGCAGCGACGTGTCGGGGGCCAGGGTGATGGCGTCGGTGACCGTGGTCATGGGGACCTGGCCGACCTGGGCGCCGGTCCCGGGGCCGGCGACGGAGGAGGCTTCCGAGGGGACGGCGGGGGTGTCGGTGGCGGCCCGCACGAAGGATGCGGGTCTGACGCCCGCCGGCGCGTCCGACGCGGTAGACGTGCCGGAGTCCCACATCAGCGGGGGTGGACTGGTGTACGACACCGTGCCGTCCATGGCGGTGGCGGTCATGCCGCCCGCCGCTGTCGCCGCCAGGTCGAGGCCGTCGGTGTCCGTCGCCACCGTGAGCCTGCGCACGCGCGGATCGGCGGCGGCCTGTGCGTCGTGAACGATCAGTACGTCGCTGAAGCCGCCCTGGTCCGTCACCGAGACCGACAGGTCGACGCCGGGCAGCACGGAGGCGTACAGCGCCGTGTCGCCGCTGACCTGGGGGGCGGGCAGAGCGAAGGGCATGGTCAGACTCATGCTGTGCCCGGCCGGATCGGTGAGCGTGGCCAGCGGCCCCCTGCCACCATCGGAGAGGCGTACGCCGTTGGGCGTGGCCCTGGGGGAGTAGGTGCCGTCGGCACCGGGGACGAGGGTGGCGTCCACCGGTACCCAGTCGCCATCCCTTTGCACCCGCACCGGAAGGACGGTCGAGGTCGTGGTGAAGGTGCCGTCCGGCTGGGCGGTCACGGTGTCGGTCTCGCTGGTGAGCGCCTCGACCGGGACGGCCGTGCCGTCGGTGACCGCCTTCGCCTGGGCGACGAGCAGCGGGTCGGTGGGGCCGGCCGGGTCGTCGGCGGTGACCGCGTCGGCCGGGACGGTGAGCGCGCCGAGCAGCACACCTGCCACGGGAAGCAGCGCCAGTCTGCGGACGGATGACGACAGCACGGAACAACCCCTTCGCACAGCGGACAGAGCAGATGCGAGATCTGCGACCATCCGCGCCCGAAGCGGCCCGCGGCCGGACGGTGGTCAGGACGTCGGCGGCGGGGCGTGCGGCGGTGATGTTCGCTCCCCCGGCACAGAACGTACACAGCAAAAGCCAAAATCGAACACGTATTTGTCATTGCCTTGGCAAAAAGTCTTGAGGTTGGGCAAATTCGGTTCCTAGCCTCCCGTCCTGGATCACGCCGACCACGTGACCGTTCGGACGACGGACCTCCATGTCCGTTTCATACAGGGGGACTTCACACGGTGGGTGTGCGAAGAACGCTGACGCTCGTCTCTGCCCTTTTCACTGCGATGGTGCTGCTGGTGACCGGGGCGGTGGCGCAGGGCGGCATCGGACCGTACGTTTTCCACGGCGACTTCTGGAAGCCGAGGCCGCTGCCGGAGACACCCGCCGTCGGCGACCACGAGTTGGCCCGTCCGAGGGTGGTTCGCCCCAAGGGCTACCGTCCGCTGACTGGCTACACGGCTGCCGCCAAGTCCGCCTGGCCACAACCTGGTTCGGATACGGTCGCCCTCAAGGACGCTCCCAGCAAGGCTGGTTCGCTGCCAGTGTGGGTGGCATCGTCAGGCGGGAAGCGGAGCGCTCCCCGGGTCGGCGTCCGGCTCGCCTCTCGCGCCCAGGCCTTGCGGGCCGGTGCCGACGCCGGTCTCCTCGTCGGACTTGGCGCCACCAAGTCCCGTACCGACAAACTGAGTGTCGTCATCGACTACTCGGCCGTCGCCAAGGCATACGGCGGCGGCTACGGTTCACGGCTCACCCTCACCCGGCTTCCCTCCTGCGCCCTGACGACCCCGCAGCGTGCGGAGTGCCGTACCGGCACCCCGCTGAAGGCTGTCAACCGGGCCACCGCCAATCAGCTCACCGTGACCACCACCGCCGACTCGGCGATCGCTGTCACGTCGGGCAGTCGGGGCTCGCAGGGCGACTACTCGGCGACCTCGCTGACCCCCGAAGGAACCTGGCAGACCAGCGGCACCGGCGCCTACACCTACTCGTATCCCGTCCAGGTACCGGCGGGACTCGGCGACACCGGCCCACGGGTGGCCCTGTCGTACGACTCGCAAGCCGTGGACGGGGAGACCTCGGCCCGCAACTCGCAGGCGTCCTGGATCGGCGACGGCTGGGGCTACCAGCCGGGCTTCGTGCAGCGGACGTACCGTTCCTGCGGCTCGCTGCTCGACTCCGACGGGAAGAAGATCCTCAAGGGGTCGGGTGACCAGTGCTGGGGCGGCGGCAACGCCACCGTCTCCTTCGGCTCCCACTCCGGGGTCCTCGTTCCCACCGCCACCTCCGGAGTGCCGGGCGAAACAAGGGAGTTCCGGTTCCAGAGCGACGACGGCACCGTCGTGCAGGAACTGTCCGGCGCCGCCAACGGCCTGTACGACGGCACCTACTTCCGGGTCTTGACCACCGACGGCACCGCCGCCTACTTCGGTGCCGACCACTCGCCGACCGGCCCCGGCACCAAGGGTCTGGGTTCCTCGAACTCAGGCGACGGCTCCACGCACGCCGCCTGGGGTGTCCCCGTCCTGCACCCGCGATCCTCCGACCCCTGCCACAACGACTCCGACGGCAAGAAGTCGCGCTGCGACAAGCCCGAGGGCTGGCGCTGGAACCTGGACTTCGTCGTCTCGCCGAACGGCTTCGTGCAGCGCTACGACTACTCCGCCGAGACCGGCTACTACGACCTCGGCGGCGGCCAGACGGCGGCGACCGACGATCGTGACGACACCGGCACCCTCACCTCGTACACCCGCGGCGGAACGCTCACCTCCATCTCGTACGGCTACACGCTGGACGACGAGCAGGCGGGCCGCACCCCGTCCTCGCAGGTGGTGTTCGCCTCCAAGCAGCGCTGCCAGACCACGTCCTCGTTCACCGACTGCTCGGCCGGGAACCTGGACGACAACACGGCCCCGCACTGGCCGGACGTGCCGTGGGACCTGCACTGCGACGCGACCGACAAGACCAAGTTGCCGGACGACGCCACCAAGGTCCCCACCGACGTGTGCATCGTGTCGTCGCCGACCTTCTGGTCCACGACCCGGCTGGACACCATCACCACCAAGGTGCGTGTCAAGGAGGGCGACACCGACCAGTTGGTCCCGGTCGACTCCTACGCCCTCGGGCAGGTGTACTCCGACGCGGGCGGCACCGTCGACCCGGTCACCGGCACCACCGTCGATCCCAAGGACGCCGGCTCCCTCCAGGCCGTGATGTGGCTGCAGTCCATCAAGCACACCGGGAAGGGCACCTACGGCAACGGCAACAGCGACATCACCCTGAACCAGGTGTCGTTCACCGGAACCGAGATCGACAACAGGGTCGACGACGACTCACCGTCCGCGCCCCCGCTGTACCGGCCGCGGATCTCCAACGTCCAGACGGAGACCGGCGAGTCGATCACCGTCGAGTACAACCCGACCCCGTGCGCGGGCAGGACACTCGACTTCAAGTCGGCCGACTCCAACACCAACTCCTGCTACCCCGTGTACTGGACGGTCCCCGGTGCCTCCAAGCCGATCGCCGATTGGTTCAACAAGGTCACCGTCCACAGCGTCACCGCCGCCGACCTGACGATCGCCGCCCAGTACACCCCGGACGCCTCCAAGATCCCGGCGGGATCCGAGGCACACGTCTACACGTACGTCTATTCGGGTGCCGCCTGGCACCGCGACGACTCCGCTCTCACGGACGACCAGTACCGCACCTGGGACCAGTTCCGTGGCTTCCGCACCGTCACCGTGCGCACCGGGAAGGCGCCCGAGCCGGTCACCCAGCTGACCACCACCTACCTCCAGGGCATGGACGGCGACTACAAGGCCGACGGAAGCCGCCGCTCCGTCAGCGTGGACGCCACGGTCGGCGGCAGGACCGTAGGGACCGTCACCGACGCCGACCAGTTCGCCGGCACCGCACTGCAGTCGGACACCTACACCGCTTCCGGCGGCACGGTGAACGCCTCCACCGTCAACGGCCCGTTTTCGTTCACCACCACGGCGCACGCCGACCGCACCTCGTGGACCGCCTGGACCCAGGAGGACCACCCGGGCGAGACCGAGCCGGACAAGGCCGTCCTGCCCGACCTCACCGCCCGCCGGGTCAAGTCCGCCCAGACGCATGGCTACGCCCTGCTCGCAGACGGCACCTGGCGGCACACCCGCACCGACACGGCCTACGACGACCAGGGCCGCGTTCAGACGGTCGACGCACACGGCGACGTCTCCGTCGCCGCGCAGGAGAGGTGCACCACCACGGAGTATGCGACGCCGTCCTCCTCGGCCGGCAATGCCATGCTGCTCGCCTACCCGGACCGCATCACCGCCGTCTCCGGCCCCTGCGGCACCAAGGCCGACGCCGACACCCTGCTCTCCGACAAGAAGGTCTACTACGACGGTAACGGCTCCGTCACCGCCCTTGGGACCTACGGAACCGTCGCCCAGCCGCATGTCACGGGCACCAAGGTCGCCACCGGCTTCGCCACCGACGGCACCGAGAACTGGCGTACCACCAGCGGCATCGCCTACGACGGGGCGGGCCGTGTCACCGACGCCCTCGACGCCACCGGCACGGGCACGCACACCGACTACCTGCCCGAGTGGAACAGCGCGGGCGGCAACACCAATCCCACCAGCATCGTCTCCACCAACCAGAAGCAGTGGAAGGTCACCTCCACGCTCGACCCGCTGCGTGGCCTGCCGCTGCGCAACGTCGACGCCAACGGCCGCGTCACCGACATCACGTACGACGCCCTCGGCCGACGCACCGCCGTCTGGCTGCCAGGCCGCGACAAGGCGACGCAGAGCGCGGACATGACGTTCGCGTACTCCATCAACCCGGGCGCGGTCCCCGCCCCCGGCGGCACCATCACCCAGCCCGGCGAACCGACCTCCGTCACCACGCGCACGCTGCGCGAGGACGGCACGTACGCCACGTCGATCAGCATCTACGACGGGATGCTCCAGCCCCGCCAGGCCCAGGCGACCGCAGACGGCGACTCCGACTCCGGCCGGATCATCTCCGATACCTTCTACGACTCCCACGGCTGGCCCAGCGCCTCGTACGCTCCTTACTCGGAGCCCGGCCACGGCCCGTCCGCCACCCTGTACGCGGCCAACGAGAACGAGATCCCCGCCGAGACCACCACGACGTACGACGGCCAGGGCCGCGCCATCACCGGCACCCTGTGGCACCAGGCCGTCAAACAGTGGAGTACCTCCACCACCTACCCCGGTGCCGACGAGACCGACTCCACCCCGCCGGCCGGCGGCCGGGTGACCGCCGTGTACACCGACGGCCTCGGCCGGACGGCGAGGTCGGTGGTGCGCAACACGAGCGCGACGGTCACGCTCAAGGGCGGCAGCATCATCCCGTCCGGCACCTCGCTGACCTCGGGCAGCGTCCGTCTGACCATGCAGGACGACGGCAACCTGGTCCTCGGTGCGCTGGCGACCGGCAAGACGGTCTGGTCCTCCGGTACCAGCGGAAACCCGGGCGCCTACGCCCAGTTCGGCGCCGACGGCAACCTCGCCGTGTACAGCACCGTCGGCGCCTCCAAGTGGACCACCGGCCTGACCGCCACCACCGGCGCCACCCTTCAGGTCCGCGCCGACTCCACCCTGGCCGTCGTCGCGAGCGACGGCACGGCCGTGCTGTGGAAGCAGGGCACCGCGGGTGGGGTTCCCACTGCCGACGCCACCACCCGCTACACCTACACCCCCGCCGGACAGATCGACACGATCAAGGACAGCGCGGGCAACACTTGGTCGTACAGCTACGACCCGCTCGGCGAGAAGACCTCCCAGACCGACCCCAACGCCGGGACCACGAGCTTCGACAAGTACGACGTGCTCGGCAACCTGCTCCAGTCCACCGACGGCCGCGGCCAGGTGCTGTCGTACGCCTACGACTGGGACAGCCGGCTCACGGCGACGTACGCGGCCCCCTGGTCGGCCACACCCGACCCCGCCAAGCAGCAGACCTCCCGGGTCTACGACACCCTCGTCAAGGGTTACCCGACGTCGTCGACCCGGTATGTGGGCGGCGCGAACGGCAGTGCCTACACCGAGGCAGTGACCGGCTACAACGCCGCCTACCAGCCGTTGGGTTCGACCCTCACGATCCCGTCCGCCGACGGCTTCCCGGGCACCGCAGGCAAGGACAGCGGCACGGTCACGTACAGCGTGGCCGCGACCTACACCCCCACCACGGGCCTGCTCGCGACCACCCAGTACCAGGCGGACGGCGGCCTGCCCTTCGAGCGCATCGGCTACGGCTACACCCAGCAGGGCGCGCTGGACGGCTTCGGCGGCTACATCAACGCCGCCAACACCCCCTCCTACCTGGACGGTACGGTCCACGACCCCTTCGGCCGCGTCGTGCAGACCAACTACGGCCCCACGGGCAAGGAACTCGCGACCTTCGCCCAGTACGACGCCACGACCGGTCGCACCGCACAGACGTCCAGCATGCTCCAGACGTCGACCACAGCCCTGGACGTCGTCAACTACCGCTACGACCAGACCGGCCAGCTCACGGCGGCGGACGACCTCCAGAACAACACCACCCATGACACCCAGTGCTTCACCTACGACTCCTTCCAGCGGTTGACGGCCGCCTGGACGGACACCGCGGGCATCACCGGCTCGGGCACCGCCCCGGTAGGCGCGGTGGGCGGCTGCGCCACGGCGTCCGTGCAGACCAGCGTGGCGCCGGTGAAGACGAAGACGGTCGGCGGCCCGGCGCCGTACTGGCAGACGTACAGCTACGACCTGCTCGGCGACCGCACCGGCACGGTGGACCACGACACCACCGGCAACGCCCTGGCGGACACGACCCAGGCGACGGCATACCCCGGCGTCGACGGTACGACCGCCGCCACCCGTCCCGACCAGGCGGGCGCCACCATCACCACCAACCCGAGCACGGGCACGGCCACGCAGACCCCGTCCTACACGGACACGACGACCGGCAAGGACGCCGGCAACACGGTCACCCGCGCGACAAGGACGACGGGCCCGCTCACGACCGGCTTCACGCTCACCGGCGGCGGAAAGCTGTGCGTGGAGGAGACCGGCTCGGGCGCGAAGGCCGAGGTGAACACCTGCAGTTCCGCCTCCACCGCCCAGAAATGGACGATCGGCACCGACGGCACGGTCAGGGCGGCGAGCCTTTGCCTGGACACTGCGGCCAACTCCACCACGTCCGGCGCCGGGGTCGTCGTCGACACCTGCTCGACCGACGCCACCCAGAAGTGGCGGGTGACGTCGACCGGCACTCTGGTCAACGCGGCCAAGAGCACCCTGTGCCTGACCGACCCGAGCGCCAGCGCGACCAAGGGCACCCAGCTGACGGCCGCTACCTGCGGCGGCAAGGGTCAGACCTGGTCGACCGTCATGACGGGCGCGCTCCCGGCGGGCCAGACGCAGACGTTCACCTACGACGCGGAGGGCCGTACGGCCACGGTGTCGACGCCGTCGGGCACGACGACCCGCACGAGCTCCTATGTGTACGACGCCGACGGTGACCTGCTCGAACAGACCGCGTCCGTCGGCGGCACCGACAAGACGCGGATCCTGTACCTCTTCGGCGGCGCGGAACAGCTGACGCTGGATGTGACGGCGAAGACGTGCACGGCGTTGCGGTACTACACGGGACCGGACGGGACGAGCATCACCCGCTCCAGCTCCGGATCCGTCACGTACCAGGTGGCCACCTCCCAGGGCACGGCGACGACCGCCGTCGACGCCTCCACTCTCGCCGTCACCCGACGCTCCTACGACCCGTACGGCAACCCACGGGGCACGAAGCCGTCGACGTGGGTGGCGGCGGACGAGAACCACGGTTTCCTGGGCCGGCCGGCCGACTCGGTGACGGGCCTGGATCTGCTGGGCGCACGCGACTACGACCCGGCGCTGGGCCGCTTCCTCACGCCCGACCCGCTGTTCCAGGCGGGCGACCCGAACCAGATGGGCGGGTACACGTACGCCGCCGACAACCCGGCGAGCAGCTCCGACCCGACGGGATACGACGACTGGTACAACGACCCGTCGATGAACAAATGCGTCATCGATTGCGGTCCGACGCCCTCCCCGTCCCCCGCGCCCGCCCCCACCAGCACCTCCAGCGGCGGCACCGGCAGCTCTGCTGCGCAGCCGTCTCCCGGGGTCACGCCTCCGGCGACGCCGCCCGACCCGAACGCCGCCCCCGACCTGCTCTACAGCAGCTTCGAGGACATCGGACTGGCGATCCGCTCCCTGGCCGTCTGCGAGTTCTGGCTCACGGGAGGCGGCGCCGACCACGACCAGGCCTGCCAGATGGCCGGCGGCGTCGTCTCCGGCGGGGGGATGGAAGGCAGCGGCATCGGAGCTCTCGAGCGCGGTGCCGTGGGCGAGGGGGAGAGCGCGCTCGTCAACACGGCCAGGGGCGGAGCCGACGCCGACGCGGCGGCAGCGGCCGGGGCAGCCGCGAAGGGCGTCGACGAAGCGGCAGCCGACACCGCGGACCTCGCCGCTATCAAGCGCGCGAACGCCCAGGCACGAGCGGAACAGGCGGACGCCGCTTCCACCGTGCCGTCCACCCCCGCCAAGGGCGCCTCGGGCACCAGATCCGAGAGTGGCTCGAGCGGCGGAGCCCGGACCGGCTCGGTCGACGACGAAGGCCTGAGAAGCGCCGTCCGCGCGAAATACGACGAGATCACCACTCAGGGCAGCCCCCACTACCAGACCAACAAGCAGCGGGGACCCGTGCTCACCGGGGCGATGGACAACGTGACAGGTGAAGTGACGTTCGGCCAGAACACCGGAATTCCCAGCAATCTCCACGATATTCTTCAGCAGCGCCTCGATTCCTTCGAAGGGCCGGGTGAGCCATTCAAGGGGGTGCCCGGAAGTCATTCGGAGATAAACGCCTTGAATGCGGGACTGCATGCCCGGCCGGGTGCCACGCTCGAGGAGTTCACGCTATACAATGTTCGGCTCAAGGGGGCAGAGAAGGGGCTGCGCATCATCCGCTGCCCGAACTGCAGGCAACTGACGGACGGAGTGCGGGAAATTGAATGAGATTCCCGAGGACGAGCTCGATTTTGATGAGGACCTCGTCTATATGTACCGAGGAGTCCCGTTCACGGGAGTCGGGTACGAGGAGTCGGGCGGCCGTCGGATCTCCGCCGTGAGCTATGTGGACGGCAAGCAGGAGGGCTATGCCCGGAGTTGGGATGAGAAGGGCGGCCTGCGGGAGGAGACTCAGTACCGGGACAACGTCCTGCACGGAAGGCACGTGGTCTATGACGAGGCCGGTGTCCTGCGGTCGGAGGAGCGCTACGAGTACGGAATCCTGCTCTCTCGGGCCGAGCGAAATGAGGACGGCGAGGTTTCGAGTGTCTTCACACTGAATGAAGAGGATTCGCAGTGGCGGACGCTGACTTCGTTTCGCCGCAAGTTCGGCTGGCCGCCCGCCGCGGAATGACCATGGCGCCCGCCCGGAATGGGAGAGGCCTGCCCGAGGTCGGCTGTATTTGATTGATGCGGAGATCGACCGGTACGACTGGTCGGTGTTCGAGTGTGGATGCGGAAAAACGGCCGCGCGCCTCGCCGACGACCTGAAACTGCTCGCCGAGGCGCAATCCCAGGAAGAGACGCGGGCTCTCCGCATCGACAATCACGCGCTGATCCAGTCGTTCCCGCAGGAGCCGGCGGTACCCGTCGCCCGCCGTCCTGATGGCAGCACTGTCAGGCGACCTGGCTCTCGGCGTGCGGATCGTGTGTCTGGATCCGGTCCTCCGGCTCGTCGACACCGACGAGAGGACTCGGCGGAGACGTGCCGGTCCATCGCACGGCAGGGGCTCCGGGGGGCTGTATCGGGACCTGTGGTCCAACACCCACCCCGACGTCGTGATCTACGCCTGCCTCGTCCTCAGGGGGATCGAGACCGACAAGGAGCGGCTGCGTACCTACCGGAACCCGGGCCGGATCCGACTGCCCGAGCATCTGGCCGACCGAAACGCCGGACACATCGAAGGGCCATGGGATTTTCCGCTGCGTAAGCAGGGAAGGCCCTGCCCAGCGCTGAAGGATGAGAACGCGCTGGGCAGGGCCTACTTTCTCAACACTCGATGATGTTCACCGCGAGCCCGCCGCGGGCCGTCTCCTTGTACTTGACGCTCATGTCGGCGCCGGTCTCCTTCATCGTCTTGATGACCTTGTCCAGGGACACCAGGTGCGAGCCGTCGCCGCGCATCGCCATCCGGGCGGCCGTGACCGCCTTCACCGCGGCCATGCCGTTGCGCTCGATGCACGGGATCTGGACGAGACCGCCGACCGGGTCGCAGGTCAGACCGAGGTTGTGCTCCATGCCGATCTCGGCGGCGTTCTCCACCTGCTCGGGGGAGCCGCCGAACACCTCCGCCAGCGCGCCCGCCGCCATCGAACAGGCCGAGCCGACCTCGCCCTGGCAGCCGACCTCGGCGCCGGAGATGGAGGCGTTCTCCTTGAACAGCATGCCGATCGCACCGGCGGCGAGCAGGAAGCGGACCACGCCGTCCTCGTCCGCGCCCGGGACGAAGTTGATGTAGTAGTGCAGCACCGCGGGGATGATGCCGGCCGCGCCGTTCGTCGGGGCGGTGACCACCCGGCCGCCGGCCGCGTTCTCCTCGTTCACCGCCATCGCGTACAGAGTGATCCACTCCATGGAGTGGGCCAACGGGTCGCCGGCCGCCCGCAGCTGACGCGCCGTCTTCGCCGCCCGGCGGCGCACCCGCAGACCGCCCGGCAGGATGCCCTCGCGGGACATGCCGCGCGACACGCACGCCTGCATCGTCCGCCAGATCTCCAGCAGCCCGGCCCGGATCTCCTCCTCCGTACGCCAGGCGCGCTCGTTCTCCAGCATCAGGGAGGAGATCGACAGACCGGTCTCCTTCGTCAGCCGCAGCAGCTCGTCGCCGGTACGGAAGGGGTACTTCAGGACCGTGTCGTCGAGCTTGATGCGGTCCGCGCCCACCGCCTCCTCGTCGACGACGAAACCGCCGCCGACCGAGTAGTACGTCTTCGTCAGCAGCTCGGCGCCCGAGGCGTCGTACGCCCACAGCGTCATGCCGTTCGCGTGGTACGCGAGGGTCTCGCGGCGGTGCAGGACCAGGTCGTCGTCGAAGGAGAACGGGATCTCGTGCTCACCGAGGAGCCGGATCCGTCCGGCCTCCTTGATCTCCTCCACCCGGGCGTCGGCCCGCTCCACGTCCACCGTGCGTGGCGAGTCGCCCTCCAGGCCGAGCAGCACCGCCTTCGGGGTGCCGTGGCCGTGGCCGGTGGCGCCGAGCGAGCCGTACAGCTCGGCGCGTACGGACGCGACGGAGCCCAGCAGGCCGTCGCCGCGCAGCCGACGGGCGAACATGCGCGCCGCGCGCATCGGACCGACCGTGTGGGAGCTGGACGGGCCGATGCCGATCGAGAACAGGTCGAAGACCGAGACGGCCACGGTGACTCCTCAGAACGGGGGTGGAACAAGGCGTGGGGCACCGCGCTCACCTACTTCAGTGTGCGCGCGGTGCCCCGTATTGCGGTACTACTTCCCCAGGGCGGGGTACAGCGGGCGCTTGGCGGCCAGGGCCTCGACCCGGGCCTTCAGCGACGCGGCGTCGTACGACGGCTTGAGCGTCTCGGCGATCACGTCCGCGACCTCGGCGAAGTCCTCGGCCGTGAAGCCGCGGCTGGCGAGGGCGGGCGTACCGATGCGCAGGCCCGACGTCACCATCGGCGGGCGCGGGTCGTCGGGGACCGCGTTCCGGTTGGCCGTGATGCCGACCTCGTGCAGCCGGTCCTCGGCCTGCTGGCCGTCCAGCTCGGACTCGCGCAGGTCGACCAGGATCAGGTGGACGTCCGTACCGCCCGACAGGACGTTCATGCCGGCCGCGCGGGCGTCCGGCGCGGTGAGCCGCTCGGCGAGGATCCGCGCGCCGTCCACCGTGCGCTGCTGGCGCTCCTTGAACTCCTCGCTCGCGGCGATCTTGAAGGAGACCGCCTTGGCGGCGATCACGTGCTCCAGCGGACCGCCCTGGAAGCCCGGGAAGACCGAGGAGTTCAGCTTCTTCGCGAACTCCTTCTTCGCCAGGATGATGCCGCCGCGGGGGCCGCCGAGGGTCTTGTGCGTGGTGGAGGTGACCACGTCCGCGAACGGGACCGGGTTCGGGTGCAGACCCGCCGCGACCAGGCCCGCGAAGTGCGCCATGTCGACCCACAGGTAGGCCTCGACCTCGTCCGCGATCCGGCGGAACTCGGCGAAGTCCAGCTGCCGCGGGTACGCCGACCAGCCCGCGATGATCACCTTCGGGCGGTGCTCCTTGGCGAGCCGCTCGACCTCGGCCATGTCGACCAGGCCGGCCTCGTCCACGTGGTACGCGACCACGTGGAACTGCTTGCCGGAGAAGTTCAGCCGCATCCCGTGGGTCAGGTGGCCGCCGTGGGCCAGGTCCAGGCCGAGGACGGTGTCCCCGGGCTGGGCCAGCGCGAACAGCGCGGCCTGGTTGGCGGAGGCGCCCGAGTGGGGCTGCACGTTGGCGTACTCGGCGCCGAACAGCTCCTTGACCCGGTCGATGGCGATCTGCTCGGTGACGTCGACGTGCTCGCAGCCGCCGTAGTAGCGGCGGCCCGGGTAGCCCTCGGCGTACTTGTTGGTCAGGACCGAGCCCTGGGCCTCCATCACCGCGACCGGCGCGAAGTTCTCGGAGGCGATCATCTCCAGGGTGGACTGCTGGCGGCGCAGCTCGGCGTCGACCGCGGCGGCGACGTCCGGGTCGAGCTCGTGCAGGGGGGTGTTCATGAGCGACATGTGTCCGTGACTCCTCAGCCGGCGGAAAAGGCGGTGTACTCGTCGGCGGAGAGCAGGTCGGCCGGCTCGCCCGTGACGCGCACCTTGAACAGCCAGCCGCCCTCGAACGGCGCCGAGTTCACCAGCGACGGGTCGTTCACCACGTCCTCGTTGACCTCGGTGATCTCGCCGTCGACCGGGGAGTACAGGTCGCTGACCGACTTGGTCGACTCCAGCTCGCCGCAGGTCTCGCCCGCGGCCACCGTGTCACCGACCTCCGGGAGCTGTACGAAGACGACATCGCCGAGCGCGTTGGCCGCGTGCTCCGTGATGCCGACCGTCGAGACGCCGTCCTCGGCGCCCGACAGCCACTCGTGCTCCTTGCTGTAGCGCAGCTGCTGGGGGTTGCTCATGGCCTGAATTCTCCTGTACGCGGGGAAGTGCTGCTGAAAGGGGGACGACAGAAACCGCAGGTGGGCAGCGGAAAGTGCGCCGTGTCACATGCGGCTGCGCTCAGTGTCTACTTCTGGCGCTTGTAGAACGGCAGTGCCACGACCTCGTAGGGCTCGTGAGTGCCCCGGATGTCCACGCCGACACCGGCCGTGCCCGGCACCGCGTGCGCCGCGTCGACGTACGCCATGGCGATCGGCTTGCCCAGCGTGGGGGACGGGGCGCCGGAGGTGACCTCGCCGATCACCTCGCCGCCGGAGACGACCGCGAACCCGGCGCGCGGGATGCGGCGGCCCTCGGCGACCAGGCCGACCAGGACGCGCGGAGGGTTGTCCTGGGCGCGGGCGGCCGCCTCGGTCAGCGCCTCGCGGCCCACGAAGTCGCCCTCCTTCTCGAACTTCACGACCCGGCCGAGCCCGGCGTCGAAGGGCGTCAGGGAGGTGGTCAGCTCGTGCCCGTACAGCGGCATGCCCGCCTCGAGACGAAGCGTGTCCCGGCAGGACAGGCCGCACGGGACCAGCCCGACGGGCGCGCCCGCCTCGGTCAGCGCCTGCCACAGCCGCTCCGCGTCGGCCGGGGCCACGAACAGCTCGAAGCCGTCCTCGCCGGTGTAGCCGGTGCGCGCGATGAGGGCGGGGACGCCCGCGACGGTGCCGGGCAGGCCCGCGTAGTACTTCAGGCCGTCGAGGTCGGCGTCGGTGAGGGACTTGAGGATGCCGGGGGACTCCGGGCCCTGGACGGCGATCAGCGCGTAGGCGTCGCGGTCGTCGCGGACCTCGGCGTCGAAGCCGGCCGCGCGCTCCACCAGCGCGTCGAGCACGATCTGCGCGTTGGAGGCGTTGGCGACCACCATGTACTCGGTCTCGGCCAGCCGGTAGACGATCAGGTCGTCCAGGATGCCGCCGTCGGCCCGGCAGATCATCGTGTAGCGGGCGCGCCCGACGCCGACGGAGGCGATGTTGCCGACCAGGGCGTGGTTCAGCAGCTGCGCGGCCTGCGGGCCGGTCACCGTGATCTCACCCATGTGCGAGAGGTCGAACAGACCTGCCCTCGTGCGCACCGCGGTGTGCTCGTCACGCTCGGAGCCGTAGCGCAGGGGCATGTCCCAGCCGGCGAAGTCGGTCATGGTCGCGCCGAGCGAACGGTGCAGGGCGTCGAGCGCGGTGTGACGGGGTGGCGTGCTGCTGCTCATCGGACGGTCGTCTCCCGGGGCGATGGGTACCCCGCGCGGGAGCGAATCCGAGCACGGGGAAGGGCGAGGTCGTTCCTCCCCATCTGTCATCGGAACCTGAGAGGTTCGTCATGACCACCTGGGGTCACGACTTGCACCTTGGGTGGGACCGCTGTCGCAACGGTCCGCTTTTCAGATGTGCCTCGCCCACGCGGTAACGGTGCCTGAGAGATTCAAGGGAGGGACTTGCTCCTTCGGCGCCCCGGGCAGCACTGCTGCCGGGAACTCTCCCGCGCGGATTCAAACGGCCGGTATGCAGTTGGCGGGCACATCATTGCACGCCTCGTCGCGCCGGGGGCAGGCCCGCCTCGCCTCCCCGGGGGGCGGGCCCGCCGGGGAGGCGGCTGTGACCGCCTTGTGGCGGAACGGGCACGAAATTTCGAAGCGCCGCGCATTACCTTCTCTTTACGCTCAGTGGGGAAAGGACTTACCTGACCCCAGGGGAGGACGATCACGGTGAACAGGATCACGGCGTACGTGGCCGGCTCGGCCGCCGCGCTGCCCAAGCAGACCGCTGCCCCGGCGGTCGAGACGCGCGCCCCGCGGCCCGCACCGGTCGTCCGCGATCTGCGCGAGCGCTCCGGGCACAGCCCGCACGGACTGGTCTTCGGCCCCCACGACGTGGTCGTGGTCACCGGCCTGCCCGGCAGCGGCAAGTCCACGCTGATGCGGCGGGCGGTACGGGGAGTCGGCGTCGACTCCCAGGACACCCGCGACCGCTGGGACGACCGGGCGCCGCGCTTCCTGCCGTACGCCGTCTACCGCCCGCTCGTCCGCCTCGCCCACTACGCCGGACTGCGCAGGGCCCTGCGCGCGGGCGGGGGAGTCGTCGTGCACGACTGCGGCACCCAGGCCTGGGTGCGCGACTGGCTGGCCCGCGCGGCCCGCCGCCGGGGCGGCACCCTGCACCTGCTGCTGCTCGACGTCACCCCGTCCGCGGCGCTGGCCGGCCAGCGCGACCGGGGCCGCGGTGTGTCGCGCTACGCCTTCCTGCGCCACCGCCGCGCGGCCGCCCGACTGCTGCACGCCGTGGAGAAGGGCGCACTGCCCGGGGGCTGCACCTCGGCGATCCTGCTGGACCGCGACGCGGCGGACGTCCTGCGCCGGATCGACTTCGCCCCCTGACAGGTGCCGCCGTCGACCGGTCCCGGGGGCGATCCGTCCCGGGGACGATCCCGGGCGGGCCCGTACCGGTTAGCCTTTCAGCCACAGCAGCGGTTCCCAGCAGGCGGTAGAGAGATGGACTTCCCGGCGGACCTTCCCGCGGACCTTCCCGCGGGCTTCCCCGCACAGGCGCACCCCCATCCGCACGGCGGATGGCCCGGCAACGAACTGGAGGAGGTGCTCTCCGCCTCGCTCGGCGTCCCGACGGCCGGCGGCCGGATCCTCGAGGTCCTCGGCCGCAGCTTCGTCTGGGTGCCGCTGCCCAACGGCGGCGGCCCGCACAGCGGCCCCCTCGACCTGCCCTCGCTGGAGATCGAGGGCCAGGTGTACGTGCCGGTCTTCAGCTCCGAGGAGCAGTTCCGCCAGGTCGTCGGCACGCACATGTCGTTCACCGTCGCGCCCGCGGTGGAGTTCGCCCGCGGGCTGCCGCCGCAGGCCGGCCTCATCGTGAACCCCGACGGCGTGGTGGGCATCCCGCTGCCGCCGCAGGCCGTGGCGGAACTGTGCCGCAGCGGGCGGACCCCGCTGGACGGGTTCGCGAGCGGCGGCCGGGTGCGGCTGTTCGAGCCGGACTGGCAGGACGACCCGGTGGACTTCCTCGCCGCGGCCTCGGCCGAGTTCGCCGACACCGGGGTCGTCCTGACGGCCCGTCGCTGTCTGGCCGAGGTCGAGACCGGTGAGCCCGTGCTGTTCGTCGGGGTCGAGCTGTCCCGGTGGGAGGGCGACCTGCGGGTCCTGCCGATGGACGCGCTCGGCCGGGCGCTGGCCCGGGCCGCCGTCCGGTGGCCGGTGAACCTCGTCCTGCTCGACGTGGTCGAGGACCCGGTGACGGACTGGATGCGGGAGCGGGTCCGCCCGTTCTACCAGCGCGGCCACTGACCGCGGGTTCGAACACCGGACGCCGGCCACCGGCCATCGGACACCGACCAGTGGCCACCGGCCCCCGGTGTCCCCCGGCCGTCCCGGCCCCGGGCAACAACCTGCGAACTCCTGGGCGGCTGTTGCCGACTCCGCCGCCTAAGGTGGTTTCATATCCAAGGCCACGTTTCTCGAAGGGGCGGTAAAGGGTGAGCGCGAGCGGCACTGCCGCGACCGGGCAGGTCGAGCACATGCTGCGCCAGGTGACGCCCGGGCGTTACGACGCCTACGAGGCGCTGCTGCGCGCGCTCGCGACCCCGTCCTCCGGCCAGGTCTGGATGCTGCTGTGGCACGGCCAGGCCGGCTCGCCCGACGCCCAGTACGGGAACATGGAGGTCGACGGCTACGGCTACGCGCCGTGCGTCACCTCCGCCCAGGAGCTCTCGGCCAGCGGCTGGAACCGTTCGTACGAGGTCGTGGACGGCCTCGACGTGGCCCGCACCCTCTACCCCGACCACTTCGGTCTCTGGCTGAACCCGCACGCCCCCGGCGGCGGGCTCGGCATCCCCTGGCTCGACCTGCGGCGGATCGCCACGGGTCTGGAGCGCCAGCCGGCCGGCCCGCTGCGGCTGTCCGAACCGGCCGTCGAGATCCCCCAGTTCTACGCCCTGCTCGCGCAGAACGCCCACCGCACCCCGGCGGTGCGCGCGCTGCGCCGCGCCTGGGTGCAGCCGACGCTGGGGGCGCCGTACCTCGTCATCGGTCTCGACGTGTACGACACCTCGCCGGCCGCCGTCGACTCGGTGCGCGCGATGATGCAGCAGTCCATCGGCGCGGTGCCGGACGGGCTGCCGGTGTCCACGGTGGCGATGTCGGACGAGCACGACCCGGTCGTGATGTGGATGCGGGCGGGTGCGCGTCCGTTCTACGACCGCGAGGCCCACGTGCAGGCGCCGGCGGGCGGGTACGGATACCCGCCCACGCCCGGCCGCTACTGACGGCCCATCATCTCAAGGACGCGACGGCGCGCGGTGGCAAGGCCACGTCTTCGCGCGTAGATCAGTACGAAAAAGTGCGGAATGTCCCAATTTTCCGAACTCGTCCGCGTCCGACCCCCGTTACCCACTGTCCGGATAACGGAACCCTCTTGGTGGCATCACGTTTACGCATCCATTCACCGCCAAGTCTGGCGACCGATCGCCCAGGCATTGAAGACTCCCAGACCAGGGGAGTTTCGCCCCTGTGTACGACGGACTGATCACGCCGCTACCGCGGCAAGTGTGGGCCGGCTACCGCCGGTTGAGAGGGGTCCCTGCCAGATGACGGCACCATTGCACGAGCCGACCGCGGATGCGGCCCCGAGCGCGGCCGAAGAAGCGGCGGTTGTCACCGCCGACGCCAAGGCCGTACAGGGTCGTTCCCTGGGCCGGATCGCCTGGGAGCGCCTCAAGCGGGACAAGCTCGCCCTGACGGGCGGCATCGTGGTGCTCGTGCTCATCGCGATAGCCCTGCTCGCGCCGGTGATCACGAGCCTGGTCGGGCAGGACCCCGACGCGTACCACGAGAACCTGATCGACCCGCTGTTCGGCACGCCCACCGGCTCCCTCGGTGGCCTGAGCGGCGACCACCTGCTGGGCGTCGAGCCGGTCAACGGCCGCGACATCTTCGCCCGGATCCTCTACGGGGCCCAGATCTCGCTCCTGGTGGGCTTCCTGTCGGCCGTCGTGGCCGTCGTCCTCGGCACCGTCCTGGGCATCCTCGCCGGATTCTTCGGCGGCTGGGTCGACTCGCTCATCAGCCGGGTCATGGACGGTCTGCTGGCCTTCCCGCAGCTGCTCTTCATCATCGCCCTGGTCTCGGTCATGCCGAACGACATGCTGGGCCTGCACGGCACCGGCGTGCGCGTCTTCGTGATGATCCTGGTCATCGGCTTCTTCGGCTGGCCCTACATCGGCCGCGTGGTGCGCGGCCAGACCCTCTCGCTGCGTGAGCGCGAGTACGTCGAGGCCGCCCGCTCGCTGGGCGCCGGCCAGCTCTACATCCTGTTCAAGGAACTGCTGCCCAACCTGGTCGCGCCGATCATCGTGTACACGACGATGATGATCCCCACGAACATCCTCACCGAGGCCGCGCTCAGCTTCCTGGGCGTGGGCGTGAAGCCGCCCACGGCCTCCTGGGGCCAGATGCTCTCGAACGCGATCGACTACTACGACTCGGACCCCATGTACATGGTGGTGCCCGGCGTAGCGATCTTCATCACCGTTCTGGCCTTCAACCTCTTCGGCGACGGCGTGCGTGACGCGCTGGACCCGAAGGCCTCCCGCTGAACCGCCGTACCCCAAGCGTCCCGTGGCCTCACACGGGGTCTCTCATCAAATCCGGAGGATCCGAGATCGTGACTACCCAACGCGCCTCAGGGCGGCGTAAGCAGGCCATGGCCGCTGCCGCCGCGGTTGCTGCGCTGCTGACCACGGCGGCGTGCGGTGGCGGTGGCGGCACCGACGACAACGGTGGTTCCAAGAACGGCGCCGCCGGCTTCGACGCCGCGAACAACAAGGTCGCCCAGGCCTCGCTGGCCAAGAAGGGCGGCACGCTGAAGTTCGGCGCGGCCCAGGACGCCGACTCGTGGGACACCACGCGTGGCTACTACGGCTTCATGTGGAACTTCTCCCGCTACTACAGCCGCCAGCTGGTCACGAACAAGGCGGAGGCCGGTAAGACCGGTGCCGAGGTGACCGCGGACCTCGCCACGGACGTCGCCAAGGTCACCGACAACGGCAAGACCTACACCTACACGCTGCGCGACGGCGTGAAGTGGGAAGACGGCAAGCCGATCACGTCCAAGGACGTCAAGTACGGCATCGAGCGCGTGTGGGCGCAGGACGTGCTGTCCGGCGGTCCGGTGTACCTGAAGGACGTCCTGGACCCGAAGGGCGCCTACCAGGGCCCCTACAAGGACACGTCCAAGGACAAGCTCGGTCTGAAGGCGATCGACACGCCGGACGACAAGACCATCGTCTTCCACCTGCCGGTGGCGAACTCGGACTTCGAGGAGATGCTGGCCCTGACGTCGGCGTCCCCGGTCCGCCAGGACATGGACACCAAGTCCAAGTACGGCCTGCACCCGTTCTCCTCGGGCCCGTACAAGTTCGAGTCCTACGCCCCGGGCAAGGACCTGACCCTGGTCCGCAACACCTCCTGGGACCAGGCCTCGGACCCGGTCCGCAAGGCCTACCCGGACAAGATCACGGTCAAGTTCTTCTCGAACGCCAACGACCTGGACCAGCGCCTGATCAGCGGTGACCTGGACCTGGACCTGAACCAGACCGGCATGTCGCCGCAGGGCCGCACCACCGCCCTGAAGCAGCACAAGGACAACCTGGACAACCCGGTCTCCGGCTACGTCCGTTACGCGGTCTTCCCGCAGAGCGTGAAGCCGTTCGACAACGCCGAGTGCCGCAAGGCCGTCATCTACGGCGCCGACCACGTCTCGCTGCAGACCGCTCGTGGCGGCCCGGTCGCCGGTGGCGACATCGGCACCAACATGCTCCCGCCGTCCGTCGCGGGCGCCGAGGGCCAGAGCTACGACCCGTACGAGCTCAACGGTGCCAACAAGAACGGCAACGAGGCCAAGGCCAAGGAGGCCCTGAAGGCCTGCGGCAAGCCGAACGGCTTCTCCACCACCATCGCGGTCCGCAACAACAAGCCGGTCGAGGTGGCCACCGCCCAGTCGCTCCAGGCGTCGCTGAAGAAGATCGGCATCACCGCCGAGATCGACCAGTACGACGGCTCGCAGACCACCGGTATCATCGGTAGCCCCGCCAACGTGGCCAAGAAGGGCTACGGCATCATCATCATGGGCTGGGGTCCCGACTTCCCGTCCGTCCAGGGCTTCGGTCTGCCGCTGTGGGACAGCAAGTACATCCTCGACAGCGGTAACTCGAACTACGCGCTGATCAAGGACAAGGCCATCGACGGCCTGTTCGACCAGTACGTCACGACGCTGGACGACGCCGGCAAGACCAAGATCTCGACCGAGATCAACCACAAGGTCATGGAGGGCGCGTACTACCTGCCCTTCGTGTTCGAGAAGTTCATCAACTGGCGGGGTAGCAACCTGGCGAACGTGTACACCACCGATGGCTACAGCGGTATGTACGACTTCGTCAACCTCGGCCTGAAGTCCGCGAAGTAAACCCGGCACACCCGCCGAACGGCACGAAAGGCAGGTGAAGGCCGGCGCGGCGTGATCGCGGGCCACCTGGGGACACCTCCCACGTCCATAAGACAGTGGGGGAGACCTCCGGTGGCCCGTGGTCCGCTGCGGGCCGAGAGCTGTGCTCGCTTACCTCATCAGGCGGCTCTTCGCCGCCGCAGTGATGCTCGTGGTCATCATCATGGTGGTCTTCGGCATCTTCTTCCTTGTCCCCAAGTGGGCGGGCGTCGACGTCGCCACGAGCTTCGTGGGCAAGCAGGCGGACCCCGCGGCCGTCGAAGCCGTGCGGGTGAAGCTGGGCCTGGACGACCCGATCTACCTTCAGGTCTGGGAGTTCTTCAAGGGCATCTTCACCGGTCGCACCTACGCGGCCGGCGGCGATGTCACCCACTGCGCCGCGCCGTGCTTCGGCTACTCCTTCCGCAGCGAGCAGGCCGTCTGGCCGGTGCTCACCGACCGCTTCCCGGTGACCCTGGGTCTCGCGCTCGGTGCCGCCGTCCTGTGGCTGGTCCTCGGTGTCTCGGCGGGTGTCCTCTCCGCGCTCAAGCGGGGCACCCTGTGGGACCGCGGTGCGATGGTCGTCGCCCTCGCGGGTGTCTCCCTCCCCATCTACTTCACGGGCATGCTCGCCCTGGCCGTCTTCGTCTTCGGACTGAAGTGGTTCGACGGCGAGTACGTACCGCTCGACCAGAGCTTCACCGGCTGGTTCGGCGGCATGATCCTGCCCTGGATCACCCTCGCCTTCCTCTACGCGGCGATGTACGCCCGGATCACCCGCGCCACCATGCTGGAGATCCTCGGCGAGGACTACATCCGCACCGCCCGCGCCAAGGGCCTGCGTGAGGGCACCGTCATCGGCAAGCACGCCATGCGCTCCACGATGACCCCCATCCTGACCATGCTCGGCATGGACCTCGGCGCCCTCATCGGCGGCGCGATCCTGACCGAGACCACGTTCAGCCTGCCCGGCCTCGGCCAGGCGGTGCTCAACGGCATCAAGAACCAGGACCTGCCCATCATCCTGGGCGTCACCCTGGTCACCTCGCTGGCTGTGCTGATCGCCAACCTGCTGGTGGACGTCCTGTATGCCGTGATCGACCCTCGAGTGAGGCTGTCATGACCGAACTCAGCAAGAGCGGAGCGGCCGTGGGCGAGCCCACGCCCGCCTCGCCCGCCCCGAGTTCCTTCCTCGAAGTGCGCGACCTGAAGGTGCACTTCCCGACCGACGACGGTCTGGTCAAGTCCGTCGACGGGCTCAGCTTCAAGCTGGAGAAGGGCAAGACGCTCGGCATCGTGGGCGAGTCGGGTTCCGGCAAGTCGGTCACCTCGCTCGGCATCATGGGTCTGCACACCGCGGGCCAGTACGGCAAGCGCAAGGCGCAGATCTCCGGCGAGATCTGGCTGGACGGCACCGAGCTGCTGTCCGCCGACCCCGACCACGTGCGCAAGCTGCGCGGCCGGCAGATGGCGATGATCTTCCAGGACCCGCTGTCCGCGCTGCACCCGTACTACACGATCGGTCAGCAGATCGTGGAGGCGTACCGCATCCACCACAAGGTGGACAAGAAGACCGCCAAGCGCCGGGCCGTCGAGATGCTCGACCGGGTGGGCATCCCCCAGCCGGACAAGCGGGTCGACAGCTACCCGCACGAGTTCTCCGGCGGTATGCGCCAGCGTGCGATGATCGCGATGTCGCTGGTCAACAACCCCGAGCTGCTCATCGCGGACGAGCCGACGACCGCCCTGGACGTGACCGTCCAGGCGCAGATCCTCGACCTCCTCCGGGATCTGCAGAAGGAGTTCGGCTCCGCGATCATCGTCATCACCCACGACCTGGGCGTCGTCGCCGAACTGGCCGACGACATCCTGGTGATGTACGGCGGCCGCTGCGTCGAGCGCGGTCCGGCCGAGAAGGTGTTCTACGAGCCCCGCCACCCCTACACCTGGGGTCTGCTCGGCTCGATGCCGCGTCTCGACCGTGACCAGCAGGAGCGCCTCATCCCGGTCAAGGGCTCCCCGCCCTCCCTGATCAACATCCCGTCCGGCTGCGCCTTCAACCCGCGCTGCCCGTACGCGGACGTCCCCAAGGACAACGTCACCCGCACGGTCCGCCCCGAGCTGACCGAGGTCGGCGGCCAGCACTGGGCCGCCTGCCACATGTCGCAGGAGCAGCGGGAGCGTATCTGGACCGAAGAGATTGCGCCGAAGCTGTGAGCGAGAAACCGAAGGACGCAGCGGTGACGATTCCCGCGCAGAGCACAGGAAGCGGCGCCGGGAACACCGGCGACCGCGAGATCCTGCTGAAGGTGACCGGGCTCCAGAAGCACTTCCCGATCAAGAAGGGCCTGCTCCAGCGGCAGGTCGGTGCGGTGCACGCCGTCGACGGCCTCGACTTCGAGGTCCGCGCCGGTGAGACGCTCGGCGTGGTCGGCGAGTCCGGCTGCGGCAAGTCGACGATGGGCCGGCTGATCACCCGGCTGCTCGAGCCGACCGGCGGCAAGATCGAGTTCGAGGGCAAGGACATCACGCACCTCGGTGTCGGCGGGATGCGTCCGCTGCGCCGCGATGTGCAGATGATCTTCCAGGACCCGTACTCGTCGCTGAACCCGCGCCACACCATCGGCACGATCATCGGCGCTCCCTTCAAGCTCCAGGGCGTCGAGCCCGAGGGCGGCATCAAGAAGGAAGTGCAGCGGCTGCTGTCGGTCGTGGGTCTCAACCCCGAGCACTACAACCGCTACCCGCACGAGTTCTCCGGCGGCCAGCGCCAGCGCATCGGCATCGCCCGCGCGCTCGCGCTCAAGCCGAAGCTGGTCGTGGCCGACGAGCCGGTCTCCGCGCTCGACGTGTCGATCCAGGCGCAGGTCGTCAACCTGCTGGACGACCTCCAGCAGGAACTGGGCCTGACGTACGTGATCATCGCGCACGACCTCTCGGTCGTCCGGCACGTCTCGGACCGCATCGCGGTGATGTACCTCGGCAAGATCGTCGAGCTCGCGGAACGCGACGCGCTGTACAAGGCGCCGATGCACCCGTACACCAAGGCGCTCATGTCGGCCGTGCCGATCCCGGACCCGGCGCGCAAGTCGGCGAAGAGCGAGCGCATCCTGCTCCAGGGCGACGTGCCCTCGCCGATCTCGCCGCCGACCGGCTGCCGGTTCCACACCCGGTGCTGGAAGGCGACGCAGGTCTGCAAGACCACCGAGCCGGTGCTCGTCGAGCTGAAGCCCGGCCAGCGGGTCGCCTGCCACCACCCGGAGAACTTCGAGGACCAGGCACCGCAGGACACCGTGCTGCTGACCGTCGCCAAGGCGGCGGCCGAGCTGGTGGCCGACGAGGTCCTCGCCGAGTCGGCGGCGACGTCGGCGGCGGTGGCGGCCGAGGTGGCCGAGGTGGCCGAGGTGGCCGAGACGGCCGCCCCGGAGCCCGAGGCCCCGGCGGCCGAGACCGGCGAGTCCGAGGCGCCCAAGGGCGCCCAGGACTGACACATCCTCAAGGGGCCCTTCCCGCTGCGCGCGCAGCGGGAAGGGCCCCTTTCGGTTTTCCCCCGTTCCCCCGTTCCCCCGTTCCCCCCGTTTCCCCCGTCCCCCGTTTTCCCCGTCCCCCGTGGAATTGCGGTGCGATGGTTCAGCCGTCAAATTCCCGTTTGTTTATCGGTGAATTACGGCTTCGGGGTGCAGGCGTGCTTGGCCACGCACTCCGAGAAGAACGGGTTGGTCCAGATGACGTCGATGACGCCGTAGTCCTTGTTGACGACGACCCGGCAGTTCGCGCCGTAGTGTTCCTTGCGGATGTTGAACCGGCGGTACTCGACCTTGGGCGTGACGTAGCCGTAGTGCTTCTTCGTGACCTTCAGGGTGTCCGTGACGGTGACGCCCTTGGTGGTCTTCTTGGTCACGTTGCGGTCGACCTTCGCCTCGACCTTGGCGATCCCCCAGTTCACGCTGGTGCCACCGCCCACGGTCCAGCTGGTCGAGCGGCTCGTGGTGGTCTTGAACGAGTACTTCAGGGTCGAGGTCGGACCGGCGTTGTACTTGCCGGCAGTGGAGCCGATCGCCTTGTAGTACGGCGTGCCGTACTTCTCGACGGTGATGAAGGATTCGGTTCCGCAGCTCGCCGGTGCGGCGGAGGCGGCCGTCGGAATCGCCACGGACGCGCCGACCAGGAGTGCCGTGGTCGCGACGACCCGGCCGGCTGTTCCGAACTTGTTCATTCTTTTACCCCGTGTTTTCTTGTGCGCTGTGGCGCTCCATTGCGCTTCGCGCTGGCGAAGCAGAAATTACTCAGCGGGGATGGTGGCCACAAGCGCTTCTCGTGAATGCCGGGGAATCAGTCTCAAGGAATCCTCAATTCTGTTATTCGGGACTCCCGGCGGCACTCCCGGTATGCCGGATTTCTCCGCCCTGTGGAGCGGGAGAAAGGGCCCCCTTCGCCCCGAAACGGTCAAACTTCTGACGCCGTGTGACCTGCGCCACGCCGTGAAGGACCGTCAGGCCTCAACTCGCGGTGACACGTGACGAGTTGGCAAAGTCATGCACATGTTCAATCGGGAGCCCGCAGAGTCGGTCATGTCCGTCTGATCGGAACATGACCCGAAGGGATGACTTATGGCGCTCTCCCGTTCGGCACGACTGGGGGCCCTCGCGACCGCGGCGGCCTCCTTCCTCGTCATCGCCGCCTCTCCCGCCCCCACCCCCGGCGCGGACGGCATCGGCGACACCTACTTCCCGCAGCTCGGCAACGGCGGCTTCGACGCCCGCCACTACGACCTCGACGTGGCGTACGACCCGGCCACCGGCCGCCTGGACGGCCGTACGACCCTCACCGCCCGCGCGACGCAGAACCTCTCGTCCCTGGACCTGGACCTCCAGAAGCTGGCGGTCACGAAGGTCGAGGTGAACGGCAGACGCGCCCGGTTCGCGCGCGAGGCCGACGAGATCCGGATCACCCCGCGCGACGCCCTGCGCAAGGGGCGGACCTTCACGGTCACCGTCACCTACGGAGGCGTTCCCGAACCCCTGGGCGGGCCCATCGTGTTCGGCTCGAACTACGGCTGGATGAAGACCACCGACGGCGTGTTCGTCGCCTGCGAACCCAACGCCGCGTCCACCTGGTTCCCCTCCAGCGACCACCCCGCCGACAAGGCGACCTACGACATCCGGATCCGGGCCCCCAAGGGCCTGACCGCGGTCTCCAACGGCCGGCTCGTCTCCACGTACGACAAGGGCGGCTCGACGTACACCCACTGGCGCGAGACGAAGCCCATGGCGACCTACCTCGCGACCGCGACGGTCGGGAAGTTCGACGTGCGCACCGGGAAGACCCCCGGCGGCATCCCGATCTACGTGGCGATCGACCCGGTCCTGGCGAACGGCAACAACGTCGACGTGTACGCCCTGACCGCCGAGGCCACCGACTACTGGTCGCAGGTCTTCGGGCCGTACCCCTTCGAGGAGACCGGCGCGATCGTCGACGACATGCCCGAGGCGGGCTTCTCCCTGGAGGTGCAGTCGAAGCCGGTCTACTCGGCCGTGCGCAGCGAGTCGACGATCGTGCACGAACTGGCCCACCAGTGGTTCGGCGACTCGGTCTCGGTCGAGCGCTGGAAGGACATCTGGCTCAACGAGGGCTTCGCCACGTACGCCCAGTGGCTGTGGGCGGAGCACCGCGGGACCCGCTCGGCGCACGACTCCTTCCTGGCCGGCTACGACGCCCGCCCCGCCGACTCCGCCTTCTGGCAGACGGTCGTCGCCGACCCGCAGCGCGACACCATGTTCGCCTCGGCCGTCTACCAGCGCGGCGCGATGACGCTCCAGGTGCTGCGCGAGCGCATCGGGGACGACGCCTTCTTCCGGCTGCTTCCGGCCTGGACGAAACTGCACCGCTACGGCAACGCCGACACGGCCGACTTCATCCGGCTGGCGGAGCGGATCTCCGGACGGCAGCTCGATGATCTGTTCCAGACCTGGCTGTTCACGGCAGGGAAACCAACTCTTTGAGCCCTGTGAGCCTCGCTTTGTAAGGTTTACGGTCGCCGCTGGGTGAGAATGGCAGGGTGCTCCAAGAACTGTTCAGCCCCTCCGTCCAGCATCGCCTCGACCTGATCGGCATCTTCGTCTTCGCCATCTCGGGTGCGCTGCTGGCCGTCCGCAAGAACTTCGACGTCTTCGGCATCGCCGTCCTCGCCGAGGTGACCGCGCTGGGCGGAGGGCTGTTCCGGGACCTGATCATCGGCGCGGTGCCGCCCGCCGCCTTCACCGACCTGGGCTATTTCGTCACCCCGCTGCTCGCCGCCCTCCTGGTCGTCTTCCTGCACCCCCACGTGGAGCGCATCCAGACCGGGGTGAACGTCTTCGACGCGGCCGGCCTGGGCCTGTTCTGCGTCACCGGTACGACGAAGGCGTACACCTACGGGCTCGGCCTTCCCCAGTCCGCCGCACTGGGCCTGGCCACCGCCGTCGGCGGCGGTGTGCTGCGCGACGTGCTGGCCAACGAGGTCCCCTCGCTGCTGCGCTGGGACCGCGACCTGTACGCGGTGCCGGCCATGGTCGGCGCCACGATGGTCGCGGTCTGCATCCGCTACGACGCCCTCACACCGACCGCCAGCGGCTTCGCCGCGCTCACTGCCTTCGTGCTGCGCCTGCTCGCGATGAAGTACCACTGGCGAGCGCCGCGTGCGTGGAACCGGCGGTCGACCGTGCGCGAGGAGTAGTGCCGCCGACGGTGCCGGGGTGGCGCCCCACCCGCGCGGACAGCCAGCGGAACGCCGGCACCACCTGCGGCCGCCACAGCGCCATGGTGTGCCCGCCCGCGCTTCTCGGGATGAGCACCACCTGCACGTTCGTCGGCGCGTGCGCGGCCTGGCGCAGCGCGACGCCGGCCTCGTAGCCGTCGTGCGGCTGCCCGGAGACGTAGAGCGAGAGCGGCGGCGGGGCGGCCGCCCGGCGCAGCAGCAGCAACGGGTTGTTCCGGGCGCGCAGAGTCCGGCTCTGGGCGGTGAGCGAGTCGCGCTCGCCGATCGGGTCGTTGTAGCCCGACAGGCTCACCGCGGCCCGGTAGCGGTCCGGGTGCGCGACGGCGAGCTTGAGGGCGCAGTGCGCGCCGGCCGAGTAGCCGGCCACCGCCCAGCCGGCCGGCGCGGGCTCGGCCCGGAAGTTGTCCATGACCATCTTCGGCACGTCGATGCTCAGCCAGGTGTCGGCGTTGACCGTGCCCGGGATGTTGGCGCATCCGGTGTCGATCCCGGCCAGCAGGGTGGTGCGCGGGGCGACCAGGATGAACGGCGCGATCCGGCCGGAGCGCATCAGCGGCAGCAGCTGCTCGTGCGCGTGCAGCGCGCCGAACCACGCCTTGGCGGAGCCGGGGTAGCCCGGCAGCACCTCGACGACGGGGAATCTGTGGTGCCGGTAGGCGGGGTCGTCGTACTGCGGCGGCAGCCAGACGTAGACCTCGGCGTCGACGCCGGAGACCCGGCCCTTGAGCTGGGTGACCCGGACGCCCCCGGCCGCGTGCATGGCCGGCCCGTCGGCGAGGGTGAAGTGCTGCTCGACTCTGGGCAGCTTGTCCAGCGCTATCCCGCCGGTGCCGTCCGCGCCGAGGTCGGCGGCCTGCTCCACGTGGCTGCCGGTGCCCAGCAGGTCGGCCCAGTTGTCGTAGAGGTTGTTGGCGTTGTTGACCAGGGTGAAGACCAGGGCGACGGCGGTGCCCTGGGCGAACAGCAGCATCAGTATCCGGGCGGTCGCGCGCGCGGCCCGCGGTCCCGGCGTCCGTGACCACAGCAGCAGCGGCAGGGCGACGGCGACGGCGGAGAGCACGATCAAGGTGATGAGGAACGCAGTCCCGGTGAGGCTCATGTCCTCATAGAGGGCGATGAAGGGCCCGGGGTTACGGACGAGTACGGACACTTACCAAGAAATTGCCGGAACCTCACCCGAGTGCGTGCCTGAACACCTTACGGTGACCGCATCAAAGCTACCGCTTAGTAATTTCTTCTTGTACGGTTCAAGTATGTCAGAAGCAGCTACCGCACCGTCCGCCACTCTCGGCTCCGCCCGCACCGGGGCACCCTCGTCGCGGGCCGCGATCGGCGACAGCGAGTTCGACCGGGACACCGCGCTCACCCGCCGCGAACCCGGCGTCTACGACATCGAGCTCTCGGCCGGCTGGACCATCATCAGCGCCGTCAACGGCGGCTATCTGCTGGCCGTCCTCGGCCGCGCGCTCGCCGACGCCCTGCCGCACCCGGACCCGTTCACGATCTCGGCGCACTATCTGACGGCGTCGCAGCCCGGCCCGGCGGTCGTGCGCACCGAGACCGTCCGCACCGGCCGCACCCTCTCCACCGGCCAGGCCTCGCTCTTCCAGCTCGACGACCGGGGCGACGAGGTCGAGCGGATCCGCGTCCTCGCCTCCTACGGCGACCTCGGCGCCCTCCCCGACGACGTCCGTACGGCGGCCCGGCCGCCCGAGATGCCGCCGCCGGAGCGGTGCTTCGGCCCCCAGGACGCGCCGAGCCCGGTTCCGGGCAGCTCGGCCATCACCGACCGCCTGTTCCTCAAGCTGGACCCGTCGACCCTGGGCTGGGCGCTCGGCAAGCCGTCCGGCAAGGGGGAGATGCGGGCCTGGTTCGGCCTGGCCGACGGCCGGGACGCCGACCCGCTCTCCCTCCTGCTCGCGGTGGACGCGCTGCCGCCCACCGCCTTCGAGATCGGCCTGTCCGGCTGGGTCCCCACGGTCGAGCTCACGGTCCATGTCCGCTGCCGCCCCGCGCCGGGCCCGCTGCGCGTCGCCATCACCACCCGCAACCTCGCCGGCGGCTTCCTGGAGGAGGACGCCGAGGTCTGGGACAGCGCCGACCGGCTGGTGGCACAGTCCCGGCAGCTCGCCCGGGTCAGGCTCGGCTGAGCCCCGGCCGGGTCCTGTCACGGCCCGGTACCGGTGAGCAGGCCGAGGGGATCCGCGAACGCGCAGGCCGGAGCGGTGGCTTGAGGGGCGCTTTGCCCGATCGACAGGCCAGACACAGCACGGACCCAAGGAAGCCTCAAGGGCCGTTGGTTGAGTGCCCCTCTCAACGCTCCCTCATCTTCCCTGGAGTTGTCTCTCATGAAGCGTGCGCGTCTCGTCCCCGCCGTGGTCCTGCTGGCGATCTCGCCTCTGGCCCTGGCGGCCTGCGGCTCGGGCGACTCGTCGTCGAACAGTGGTGACTCCGGGCAGCAGTCGTGCCAGGCGCCGACCGGCATGCCGAGCCGGAACGCCTCCGGCAGGCCGAGCGGCGCACCCTCGGGGATGCCCAGCGGGATGCCGAGCGGTGCCCCGTCGGGGGTGCCGAGCGGGATGCCCAGCGGGATGCCCGGCGGTGCGCAGGGCGGCGGTCAGGGCGGCCCCGGCGGCGGCTGCGGCGGTCCGGGCGGCGGCCAGGGGCAGCAGCAGGCCCAGCAGGGCTGAACCGGCACGCCGTACGACAGGAGGCGCCGCACCCGGTCACCGGGCGCGGCGCCTCCCGCTTCGGAGCTCCTTGCGCCGCCGGTCAGTCGAGCCAGTGCCGGCGGCCGATGCCGATGAGCCGCAGCTGCCGGGTGGCGACCTGTCTGATGCGCTCCCGCTCCTCCTGAGGCGCGTCCAGGCTCTCCAGGAAGAGCGAGGCGGTGATGAGCATCTGGTCGACATAGAGGTGCGCGAGCATCAGCAGGTCCGCGTCGCTCCACCCCTCGGCCACGCGGTCCTTGGCCAGTTCGTCCCGCACCTCCTCGGCGAACCGGACCAGCTGGTCCCGGATCGCCTCCCGCACCGGCTGCACCCCGCCGTGCCGCTCACGGGCGATGAAGCGGACGTGGGCCGGATGCGCCTGCACATGGCCGGCGATCAACTGCACGGCGCGGGCGATGCGTTCGTCCCCGGTGTCGGCGGCGGTGACCGTCGTGCGGATCATCGGGTGCAGGCTGCCGAGCGCCTCCTCGACCAGAGCCACGCCCAGGTCGGCGGTGGAGCGGAAGTGCCGGTAGAAGGCGGTCGGCGCGACGCCGACGGCGCGGGTCACCTCGCGCAGGCCGAGACTGCTCAGGCTCTGCTCCTCCAGCAGCCCCAGCGCCGCTTCCAGCAGCGCCTGCCGGGTCTTCCGCTTCTGCGCCTGCCGGATCCCGAGAGTGTGACTCATGACACCCAGTTAACAACTGTTCTCTGGAATTGAAAAGCCGTCGTGCGCGTTAGACTCAAGAGTCAGTGAACAACTGTAACCACAACCGTTCACCAAACCGCCTTGAGGCGTATCCACGAGCCGCAGGGCGAATCTGCGAGAGGTATCTCGGAGGGGGATCCGAACACATGCTGTTCCTCGTCGCCGCACTCCTGCTGCTCGGCGTGGTCATGGGCACCGTCGCCCACGCGCCGCTGCCCTTCACCGCCGCCGTCGCCGTCGTCGTCGCGGTCTGGCTCGGCATCTTCGCCCTGCGCGAACTGCACGGCCGCCGCCGCGCCTCGGCGCACCGGCCCACCTCCGCCCGTCCGACCGTCGGGAGCTGACCGCCATGCACCTCACCGCACCGGCCGCGCGCCGTACCGGCACCCGCGACGCCGACGGCATGGCCGTCGCGTCCTTCATCCTCGGCCTGCTCGGCCTCCTCGCCCTCAACCTCTTCCTCGGCCCGGTCGCCATCACCCTGGCGGCGGTGGCCCTGTGGCGCGGCACCGCCCGTCGCGGCCGCGCCTGGCTGGGGCTGGCCCTGGGCGTCTCCGACCTGCTGCTCCTGGTGGCGTTCATGCAGGCGGACAGCACGGTGTCCTGGGGCTTCTGAGCCCGGGGACCGGCTGACGCCGACGCCGCCACGGAGGGGGTGCCCGCAGCCGAGGACCGGTCGACAGGGCCCGTAGAATCGGGCTCACCATGGCATACCTCGACCACGCCGCGACCACCCCGATGCTCCCGGAGGCGGCAGAGGCCCTGACCGCCCAACTGGGCGTCACCGGCAACGCCTCCTCCCTCCACGCATCCGGCCGCAGAGCCCGCCGTACGGTCGAGGAGTCCCGCGAGACCCTCGCGGAGGCGCTCGGCGCCCGCCCCAGCGAGGTCGTCTTCACCTCCGGCGGCACCGAGGCGGACAACCTCGCGGTCAAGGGCCTGTACTGGTCCAGGCGGGCCGCCGATCCGCGCCGGACCCGCGTCCTGGCCAGCCCCGTCGAACACCACGCGGTCCTCGACGCCGTGCACTGGCTGGCCGAGCACGAGGGCGCCACCGTCGAGTACCTCCCGGTCGACTCCCACGGCCGGGTCCACCCCGAGGCCCTGCGCGAGGCCGTCGCCCGTGACCCGGACGACGTCGCCCTGGCCACCGTGATGTGGGCCAACAACGAGATCGGCACGGTCCTTCCGGTCCGCGAACTCGCCGAAGCGGCCGCGGAGTTCGGCGTCCCGTTGCACGCCGACGCGGTCCAGGCCTTCGGGCAGGTCCCGGTCGACTTCGCCGCCTCCGGCCTCGCCGCGATGACGGTCTCGGGCCACAAGATCGGCGGCCCGTACGGCATCGGCGCCCTGCTCCTGGGCCGCGAGCACACCCCCGTACCCGTGCTGCACGGCGGCGGCCAGGAGCGCCATGTCCGCTCCGGCACCCTCGACGTCCCGGCGATCGCCTCCTTCGGCGTGGCCGGCCGGCTGGCCGCCGAGGGGCGCGAGCGGTTCGCCCGCGAGATCGGCGCCCTGCGCGACGACCTGGTCGCCCGGGTCCGCGCCGCGGTGCCCGACGCGATCCTGGGCGGCGACCCCGACCCGGCCGGCCGCCTCCCGGCCAACGCGCACTTCACCTTCCCGGGCTGCGAGGGCGACTCCCTGCTCCTGCTGCTGGACGCGCAGGGCGTCGAGTGCTCCACGGGCTCCGCCTGCACCGCGGGCGTGGCCCAGCCCAGCCATGTCCTCCTCGCCACCGGCGCCGACCCGGACCTGGCCCGCGGCACCCTGCGCTTCTCCTTCGGCCACACCTCCACCCAGGCGGACGTCGACGCGGTCGCCAAGGTCATCGGCCCGGCGGTCGAACGCGCGCGGGCGGCGGGGCTCACCTAGGGACCTGACTCTCCGGCGCCAGGGGGCCGTCGCACGGACGCCGGGCGGGCGTCAGGACGTGATGTGTGTCACGTCTCCGGAGGTCGCGTCGTCGCGGCCGGGCGCGGGGACGCTCACGGCGTCGCGTGCGGCCGTGCCGAGGCGGCGCCCGCCGCCCGCACCAGCCGCAGGTACCGCTGCCAGTCCCAGTGCGGCCCGGGATCCGTGTGGTCCGTCCCCGGCACCTCCACGTGCCCGACGACGTGCGTACGGTCGACGGGTATCCCGTACCGCGCGCATATCGCCGCCGTCAGCCGCGCGGAGCCCGCGTACATCGCGTCGGTGAACGACGAGGCCCGCTCCACGAAGCCCTCGTGCTCGATCCCGACACTGCGCTCGTTGTACGACCGGTTTCCCGCGTGGAACGCCACGTCCAGCTCGCGGATCATCTGCGTGACGTGCCCGTCCTTGCGCACGATGTAGTGGGCCGCGGCCCCGTGCCGCGAATCCTGGAAGGCCCTCACCGCGCTGTCGAAGCCGCCCTGGGTGACATGGACGACCACCCGGTCGATCGCGTAGTCGTCCGGCCGGTCAGCCCGGCGGTAGTTCGCCGGCGAGGCCGCCACCCACCGCGCACCCCGGAAGTCGACCGCCCCCGCCACCCGCGGCTTCTCCACGCCCGGCAGCCGCCACCACAGGTGCCCCAGCTCCTCGCGCGCGAGCGCGGCGGTGCCCACGGCGGCCGCGAGCCCGCCGATCAGCAGCCCCCGCCGCCCGATCCGCTGGTCCGCGTCGCCGCTCTTCGCTCCCGCCCGCTTCTCCCCCATGTGATCGTCAACGCAAACCCGCGAGCTCCGGTTCCCGCGCCCCCTTACCCTTGAAGCGCTATGACTGACACCCCGCGCTCCCGCCCCCTCCGCGTCCTCGCCGCCATGTCGGGCGGAGTCGACTCCGCAGTCGCCGCCGCCCGCGCGGCCGAAGCGGGTCACGACGTGACCGGAGTCCACCTCGCGCTCTCCGCCAACCCGCAGTCCTTCCGTACCGGCGCGCGTGGCTGCTGCACCATCGAGGACTCCCGCGACGCCCGGCGCGCGGCGGACGTCATCGGTATCCCGTTCTACGTCTGGGACCTCGCCGACCGCTTCCGCGAGGACGTGGTCGAGGACTTCGTCGCCGAGTACGAGGCGGGACGTACCCCGAACCCGTGCCTGCGCTGCAACGAGAAGATCAAGTTCGCCGCCCTGCTGGACAAGGCGCTGGCGCTGGGCTTCGACGCGGTGTGCACGGGCCACTACGCCAAGGTGCTGGTCCGCGAGGACGGCACCCGTGAACTGCACCGCGCCTCCGACATGGCCAAGGACCAGTCGTACGTCCTCGGTGTCCTGGACGACCGGCAGCTCGCGCACGCCCTCTTCCCGCTCGGCGACACGCTCACCACGAAGGACGAGATCCGCGCCGAGGCCGAGCGCCGGGGCCTGGCCGTGGCCAAGAAGCCCGACTCGCACGACATCTGCTTCATCGCCGACGGCGACACCCAGGGCTTCCTCGCCCGGCGGCTGGGCAGGGCCGAGGGCGACATCGTCGACGAGTCCGGCGCCAAGCTGGGCACCCACGAGGGCGCGTACGGCTTCACCATCGGCCAGCGCAAGGGACTGCGCATCGGCGTCCCGGCCGCGGACGGCAAGCCCCGCTACGTCCTCGACATCTCGCCGGTGGACAACACGGTCACGGTCGGCCCGGCGGACTCCCTCGACGTGTCCGCCCTGACCGCGATCAAGCCCCGCTGGTGCGGCGCCGCCCCGGCCGGCCCCGGCACCTACACCGCCCAGCTGCGCGCCCACGGCGGCGAGACGGAGGTGAGCGCCCACCTCGTCGACGGCGAGCTGCGGGTCACCTTCACCGAGCCGGTCCGCGGCGTCGCCCCCGGCCAGGCGATCGTCCTGTACGACGGCACGCGCGTGGTGGGCTCGGCGACGATCGCCTCCACGGTACGGGCGGCGGCCGGGGTGGCCTGAGCCCTCCCGGCGGCGGCCGGGGTGGCCCGAGCCCTCCCGGCAGCCGCGAGGGCGGCCCGGGCCCTTCCGGCACCCGCGAGGGCGGCCCGGGCCCTTCCGGCACTCGCTACTTCCCGAAGAACTCCGTCAGCGCCGGCGCGAGCGCGGTCGGGTCCACCATGTGGGTCTGGCCCTCCAGGACGCGGTAGGTGCCCTCGGGCACGGACTCGGCGACCGCCTTGGTCGCCTCGCGCAGCCACGCCGGGCTCGCCCCGCCCGCGACCGCGAGGACCGGGACGCCGATCGAGGCCAGCCGCTCGCGGGGGACCAGGCCGTCGCCCATGACGGTGTTGTCGTAGGCCAGGGTCGGGGCGGCCGCCTCCATGGCGGGCCACATGGGGGACTGCCGGGCGCTCTCGATCATGCCCTCGGCCAGGCCGGTCAGCCGCAGGAACAGCGCGACCGCGTCGCCGCGCCGTCCCTCGGCCAGAGCCCGGTCCAGGTTCTCGGTGTACTCGGCGCGTTCCCGCGCGCCGCCGCCCCCGAAGTCGGCGAACGGCGTCTCGTACACCGCGGCCTGACGCGCCGGCACCCCGGCGGCGGCCGCCGCCAGGACCAGCGCGCCACCCGACGAGACACCGCACAGCCGCGCCTCGCCGCCCACCGCCTCGATCAGCGCCGCGATGTCCTCGACCTCACGGTCCACCGCGTACGGAGCGGTGTCACCGCTGCCGCCGCGGCCCCGGCGGTCGTACACGACGACGCTGAAGCGGTCCGAGAGGGCCGCGGCCAGGGGCGCCATCGTGCCGCCCGTGGACATGGCACCGCTCACCAGGACGACCGCCGGGCCCTGTCCGGTGCGTTCGTAGGCGAGGGAGGTCCCGTCGCGAGAGATGGTCTTGTTGTCCATGTCTCACGAGACTGCCATCCGGCACCGGATTAGTCGCCTACAACACCTCCACTTCGTAGAAGCAGAGGTGGTCCTTGATCTCGGCGACGTCCGGCTTCGGGTCGGGGTAGAACCAGACGGCGTCCGCCGCGTCCGGCAGCGACCAGTAGGAGGCCGTGCCCTTGAAGGGGCAGTACGTGTGCGTGTCGGAGGCGGTCAGCAGGTCGAGGCGGACGTCCTCGGCCGGAATGTAGTACCGCGCGGGACAGCCCGTCTCGCGCAGCACGAGGGGACGGTCGCTCTCCGCCAGGGTCCGGCCGTCGTGGACGACCCGGACGCGCTGCGTGCCCTGCTCGATGGTGATCGTGTGTCCTTCAGCCATGACGGAGACAGCGCCCACCGGGCGCCGGTTCTTCCCGCGTACCGTGTCCCGTATGCGTATCTGTGTCTTCCTCTCCGCCGCCGACCTCGACGACCGCTACACCCTGCCCGCGCGCGAGTTCGCGCAACTGCTCGGCAAGGGCGGGCACACGCTCGTGTGGGGCGGCTCCGACGTCGGGCTGATGAAGGTGGTCGCCGACGGCGTGCAGGAGGCCGGCGGGCGGCTCTGCGGGGTCTCCGTGGGCTTCCTGGCGGCCACGGCCCGCCCGGGTGCCGACGAGATGGTGATCGCGGCCGACCTCGCCGAGCGCAAGCGGCTGCTCCTGGAGAAGGCCGACGCGGTGGTGGTGATGGTCGGCGGGACCGGCACGCTGGACGAGGCGACCGAGATCCTGGAGCTGAAGAAGCACGGGCACACCACCAAGCCGGTCGTGCTGCTGAACACCGCGGGCTTCTACGACGGCCTGGAGACGCAGTTCCGGCGCATGGACGCCGAGGGCTTCCTGCCCCGTCCCCTCGCCGAACTGGTGTTCTTCGCGCAGGAGCCGCTCGCCGCGCTGGCCTACCTGGAGGCCGCGACACCGGCGGCTCCCGCCGCGGGCGCCGGCCCGGAGTGATGCGAGCATGGCGGCATGGCTACTCATGTGATCACCGGGGCGGGGTCGGGCATCGGCGCGGCCGTCGCCCGCCGTCTGCACGCGCGCGGGGACGAACTCGTGCTGCACGCGCGCGACGCCGGCCGTGCGAAGGAACTGGCGGCCGAGTTCGACGGGGCGCGCACGCTGGTCGGTGACCTGGCGGATCCCGACAAGCTGAGCTGGGCGTTCTCCCACCAGAGCCTGCCGGACCGGGTGGACTCCCTGCTGCACGTCGCGGGCGTCGTCGACCTGGGACCGGTCGGCGACCTGACGCCCAAGACCTGGCGTCACCAGCTGAACGTCAACCTGATCGCCCCCGCGGAGCTGACCCGTCACTTCCTGCCCCAGCTGCGGGTCGCCCAGGGGCACGTGCTCTTCGTCAACTCCGGTGCCGGTCTCAACGCCCACGCCGACTGGTCGGCGTACGCGGCCTCCAAGCACGGTCTGAAGGCCCTCGCCGACTCGCTGCGCCACGAGGAGCACGCGAACGGCGTCCGCGTCACCTCCGTCTACCCCGGCCGCACCGCCAGCCCGATGCAGGCCAAGGTCCACCAGCAGGAGGGCAAGGAGTACGACCCGGCGCGGTGGATCGACCCCGAGTCCGTCGCGACGACGATCCTGATGGCCCTCGACCTGCCCCGGGACGCGGAGGTCAACGACCTGACGGTGCGGCCTGGCCGGTGAGCCCGCGATGACCGGCGGGGACGCCGGCGGACCGCTCTCCGGACGCCGTCCGCTCGCACCCGCGGGTGACGTGGGCTCCCCGCGGGTTACGTAGGCTTCCGGGGTGAGCGAAAACAGCCAGGCCGGCTTCGGCCCCGCGACCGGGATCGGCTCGATGCCCGGCGGCGACGCCCGGGAGGCCGCCAAGACCGTCGCCGGGTCCTTCGAGGACTTCCCGTTCCTGCCCGAGCTGCCGGCCCGCGGCCCCGGCGCGGACATGGTCGGGCGGACCGCCGGGATGCTCGTCGAGCTGTACGCGCGCGTGGAGCCCAGCGGATGGCGGCTCGGGGACCGGCCCGGGCGCGACACCAAGCGGGCCAGGTCGTGGCTGGGGGAGGACCTGGACGCGCTGGAGGAGTTCACCCAGGAGTACACGGGCCCGCTGAAGGTGCAGGCGGTGGGCCCCTGGACGCTGGCGGCCGCGCTGGAGCTGAGGAACGGTGAGGTCGCGCTCTCCGATCCCGGCGCCTGCCGCGACCTGGCCGGCTCGCTCGCCGAGGGGCTGCGGCTGCACCTCGCCGAGGTGCGCCGCCGCGTCCCCGGCGCCCGGCTCGTCCTCCAGCTCGACGAACCCTCCCTCACCGCCGTGCTGCGCGGTCAGGTGAAGTCGGCCAGCGGCTACCGCACCCACCGCGCCGTCGACCGGCAGCTGGTGGAGGCCACCCTGCGCGACGTCGTCGGCGTGCACGGCGAGGGCCCGGTCGTGGTCCACTCCTGCGCGCCGGACGTCCCGTTCGCGCTGCTGCGCCGGGCCGGGGCGGCGGCCGTGTCCTTCGACTTCTCGCTGCTCACCGAGCGTGACGACGACGCGATCGGTGAGGCGGTGGAGGCGGGCACCCGGCTGTTCACCGGTGTCGTGCCCGGCACGGACTCCGCATTGTCGGACCCTGCCGGTAGCGTCATGGGTGTCAGAACGCTGTGGCGCAGGCTGGGACTCCAACCGGGGCTGCTCGCGGAGGCGGTGACGGTCACTCCGTCCTGCGGCCTCGCGGGGGCGTCCCCCGCGTACGCGCGCAAGGCGCTCGCCCACTGCGTTTCGGCGGCGAGATCCCTCGCGGACAACCCAGAGTAACGGGAGGACGACACGGTGGCCGGCGACCAGCAGGCGGAGACGACGGTGCCCGCCGAGGCACGGGAGCAGCACGCGCAGCTCGCCGAGCAGATCGAGGAGCACCGCTTCCGGTACTACGTGAAGGACGCTCCCGTCGTCAGCGACGCGGAGTTCGACAGACTCCTGCGTGAGCTGGAGGCGCTGGAGGAGGAGCATTCCGGGCTGCGCACGCCCGACTCGCCGACCCAGAAGGTCGCGGGGGCTTACGAGACGGAGTTCACGGCTGTCGAGCACCGCTCGCGGATGCTCTCCCTGGACAACGCCTTCGACGACGAGGAGCTGGCGGCCTGGACGGACCGCGTCGCCAGGGAACTGGGAGACCAGGAGTACCACTTCCTGTGCGAGTTGAAGGTGGACGGCCTCGCCGTCAACCTCACCTACGAACGCGGCCGTCTCACCCGCGCCGCCACTCGCGGCGACGGCCGCACCGGCGAGGACATCACCCCGAACGTGCGCACGATCGCGGAGATCCCCGACCGCCTCCGGGGCGACGAGGTCCCCGACCTGGTGGAGATCCGCGGCGAGGTCTACTTCCCGATGGAGAAGTTCGAGGAGCTGAACGCCCGGCTGGTCGCGGTCGGCGACAAGCCCTTCGCCAACCCCCGCAACGCCGCCGCCGGTTCGCTGCGCCAGAAGGATCCGCGGGTCACCGCCGCCCGCCCGCTGCACATGGTCGTCCACGGCATCGGCGCACTGGAGGGCTTCACGGGCATGACCCGTCTCTCCCAGGCCTACGACCTGCTGAAGACCTGGGGCCTGCCCACCTCCACGCACAACCGGGTGGTCGACGACCTGGACGGCGTACGCGCGTTCATCGCCCACTACGACGGCGAGAACCGTCATTCCGTGGAGCACGAGATCGACGGCGCCGTCGTCAAGCTGGACGAGATCCGGCTCCAGGGCAGACTCGGGTCCACCGCTCGGGCCCCGCGCTGGGCGATCGCCTACAAGTACGCGCCGGAAGAGGTCAACACCAAGCTCGTCGACATCAAGGTGGGCGTCGGCCGCACCGGCCGCGTCACGCCGTACGCGCAGGTCGAGCCGGTCACGGTCGCGGGCAGCGAGGTCGAGTTCGCCACCCTGCACAACCAGGAGGTCGTCAAGGCCAAGGGTGTGCTCATCGGCGACACCGTGGTGATCCGCAAGGCCGGTGACGTCATCCCGGAGATCCTCGGCCCGGTGGTCGACCTGCGGGACGGCACCGAGCGGGAGTTCGTGATGCCGGCCGAGTGCCCCGAGTGCGGGACGCCGCTGCGGCCCATGAAGGAGGGCGACATCGACCTCCGCTGCCCCAACGCGCGGACCTGCCCTGCCCAGTTGCGCGAGCGCGTCTCCTACCTCGCGGGCCGTGAGTGCCTGGACATCGAGAACTTCGGCGCGGTGGCCGCCGCGGCGCTGACCCGCCCGCTGGAGCCGGCCGAGCCGCCCCTGGTGGACGAGGGTGACCTGTTCGACCTGACGGTGGAGAAGCTGCTGCCCATCAAGGCCTATGTCCTCGACCAGGACAGCGGCCTTCCCAAGCGGGATCCCAGGACGGGCGAGGAGAAGGTCGTCACGGTCTTCGCCAACCAGAAGGGCGAGCCGAAAAAGAACACGCTTGCGCTGCTGGAGAACATCGAGGCGGCCAAGACCCGCCCCCTGGCCCGCTTCCTGAACGGCCTGTCCATCCGGCACGTCGGTCCGGTGGCGGCGCAGGCCCTCGCGCGCGAGTTCCGCTCCGTCGAGCGCATCGAACAGGCCACCGAGGAGGAGTTGGCCACCACCGACGGCGTCGGTCCCGTCATCGCCGCCGCCCTCAAGGAGTGGTTCGCCGAGGACTGGCACCGCGAGATCGTCCGCAAGTGGAAGGCGGCCGGAGTCCCGCTGGAGGACGAGTCGTCCGGCGAGGACCAGGGGCCGCGCCCGCTGGAGGGTCTCACCGTCGTCGTGACCGGCACCCTGGAGAACTTCACCCGCGACGGCGCCAAGGACGCGTTGCAGAGCCGCGGTGCGAAAGTGACCGGTTCGGTCTCGAAGAAGACGTCGTTCGTCGTTGTGGGTGAAAGCCCTGGATCGAAGTACGACAAGGCGATGCAGCTCAAGGTCCCCGTCCTGGACGAGGACGGCTTCGGTGTGCTGCTGCAACAGGGGCCGGAGGCGGCGGCCGAAGTCGCCTTTCCGGTCGCGGAGTAGCGGTGGAAGGCCACCCGATCGGCGCATACCAGACGCATAGGGGTGGTGGGGTCTCAATCGGGCAACCGTCGACGACCGCTGCCCGTGGAAGCCTTCTGCGGCCTACTGTTGGGATGTGCGCCTGCCGTGCCCGGCTGCGGCCGGGGCATCCCCCTGCTCCTGGTGGGTACGGGGAAGGGCTTTCCAGCCCGGCGCCGTCGCAGGTTGTCGGGCATCGGGCCGTGTGGTGTGGGCACCGCCGGCTGTGAGAGGGACGGGAATGGAACCGACCGAGAGCGCCGCTCCGGACGCGCGGCTGCGCCTGCGTCGGGTCACCGGCGCCTGGCGGGACAGCCGGTGGGGGACGCGGCCTTCGGCGCACGAGGGCGCGGAGGGGCGCGCGATCGTCCTGCGCACCCCCGTGGACGGTCACGGCCCCGCCCGCGACCTCGTGGCCGACAGCCTCGACGGCACCCGTCTCGACGTCCCGCCCACCCCCGGCCTGCCCGGTGCCGGATCCGAACGTCACCTGTCCTGGCCCGCGCTGCCCGCGACCGTCGTCGCGGCGGCCGGGCTCGTCCTGGGCGCCGGTTTCTACCGGGCGTTCACCGGCAGCCACGCGCTCTTCCCGTGCGGTGCCGTCGGCTGGTCGCTGGCGATCCTGACCGGCATCATCGTCGGCCACCTGGTCATGCTGGGCCGCTCCCGCTGGTGGGGCGGCACCGGATCGGGCGCCGCCCTCACCCTCGCCGTGCTGCTGCTCTACGGCTGGGTGGCCGCCGGCATGGTCAGCCTCACCGTCGTCGTGCTGGTCGGCATAGCCAGACGCCACCGCTGGCGGCAGGGCGTCCTGCACGGCGCGGTGGACATCCTCGGCATCGGCGCCGGGGCCCTGGTGCTCGCGGCCTTCGGGCGGGTGCCGTCCGTCGAGGCCCCCTGGAACCCGGACAGCTGGACCCTCTACACCGCCCCCCAGGTGGTGCTGGTCGCGGCCGCCTACCTCGCGGTGACCCGCACCCTGCTGTGGTACCTGAACGCCCCGCGCAACGGCGGACTGCCCACCGTCGCCCGCACCGCCCTGGTCAGACAGGGCCTGGTCGCGGTCGCGCTGCTCGGCATCGCCCCCCTGGTCTGTGTGGTCGCCGCCGCCGAGCCCGTCCTGCTGCCGCTGTTCTCCATCCCGCTGGTCGCCCTCGACTCCACCCTGTGGATCGCGCGGGCCCGCGCCGAGGAGCAACTGCGCGACCCGCTCACCGGCCTGCCCAACCGTCAGTGGCTGCTGGAACGTATCTGGACGGCCCTGGACGACGCCGAGCGCATCGGCGCCCGCTCCGCCCTCATGCTGATCGACCTGGACCGCTTCCGTTCGGTCAACGACACCCTGGGCCACCTGGCCGGCGACCGGCTGCTGCTCCAGATAGCCGACCGGCTGCGGGTGGCCCTGCCGCGCGGGGCGGAGGCCGCGCGGCTCGGCGGCGACGAGTTCGCCGTGTTACTGCCGGTCGCCGACTCCACCACGTCCGCCACCCGCATCGCCCGCGGCCTGGTCGCCGCCCTCAGCTCCCCGCTCGACCTCGACGGACTCACCCTCGTCCTGGAGGCCAGTGCGGGCGTCGCCGTCTTCCCCGACCACGCCCTCGACGCCGAGGGGATGCTGCGCCGGGCGGACGTCGCCATGTACCAGGCGAAGCGGGACCGCACGGGGGTGGAGGTCTACGAGTCCAAGCGCGACTCGAACACCCCGGACCGGCTCGGCCTGCTGGGTGATCTGCGCCGCGCCCTCGACGCCCACGAGGTCCAGCTGCACTACCAGCCCAAGGTCCGCTTCGACGGACAGGTGGCCGGTCTGGAGGCGCTGGTCCGCTGGGTGCACCCCGAGCGCGGCAAGGTCCCGCCGGACGAGTTCATAGCGATCGCCGAGTCCTCCGGGCTGATGCCCCATCTGACGGAGTACGTCCTGGAGACGGCGCTGGCCCAGGTCGCCCGGTGGCGCGCCGAGGGCCTGTACGTGCCGGTCGCGGTCAACGTCTCCCCGCGCGACGTCCACACGCCCGGCTTCGCGGGCTCCGTCGCCGCCCGGCTCGCCCGGCACGGGGTGCCCGCCGGGGCGCTCCAGCTGGAGATAACGGAACACGTCCTGCTGGAGGACCCGCAGCGGGCCGCCGACACCCTCGCCGCGCTGACCGGGCACGGCGTGAAGATGTCGCTGGACGACTTCGGCACCGGCTACTCCTCGCTGGTGCATCTGCGCCGGCTGCCGGTCAGCGAGCTGAAGATCGACCGCTCGTTCGTGGCCCGGCTGGCCGTGGACCCGCAGGACGCGGAGATCGTCCGCTGCACGGTCGACCTGGCCCACTCCCTGGGCCTGCTGGTCGTCGCCGAGGGCGTCGAGGACGACGAGACCTGGGAACGGCTGCGCGACCTCGGCTGCGACGCCGTGCAGGGCTGGCTGGTCGCGGCCGCGATGCCGCCCGAGGAGACCACCGCATGGCTGCGGGCGCGCGGGTCGCGCGGCTGGCAGCGCCCGGCGGCGGCCCTGCCCGCGGCGGCGTCGGACGACTGACCGTCGGCCCGCCGACCCCGCTCCCACCGATCCGCGGCCCGTCGGCCGCGACCGATCCCCGCCCGGCCGCCTGGACCGTCCTTGCCCGGACCGGCCCGCGCTCGCCGTGCCTGCCCGGCCGCCCGGACTGTTCCTGCCCGGACCGCCCGGACCGCCCGGACCGCCCGGACCGCCCGGACCGCCCGGCGCCGGCCGTCCCCGCCAGTCCGCCCGTCGGCGCACGCAGGGTCCGCTCACCCTGTTCAGGGCACCCTGCCGATCCACCGGCCGTGAGCGGGATCCGCTCACCCCGCTCAGGACACCCCGCCGGTCCACCTGCCGCCCGCGGGGCCCGTACGACCCGTTCGGTTCAGGGCGTTCCCGCCGTGAAGTGACCGACCAGGAGGGCCAGGCGCCGGTCGTGGGCGTCCGCGGGCAGGCGCCCGCTGCGCATGAGGGTCACCAGTCCGTGCAGCCCCGCCCAGAACGTCTCCGTGAGCAGGCCCGGGTCGTCGCCTTCGGCCGCGATCGGCAGCACGGCGGTGTACAGCTCCCCGAACGCCTCCTGGAGTTCCGGCGGAGCCTGCGGCGTGGCGAAGGGCAGGTCCACCAGGTGCGTGAACATCGCGTCGTACAGCGCGGGCCGCCGCCGCCCGAAGGCGGTGTACGCCTCACCCACGGCCGCCAGCGCATCCCGCGCGCCGACCGCCGTACGGGCCGCACGCAGCTCGACGGCCAGTTCCGCGCACCCCTGCACCGCGACCGCCGCCATGATGGCGCCCTTGTCCTTGAAGTGGCTGTAGAGGACGGGCTGGCTGTACTCGATCTCGGCGGCCAGCCGCCGTGTGGTGACCGCGTCCCAGCCCTCGGCCTCGGCCAGTTCCCGCGCGACCGTGACGATCAGCCGCTCGCGTTCCGCTCGTTCGCGCTCCCGGCGCGTCTGGATCGACATGACCGCGATTCTAGCATCGCTAGCCATTCTGTCGCCGCTCTGCTAGCTTCGCTCTTGTCCCTAGCGCTGCTAGCAAGGAGATCCGACGTGACCGTCACCGCGTACACCCTGGCTGTCGTGCTCGACCTGTTCGTCGTGTTCATCGGATACCGGTTCCTGTTCCGGCCCGGCCCCGCCGCCGCCGGCTACGGCGTCCCCGCCGACCCCGCCGGGGACGCCGCTGCCTACCTCACGATCAAGGGGGCGCGGGACGGTGTCCTCGGCCTGATGGGGCTGGCTCTTCTCGCGTTCGTCGGCGCCCGTGCCGAGGCGTGGTTCATGCTCGTCGTGGCGATCCTGCCGCTCGGCGACACGCTGATAGTGCTGCGCCACGGAGGCCCGAAGGCGACCGCCTTCGGGGTCCACTTCGCCACCGCGGTGGTGGTGCTGATCAGCGCCGGACTGCTCTTCGCGGTCTGATCTCATCCGTTACGTCCACATGCGCACCGTTACGGCCAACAGGGGGTTCGACCATGTCGATGTTCGTGCCGAAGTTCGACTCGTCCGTGATCGTCCGTGAGGCGGAGGCCGAGAAGCTCGGCGACGATCCCGTCGCCGTCCGGCTGCTGGCCGACAGCAGCGCCTGCGGCGGGGCGCTGTCCACCGTACGGATCACCCTCGCGGAGGGCGCCGACGGCGCCCGCCCGCACCTGCACCGCGACTCCGCCGAGATGTTCTTCATGCTGGACGGCGCCGCCGAACTGCTCTCCGGCGACGACGTCGTCACCGCCGAACGCGGCGACCTGGTGATCGTCCCACCGGGCAGGCCGCACGCCTTCGCCGCCGCCCCCGACAGCGCGGCCGACATCCTCGTCGTGATCACCCCGGGCGTCGAACGCTTCGGCTACTTCCGCCACCTCCAGCGCATCCGCCTGGGTGAGGTCGGCCCGGAGAGTCTGCTGGAGGTGCAGGAGCTCTACGACAACCACTTCCTGCGCAGCGAGGCCTGGGACGGCCGCCGCTGACGAGGGTCCGGGGGCCGGTCCGGGGTAAACCGTTGCGCGTGCACCGCGCCCGGCCCCCTAGGATTGGGGCCAAACCACTCACTCACCCCAGAGGAACGCTGCATGCCTGGCATCACGCGCGAGGAGGTCGCCCACCTCGCTCGGCTGGCGCGTCTGGAGCTGAAGGGCGAAGAGCTCGACCACTTCGCCGGACAGCTGGACGACATCATCGGCGCGGTGGCCCGCGTCAGCGAGGTCGCCGACCAAGACGTACCGCCGACCTCGCACCCGCTCCCGCTGACGAACGTCATGCGGGCGGACGAGGTCCGTCCGTCGCTCACCCCCGAGCAGGCGCTCTCCGGCGCCCCGGCCCAGGAACAGCAGCGTTTCAAGGTGCCGCAGATCCTGGGGGAGGACTAAGACCATCATGACGGACATCATCAAGCTCACCGCCGCCGAGACCGCCGAGAAGATCGCCTCCGGCGAGCTCACGGCCGTCGAGGTCACCGAGGCCCACCTGGCCCGGATCGAGGCCGTCGACGAGAAGGTGCACGCCTTCCTGCACGTCGACCGCGAGGGCGCCCTCGCGCAGGCCCGCGCCGTCGACGCCAAGCGCGAGCGCGGCGAGAAGCTCGGCCCGCTGGCCGGCGTCCCCCTCGCGCTGAAGGACATCTTCACCACCGAGGGCATCCCGACGACCGTCGGTTCGAAGATCCTCGAGGGCTGGATCCCGCCGTACGACGCGACCCTCACCAAGCGGCTGAAGGCCGCCGACGTGGTCATCCTCGGCAAGACCAACATGGACGAGTTCGCCATGGGGTCCTCGACCGAGAACAGCGCCTACGGTCCGACCGGCAACCCCTGGGACCTGACCAAGATCCCCGGCGGTTCCGGCGGCGGCTCCAGCGCCGCCCTGGCCTCCTTCCAGGCCCCGCTGGCCATCGGCACCGACACCGGCGGTTCCATCCGCCAGCCGGCCGCCGTCACCGGCACGGTCGGCGTCAAGCCGACCTACGGCGCGGTCTCCCGCTACGGCATGGTCGCCTTCTCGTCCTCCCTCGACCAGGGCGGCCCCTGCGCCCGTACGGTCCTGGACGCGGCGCTGCTGCACGAGGTGATCGCCGGGCACGACCCGCTCGACTCCACCTCCATCGACGCCCCGGTCCCGCCGGTCGTCGAGGCCGCCCGCAACGGCAGCGTGGCGGGTATGCGGGTCGGCGTCGTCAAGCAGTTCCGCGGCGAGGGCTACCAGGCCGGTGTCATCCAGCGCTTCGACGAGTCCGTCGAGCTGCTCAAGGAGCTGGGCGCCGAGATCGTCGAGCTGGACTGCCCGTCCTTCGACCTGGCCCTGTCGGCGTACTACCTGATCGCGCCCTCGGAGTGCTCGTCCAACCTGGCCCGCTTCGACGGCCTGCGCTACGGCCTGCGCACCGGCGACGACGGCACCCGCTCGGCCGAGGACGTCACCTCCCTCACCCGTGAGGCGGGCTTCGGCCCCGAGGTCAAGCGCCGCATCATGCTCGGCACGTACGCCCTGAGCTCCGGCTACTACGACGCGTACTACGGCTCCGCGCAGAAGGTCCGCACGCTCATCACGCGGGACTTCGAGAAGGCGTTCGAGCAGGTCGACGTGATCGTCTCGCCGACCACGCCCACCACCGCCTTCGCGATCGGCGAGCGCGCCGACGACCCGATGGCGATGTACCTCGCGGACCTGTGCACGATCCCGACCAACCTGGCGGGCAACGCGGCCATGTCGCTGCCGTGCGGCCTCGCCCCGGAGGACAACCTCCCGGTCGGGCTCCAGATCATCGCCCCGGCGCTGAAGGACGACCGGCTGTACAAGGTCGGCGCCGCCGTCGAGGCCGCCTTCGTGGAAAGGTGGGGGCACCCGCTGATCGAGGAGGCTCCGTCGCTGTGAGCAAGGCACTGTCCAAGGCCAAGGGCTTCAAGAAGTCGAAGTCCGGCACGTACCTGTCCATGGCCACCACCGCCTTCGGCGCACTGGGTGTCGCCAAGCAGATCAAGAAGGCCCGCGCCGAGCACGACACGCTGCGCCTGGTCGACGCCACGGTGTCCGCCGTCGCGATCGTCACCGGCCTCGCCATCCTTTACCGCGAGCTGAAGCGGCTGGGCGACGACGACGTCCTGCTGGGCTGAGAGGGAAGTTTCACCGTGACCACCACGACCGACCTGGTGTCGTACGAGGACGCGCTGGCGTCGTACGACCCCGTCATGGGCCTCGAGGTCCATGTCGAACTCGGCACCAAGACCAAGATGTTCTGCGGGTGCTCGACCGAGCTGGGCGCCGAGCCCAACTCGCAGACCTGCCCGACCTGCCTCGGCATGCCCGGCGCGCTCCCGGTCGTCAACGCGATCGGCATCGAGTCGGCCATCAAGATCGGTCTCGCGCTCAACTGCGAGATCGCCGAGTGGTGCCGCTTCGCCCGGAAGAACTACTTCTATCCGGACATGCCGAAGAACTTCCAGACCTCCCAGTACGACGAGCCGATCGCCTTCGACGGCTACCTCGACGTGCAGCTGGAGGACGGGGAGACCTTCCGGGTGCAGATCGAGCGCGCCCACATGGAGGAGGACACCGGCAAGTCCACCCACGTGGGCGGTGCCACCGGCCGTATCCACGGCGCCTCGCACTCCCTGCTCGACTACAACCGCGCGGGCATCCCGCTCATCGAGATCGTCACCAAGCCGATCGAGGGCGCGGGCGAGCGGGCTCCCGAGGTCGCGCGGGCGTACGTCCGTGAGCTGCGCGAGGTCATCAAGGCGCTCGGCGTCTCCGAGGCCCGCATGGAGATGGGCCAGATGCGCTGCGACGTGAACCTGTCGCTGCGCCCGAACGGCACCGAGAAGTTCGGTACCCGCTCCGAGACGAAGAACGTGAACTCGCTGCGGTCCGTCGAGCGTGCGGCCCGCTTCGAGATCATGCGGCACGCGGCCGTGCTGAGCGGCGGCGGCACGATCATCCAGGAGACCCGGCACTTCCACGAGGACACCGGGTCGACGACCTCGGGCCGCGTGAAGGAGGAGGCCGAGGACTACCGGTACTTCCCCGAGCCGGACCTGGTGCCGGTGGCGCCGTCCCGCGAGTGGGTCGAGGAGATCCGCGCCGGGCTGCCCGAGCTGCCGCTGGTACGCCGCAACCGGCTCCGCGAGGAGTGGGCGATCTCGGGGACCGACATGCAGTCGATCCTCAACGCCGGTGCCCTGGACCTGATCGTCGCGACGATCGACGCCGGGGCCGACGCCGCGTCCGCCCGCAAGTGGTGGATGGGTGAGCTGGCGCGCAGCGCCAACGAGTCCGGCAAGGCGCTGGACGAGCTGGCCATCACGCCGGAGCAGGTCGCCCGGGTCACCGAGCTGGTCTCGAAGGGCGACCTGAACGACAAGCTGGCGCGCCAGGTCATCGAGGGCGTCCTCGCGGGCGAGGGCACCCCGGACGAGGTCGTCGACAAGCGCGGTCTGAAGGTCGTCTCCGACGAGGGCGCGCTCACGACCGCCGTCGAGGAGGCCATCGCGGGCAACCCGGGCGTCGCGGACAAGATCCGCGGCGGCAAGGTGGCCGCGGCCGGCGCCCTGGTCGGCGCGGTCATGAAGGCCACGCGCGGCCAGGCCGACGCGGCCCGCGTCAAGGAGCTGATCCTGGAGAAGCTGGGCGTCAGCGAGGGCTGACGTTCGTTCGCTCCCCGGGGGGACACACCGGTTCCGGTGTGTCCCCCCGGGCATGTGCCTACGGACGGCGCCCGACGACCCGCACGAATCCGAGGGCGCGCCCCCGGTCCGCGCGGAGCATCTCCGCGCACCGGCCGGCCATCCGGACGTGGAAGTCGTCCGTGCTCTCCTCGGCGACCACCTCGCACCACAGCAGCCAGTCCCGCCAGCCGTCCGGCTGCCAGTCGGCCGCCTCGACCTCGACGGCCCCGCTGCGGGTCCAGTGGCGGCGCCACCAGCCGGGGGAGTGGAAGCACCAGAAGTCGGGCTCCCACCAGGGCTTCAGGTGCTCCGGCGGCTCGGTGCCCGTGACCTCCTCCTTCAGCGCCGGTACGACGACGCCGATCCGCCCGCCCGGCTTCAGCAGCCGGGTCAGCGTGGGCAGGTACAGATCGTCGGTGCCGAAGTACTGGTAGGCGTCGACGGACACGATCGCGTCGAAGCCGCCCTCCCCGAACGGCAGGGCGTGCGCCTCGGCGTGCACGGGCAGCACGCGGTCGGCGACGCCCGCCTCGGCGATGCGTACGGCGTTGTCGTCGGGCTTCACCCACAGGTCGGCGGCGGTGACCTGGACGCCGTACTCCCTGGCCAGGAAGACAGAGGTCATCGCGCGGCCGCAGCCGAGGTCGAGCACCCGGGCGCCGGGCCGAAGCCGCTCCAGCCCGAGTGCGGGGGCCAGCCACTCCAGCAGCCACAGGGCGTGCGGGCCCATCTGGTTCTCGACGGTCCAGCGGATGTCGTAGCGGCGGCTGCGCGGATAGCGGACCTGGGGCAGACGGTCAGCGAGGGTGGCGGTCGTGGTGTTCGGGGGGGTGTTCGGGGTGGTGCCGGATGTGATCTCGGACATGGGCGAACGGGCTCCTCGGGTCCTCGGAAAGGGAACGGATGGCGTAGGAGCTCGGTCGAACCGTCAAAAAATGCACCTGCTCGGGTCGGCGGCGATGTGCCGGAACGGCGGACGGCCGGGACGCTAACAGGTGCCGAGCCGCCCCGCAGCCGGATTTGCCGGCCGGAGCGACTACGCTCGCCCGCCATGAGCGGACGTACTGATTCCACGACGGACACCGAGAGGGACGCGGACATAGCCGAGGCCGAGGTGCGGGACGGGAGCGACCGGACGGACGGCCCGCAGGACCCGGAGGACCCGGCCGATCCGGCTGATCCGGCTGATCCGGCTGATCCGGCCGATCCGGCCGAGCCGGAAGCCTCGGAAGCTTCGGAAGCCGCCGAGGCTCCTACGGTCCCGGCAGCCCCGCAGGACTCGGAGCGGTCGCAGGATTCGGAGGACTCGGCCGATCAGGGGGGTTCGGAGGGGCCGGACGACCGCGGGGGCCCGGAGAACCCGGACGACCCGGAGGGCCTGGACGACACCGCCGACCCCGACGACCCGGAGGACCACGCCGAGGACGCGCGGCGGGCGCGCTGGACGGCGACCGTCACCGGTGTGCTGCTGACCCTGATGGGCGTCGCCGCGGCCCTGCTGCGCTGCGTCGGTCCCGCACCGGCCCTCGCCCCCGCGGCCTACGCCCTCGGCGCCGTCGTCTGCGCGCCCGCCGCGGTCCTGGGGCGCCGCGGGCACACCCGGCGGGCGCTGTGGCTGCTGATCGCCGGAGTGATGGTGATGGCGGTCGGCGACCAGGTCGACTGAAGTGGCCGAAGGGGTGGCGGAGACCCCGGCGGCACACTGTGACTTGCCTCCCAGAAGGCAATGAATCCGACAAACGATCGCTTAAGCCTGAAAGAGTGGCAACGCACCGCTCATGCGTTCTTTGCTGGCTCTTCAGTTCTTCGTAGCTGTTCCCGGTCAAAGATCCAACGATGTAATCCGGGAGCACGACTGTGTCAGCCCTCGCGCGTTGGTGTGTCCGACACCGCGTCCTCGTCGTCGTACTGTGGCTCCTCGCCTTCGCCGGGATGACCGCGGGCGCGTCCGCCGCCGGCTCCGCCTACACCAACGACTACGAGGTCCCCGGGACCGAGTCGGGCCGCGCCGTGCAGCTGCTCCAGGACGGCTTCCCCGGCCTGGGCGGAGACAGCGACACGGTCGTCTGGCACACCACCTCCGGCACCGTCCGCGCCGCCGACGTCGAACAGACGATGACCGGCACCCTGGACAGGATCGCGGACCTGCCCGGCGTGGCCTCCGTGGCCGGCCCCTACGGCGACCAGGGCGCGAGCCGGATCAGCGCCGACGGGCGGACCGCGTACGCCACCGTCACCTTCGACCGCCCCGTCGAACAGATCACCAAGTCCGACGTGCGGCCCGTGGTCGACGCCGCCCAGGCGGCCCGGAGCGCCGATCTCCAGGTGGAGCTGGGCGGCAGCGCGATCGCGCTCACCGAGTCGTCCGCCGGGCACGTCTCCGAGATCGTCGGCGTGGTCGTCGCCGGTGTGGTGCTGTTCCTGGCCTTCGGTTCGCTGGCCGCCTCGCTGCTGCCCATCGCCACCGCCCTGGTGAGCGTGGGCACCGCCTACGCCGGCATCGAGCTGCTCGGGCACGCCATGACCGTCGCCGACTTCGCCCCCATGCTCGGCATGCTCGTCGGGCTGGGCGTCGGCATCGACTACGCCCTGTTCATCGTCACCCGGCACCGGCGCGGCCTGAAACGCGGCCTCCCGGTCGACGAGGCCGTCACCAACGCCGTCGCCACCACCGGACGCGCCGTCGTCTTCGCCGGGGCCACCGTCTGCATCGCCCTGCTGGGCATGCTGATCCTGCGGCTGAGCTTCCTCAACGGCGTCGCGATAGCCGCCGCCGTCACGGTGGTGCTGACGGTCGCGGCCTCCGTGACCCTGCTGCCCGCCCTGCTGTCCTTCATCGGCCCGCGCTCCCTCAGCCGCCGTGAGCGCCGCCGGCTCCTGGAGCACGGACCCCAGCCGGAGCTGCCGACCGGGTTCGCCGCCCGCTGGTCGGCGTTCGTCGAGCGCCACCCCAAGCTGCTCGGCACCCTCGCCGTCGCCGTCGTCGCCGTCCTCGCGCTGCCCACCTTCTCCCTGCACCTGGGCAGCTCCGACCAGGGCAACAACCCGAAGACCGCCACCACCCGCCAGGCCTACGACCTGCTCGCGGAGGGCTTCGGCCCCGGCGTCAACGGTCCTCTCACCCTCGTCACCGGCGTCGGCGGGGCCGAGGACAGGGTCGCCCTCGACAACCTCGACGCCACGCTGCGCACCACCGAGGGCGTCGCGGCCGTGACGCCGGTCACCTACGACGCCCAGGGCCGCACCGCCTACCTCACCGTCGTCCCCGACTCCGCGCCGCAGTCCCGCAGCACCAGCGACCTCGTCGACCGGCTGCGCACCGAGGTGCTGCCGCGCGCCGAGAAGGGCACCACCCTGGACGTGGGCGTCGGCGGGGTGACGGCGGCGTACGACGACTTCGCGGGCGTGATCGTCGGCAAGCTGCCGCTGTTCGTCGGGGTCGTCATCGGGCTCGGCTGCGCCCTGCTGCTGCTCGCCTTCCGCTCGATCGGCATCCCGCTCAAGGCCGCCGCGATGAACGTGGCCGCCGTCGCCGCAGCCTTCGGTGTCGTCGTCGCCGTCTTCCAGTGGGGCTGGGGCAGCGAACTGCTCGGCCTGGGCCGCGCCGGCCCGATCGAGCCCTTCCTGCCCGTGATCATGGTGTCGGTGCTCTTCGGCCTCTCGATGGACTACCAGGTCTTCCTGGTCAGCCGGATGTACGAGGAGTGGCTGGAGACCGGCGACAACCGCCGTGCCGTCCGGGTCGGCCTCGCCGAGACCAGCCGGGTGATCAACTCCGCCGCGGTCATCATGATCTCGGTCTTCCTCGCCTTCGTGCTCAGCGGTGACCGGGTGATCGCCATGTTCGGCATCGCCCTCGCCGCCGCCGTCGCCATCGACGCCTTCGTCCTGCGCACCCTGCTCGTACCGGCCCTGATGCACATGCTCGGCGGCGCCAACTGGTGGCTGCCCGGCTGGCTCGACCGCAGGCTGCCGCGCATCAGCATCGAACCCCCCGAGTGCCGCGCCGCGCACGAGAGGCTCACGGACCTCACGGGCGTACCGGAGGCCGACGTCGCGGCGGAGACGGGCGTCGTACCGCGGACGGACGTACCCGCCAAGTAGCGGCAGTGCGCGCGTACCGCTCACAACGATCGTTAAGAGAGCTCTCAGACTGCGTCCGTACGGTGCGGGCCATGGGAACGAAGACACTTGACGAGACCGGTGCCGAGACGGGCGCCGAGGCGACGAACGACGAGGAGAAGCTCGACGTCACCGGGACCGACGACACCGCGGACGGCGTGACCGGGGCCGAGGACCCGGCCGCCGAGGACGCCGAGGACGCCGAGGACGCCGAGGGCGTCGACGTGCCGCGGGAGGACGGGCCCTCCGGGGTCGGCCAGGGCGCGGCCGCCGTGGTCTCCGCGGCCCTCGGCCTGGTCTCCCTCACCGGAAGCTGGATCTCCACGGTGGCCGCCGCGCGCGAGACCCTCATCGGCCAGCTCAAGACCTCGTCGTCCGCGAGCGTCGCCACGCAGATCAAGGAGATCTACGGCGACGCCTGGCAGACCACCGCCCTGTGGGGCGGCGTGTTCGCGCTGGCCGCCCTGATCGTCGGTGTCGTGGTGCTCGTCCGGCCCGCGTTCGGCGCCCCCGGCAGGCCGCAGGCACCCTGGATCAAGTCGGTCGCCTGGGCCGGTGTCTCGCTGGGCGTCGTAGGCCTCCTGCTGGCCGTCCTCAAGTACACGGACATCCTGCTCGGGCTGCCCTCCGCGAGCTGACACCCCGGGCCACGGCCCCGCAGGTCCTCACGGGCCCCATGGCGTAGGTGTAAGTGCCTTACGCGCGCCGCAGGGCCCCTGAGGCGCGTCTAAGGCCCCGCCGCCCCCGGAAGATGCGGAACTCTCCCGATGTGGCGGACCCCCCTGGCGGACGAAGGTGGAGACATCGCAGCGAGCGATGACACGACACCGACACTCACCGCACAGGGGACACGGCATGTACGAGTACGAGCTCCAGCAGATCCGTTCCGCCGAGCTGATCCGCCGCGCCGACGAGGAGCGGCTGGCCCGCGCGGCCGTCCGCGGCCGCCGCGCCGCCCGCCGGGAGGCCGCGCAACGGCTCCCGCGCGCCGAGTCGCATACCCACCGCCTCCGGCGGCTGCGGCTGACCCGCGCCGCGTGAACGCGGTCGGCGGCGGGACCGCGGGCGGGGCCGTACCGGCCCTCTCCTTCCCGCCGTCCGGCCGGGCCCGGTCCGAGCCCTGTGCGATGCTCGGGCCCGTGCAGAACAGTTCCGTCAGTCCCGTGTTCGTCGGCCGTGCCGCGGAATCGGCGCTCCTGGACGACGCGCTGGCCCGTGCGGCCGCGGGCGAGCCGCAGGCGCTGCTGATCGGTGGTGAGGCCGGGGTGGGCAAGACCCGGCTCGTCGAGGAGTTCGCGACCGCCGCCCGCGGCCGGGGCGCCGTCGTCGCCGTCGGCGGCTGTGTCGAGATCGGCGCCGACGGACTGCCCTTCGCACCGTTCTCCGCGGCCCTGCGCGCGCTGCGCCGGGAACTGCCCGACGCGCTGGCCGACGCGGCCGCCGGACGGCAGGAGGAGCTGGCCGGGCTCCTGCCGGAGCTGGCCGAGGGCGTCCTCGGCCGCTACGACGAGGAGGGCATGGCCCGCCTCTTCGAACTCACCGCCCGGCTGCTGGAGCGGCTCGCGGCCGACCGCACCGTGGTGCTGGCCCTTGAGGACCTGCACTGGGCCGACGCCTCGACCCGCCACCTCCTCGCCTACCTCTTCCGCACCCTGCGCACCGGCCGGCTCGTCGTCCTCGCCACCTACCGCGCCGACGACATCCACCGCCGGCATCCGCTGCGGCCCCTGCTCGCCGAGCTGGACCGGCAGCGCACGGTCCGCCGGATCGAGCTCGCCCGCTTCGACCGGGCGGAGGTGAGCCGCCAGATCGCCGGCATCCTCGCCACCGAACCGGACCCCGCCCGGGTCGACGACATCTTCGAGCGCTCCGACGGCAACGCCTTCTTCGTCGAGGAACTCGCCGTGGCCGCAGGCGCGGGCTGCCCCACCGGGCTCACCGACTCGCTGCGCGACCTGCTCCTGGTCCGGGTCGAGAGCCTGCCCGAGTGCGCCCAGAACGTCGCCCGGATCGTCGCCGAGGGCGGTTCCACCGTCGAGTACCGGCTGCTCGCCGCCGTCGCCGGGCTCACCGAGGACGACCTCATCGAGGCGCTGCGCGCCGCCGTGAACGCCCACATCCTGCTCGTCACCCCGTCCGGCGACGGTTACCGCTTCCGCCACTCCCTGGTCCGCGAGGCGGTCGGCGACGACCTGCTGCCCGGCGAGCGCTCCCGCCTCAACCGCCGCTACGCCGAGGCCCTGGAAGCCGACCCCGCACTCGTCCCGGCCGACGAACATGTCATGCGCCTGGCGAGCTACTGGTACCACGCCCACGATCCGGCCAAGGCCCTGCCCGCCGTCCTCGAAGCCTCCGCCACGGCCCGCTGCCGGCACGCCTACAGCGAGCAGCTCCGGCTGCTGGAGCGCGCCATGGAACTGTGGGACTCCGCCCCCGGGACCGTACGGTCCCGGCTCCGCCCGCTCGACTACGTGCAGGCCTACCCGTCCGACGGCACCGAGGGGCACGACGGCGCCTCCCTGCGCTTCCTCGACCTGCTGGCCGAGGCGGCCGTCGCGGGCCGGTTCTGCGGCGAGCGCGAACGCGCCCTGAAGATCACCAAGCGGGCGCTGCGCCTGCTGGACGAGGAGAAGGACCCGCTGCGCGCCGCCTGGTTCTGGGTCCAGCGCTCCCGGCTGTTGCAGGCGCAGGCCCGCGGCGACGGCTGGACGGAACTGGCCACCGCCCAGGAGCTGGTGCGCGGTCTGCCGCCCTCGCGGGTGCACGCCGAGGTGCTGGGCAGCGTGGCCGGCTGGCTGATGTCGCACGCGCCCGGTCCGGGGGCCCTCGCGGCCGCCGAGCGCGCCGTGGAGTACGCGCGCATGGTCGGGGCCGACGAGATCGAGCTGAACGGCCGCCTCACCCTCGGCGGCCTCATGGTCGACGCCGGGGACATCGAGGCCGGACTCGCCGAGATGCGGGACGTCAAGGAGCGGGCGCTCCGCCTCGGTCTCGTCAACGTCGCGGGCCGCGCCTACGTGAACCTGCCCACCGAACTGGAAGCCGTCGGACGCTCCCGGGAGGCCGTCCCGATCCTGGAGGAAGGGGTCTTCCACGTGAGGAAGTTCGGCCTCGTGGAGTCCGAGGGCTGGGTGTGGGGCAACCTCGCCGAGTCCCTCTACTCGCTCGGCCGCTGGGACGAGGCCGCCGACGCGGCACGCAACGCCGTACGCCTCGGGCGCAACGGCCGGCCGCAGGCCGACAGCTCCCTCGCGCTGGCCCAACTCGCCCTGTCCCGCGGCGACCTCACCGAGGCCGCCGGTCAACTGAAGCAGGCGGCAGCGTACTTCGGCTCCTTCGAGGCCGCGCTCCCGCAGTCGATCCCGCTGGCGCTGGTCGCCGTCGGCCTGGCCGCCGCCGAGGGCCGCCTCCTCGACGCCCGCGTCGCCCTCGGCCACGCCCTCGACACCGGCTTCCCCACCGGCACCCAGCGCTACGCCTGGCCCCTGCTGCTGGCCGCGGCCGCCGCCGAGGCCGACGCCCGCGCCCTGCCCGTCGCGCGGCAGGGGCGCGGACGGGCCCTGGAGCGCATCCTGGAGTCCGCGAAGACCCTCACCACGGACGCGCCCGTCTGGATCGCCCACGAGCGGTGGGTCCGCGCCGAGGTGCGCACGAGCGAGGGCCGGGCCACCGCCGAGACCTGGTCGGAGGTGGTCACCGCCTTCGAACGGCTGGAGCGCCCCTACGACCTCGCCCGCATCCGGTGCCGGCTCGCCGAGGTGCTGCTCGCCACCGGTGCCGAGCACCCGGGCGGCCTCCCGGCCGGCGACGGCGACGAACGGGCCCGTGCCGCCGAGCTGCTCCGCCTCGCCCACGCCGTCGCCGAGGAGCTCGGCGCCCGCCCGCTGACCGACGCCGTCACCCGGCTCGCCCGGGGGGCCCGCCTCTTCCCGGCGGCCCGCGCCCCGCGGCGGCCGGCCGACCCCGCCGAAGCCCTGGGGCTGACCGGCCGGGAGCGCGACGTCCTGCGACTGGTCGCCGCCGGGCGCACCAACCGCCAGATAGCCGAGGAGCTCTTCATCTCCCCGAAGACGGCCAGCGTCCACGTCTCCAACATCCTGGGCAAGCTCGGGGTCTCGGGCCGGGGAGAGGCGGCGGCGCTGGCGCACCGGGCCGGGCTGTTCCCGGCCGGCCCACTGCCCTCGGGTCCGCCGGCCTGAGTCGTAGGGTGGAGGAAACCGCCAGGAGGAGGACCTGTGTTCGACGCCTTCGCGGAACTCTTCGCCCCGGGCCGCAAGCACATCCGTGACGAACAGAACCGGCTGGAGCTGACCCGTGAGGACACCGGGGACAGCGATCCCGGACGCGGGCCCATAGACCTCACGTCGGGGAAGGTCGTCGTACGCCTGCCCCCGCCGGAACCGGAGCCGGAGCCGGACGCGCCCGGTCCCGGCGACGGATGAGCGGCCGGGGCGGGCGGGAGCGAGCAGGGGACCGGCGGAAGCGGGTGGTTCAGCTCACCTCCAGCTCCAGGATCCGGTCGTCCCCCGGCTTCGGGTCCCCCCGGCCGTCCGTGTTGCTGGTGACCAGCCACAGCCTGTCGCCGCCCGCCGGCACCACCGTGCGCAGCCGGCCGTACTCGCCGGTGAGGAAGGCCTGCGGGGCCGCCGAGGTCCCGGTCCCCTTCAGCGGGACGCGCCACAGGCGTTGTCCCTTCAGCCCCGCCATCCAGACGGAGCCCTGCGCGTAGGCGATCCCGCTGGGGGAGGCGTCGTCCGTGTGCCACTGGGCCACCGGGTTCCGGTACTTCGGATCGGACGACCTGCCCTCGGCGTCCGGCCAGCCGTAGTCGGCGCCCGGCTCGATCGCGTTGAGCTCGTCCCAGGTGTCCTGGCCGAACTCCGAGGCGAACAGCCGCTGTTTCGCGTCCCAGGCCAGCCCCTGGACGTTGCGGTGCCCGTACGAGTACACGGGGGAGTCCGGGAACGGGTCGCCCGGGGCGGGCTCGCCCTCCGGGGTGAGCCGCAGGATCTTGCCGCCCAGGGACTTCCGGTCCTGTGACAGGCCCCGGTCGCCGCTCTCGCCCGTGCCGGCGTAGAGCATGCGGTCGGGGCCGAAGGCGATCCGGCCGCCGTTGTGGATCACCCCCTTGGGGATGCCCTTGAAGATCGTGTCGGGCGCGCCCAGCTGCTCGCCCGCGGGCTTCCCGGGGTCGTAGAGCATCCGGACGATGCGGTTGTCCGAGACGGAGGTGAAGTACGCGTAGACCATGTGGTCCGAGGCGAAGTCCGGGGAGAGCGCGATGCCCAGCAGGCCGCCCTCGCCGGCGGGGGACACCCCCGGCACCTCGCCCAGCTCCGTCTTCCTGCCGGTCTCCTCGTCGACGAGGGTGATCGTCCCCTCGTCCCGGGAGGAGACGAGCAGGCCGCCGCCGGGGACCGGGGCCAGCCCCCAGGGGGTCTTGAGGCCCTCGGCGACCGTGCGCAGCACCTTCACCGAGCCCTTCGCGGGCGGCGTCTCCTCGGCCGCCGGACCGGTGGGGGAGGCCGCCGCGCTCGTGCGCTCCGGCGCGGTGCCCGGCGGCTGCCGGCCGGATCCTTCCGCGCCGGAGGAGCAGCCGGCCGTCAACAGGAGGGTGCCCGCGGCCAACACGGACGTCACAGCTCGACGTTGCACGATCATGGTCCCTTCGACGCGGAGGGTTCTCCTTGTCTACGCCGCTCCCGCCCGAAGGGTTCCCGGACAGGGACCCCGATGCCCGAACGGGTCCCCGTACGTACTCGGTGGGAACTGTTGTGCGAACAGATTCCCGCACGGGCTCCGCCGACGCATCCGCTCAGTCCCAGGACCCCATCGCCCCCGGCAGCCCGGCCACCTCCGCCAGGTCGTCGGCCGTCAGCCGCAGCGCCGCGGCCGCCGCGTTCTCCGTCACCCACCGTTCCCGCTTCGCGCCCGGCACCGGCAGCACGTGCCGCCCCTGGGCCAGCACCCAGGCCAGCGCCACCTGGGCCGCCGTGACGTGCTCGCCGTGCCGCCGGGCCACCCGGCGCAGGCCGACGACGATCGGCTGGTTCTCGGCCATCATCTCGGCGGTGAAGCGGGGGTGGCGGGCGCGCATGTCGTCCGGTTCGAAGCCCTCGCCGGGGGTCAGCGTGCCGGTCAGGAAGCCGTTGCCGAGCGGCATCGCCGCCAGGAAGCCGACCCCGCGCGCCGCGCACCACGGCACCAGCGCGTCCAGCGCCTCCGGCGACCACACGGACAGCTCGGCCTCCACCGCGCTCACCGGGAACACCTGCTGCACACGCTGCAACTGACGGATCGTCGCGTCGTGCAGCCGCGCGCCGGTCCGGCGTCCGCCGCGCGCGCCCACCGCGCACAGCCCGAGCGCCCGCACCTTCCCGGCCCGCACCAGCTCCGCCATCGCGCCCCAGGTCTCCTCGACGGGGACCTCGGGGTCGGCCCGGTGCAGCTGGTAGAGGTCGATCACGTCCGTCTGGAGCCGGCGCAGCGAGGCGTCGCAGGCTCTTCTCACGTACTCGGGACGCCCGTTGGCCACGATGTGCTGCTCGCCGACCAGCAGGCCGACCTTGGTGGAAACGAACGCGTCCGCGCGCCGTTCCTTCAACACCCGCCCCACCAGCAGCTCGTTGGTGAACGGGCCGTACATGTCCGCCGTGTCGAGAAGCGTCGAGCCCAGGTCCAGGGCCCGGTGCACCGCTCTCATCGACTCGTCGCCACGCTGCCGCGACCCGCTGTAGGCCCAGCTCATCGGCATGCACCCGAGTCCGACGGCCCCCGTCGCGAGCGCCCCCGCACCGATCGTCCTGCGCTCCACCTGCTCGTGAACCTCCCTCGCCCGGCCCCCAACCTAACCTCTGCCTCCGGTTGGCCTGACATAGCCTCCTGACCATGAGTGCTGACGTATGGCTTCCCATTCCGCCGGACGACATCGAGGGCCTTCCGCAAGGGCCCGCGTACCTGTTCTGGAACGGCGAGGCGGACTTCCCCGCGGACCCGGCCGACTGCGCCTTCTACGTCGTGCCCTACATGAAACCCGCCGACGTCGGCCTCCGCCCCCTGCCGGCGATGACCTCCGTCCAGGTGGTCCAGACGCTGTCCGCCGGCACCGACCAGGTGGAGCCCGGCCTCAAGTACCTGCGCCCCGGTGTGCAGTTGTGCAACGCGCGCGGAGTGCACGACGCGAGCACGGCCGAACTCGCGCTGGCGCTGATCCTCGCCTCGCTGCGGGGCATCCCCGACTTCGTGCGGGCCCAGGACCAGGGCCGGTGGGCCGGCGGCTTCCGGCCGGCGCTCGCCGACAAGAACGTCCTCGTCGTCGGGTACGGAGCCATCGGCGAGGCCGTCGAGGACCGGCTCGTCCCGTTCGAGGTGGCGCGGGTGGCGCGAGTCGCGCGCTCCGAGCGCACCACGGCGCGCGGGCGGGTGCATCCGCTCACCGAACTGCCCGCCCTGCTCCCGGAGGCGGACGTCGTCGTCCTCGCCACCCCGCTCACGGAGAGCACCCGCGGTCTGGTCGACGAGGCCTTCCTGGCCCGGATGAAGGACGGCGCGCTGCTGGTCAACGTCGCCCGCGGGCCGGTCGTCGACACCGAGGCGCTGCTCAGGGAGCTGGAGAGCGGCCGCATCACCGCCGCCCTGGACGTCGTGGACCCCGAACCGCTGCCCCCGGGCCACCCGCTGTGGCACGCGCCGGGCGTGCTGATCAGCCCGCACGTCGGCGGCCCGACGTCCGCGTTCCTGCCCCGCGCCAAGCGGCTGCTGGTCGACCAGTTGGGGCGTTTCGTGAACCGGCGGCCGCTGCGCCACGTGATCCGTACGACAGGCACGACCGACATGTGACCCACGGCGAGCACCCTCCGCAGTCCCGCGGGCGCGGTGCGTGCCCGCCTGTCCTGCGTCGTTACGGAGCGTAGAGGAACTATGTCCCTGAGTGACGGGACTGGTGTATCGTCCCGACAGGGGCTGCGCCGCGCACCGTTCGGCGCCGGGGATGGATATTTCAGACTTGTGAGGGGGGCGACGGGCGATGCACGGCCTATGGACGACCGACCCGACGCGTCGGGACCGCCGACGGCGGCCCTGGCGCACGGCCGCGCGCAGACGACGCGGTCACCATGCCGATCACAGTGGTCACCACAACCATCACCACCGCAGGCACAGTTGTCGCAGGAGAGCGCATCCAGCGCACCGGGACCCCCGGGACCCGGGAGCCGCGCGGAGCGGGAGGGACCGGTGAGTTCGCTCCGGCCTTCCGTGACCACCCTCGACGGGACGCTGCGCGCGCAGCCTGCCGTGCGGGCGCCGCTGTTCGGCCCCTCGGCCCCCGGCTGCGGATCGAACCTGGTCCACCAGCTCGCCCTGGCCCTGGCGTGCGCGGTCTACGCCGTCGGTTCCGCGCTCGGCTGGGGCTCCGACGAAGTCGCGCTGATCATGGGTGACTTCGGGCTGAGCGCCGCGGCGGGCAGCGCCGCCGTGTCGTGCTTCCTCTACGCGCGCACCCGGCGCGTCCGCTTCCGGTCGGCCTGGCTGCTGTTCGCCCTGTCCTCGGCGATGGCCGCCCTGGGCAACGGCGTATGGGGGTGGTACGAGGTCGTCCTGGAGCGGCCCGTGCCCAGCCCCAGCTACGCCGACCTGTTCTTCCTGTGCTTCGCCCCGCCCGCGATCGTGGGGCTGCTGGTGCTGGCCAAGCGGCCGGTTACCAAGGCCGGTTGGGTCTGCCTGGTCCTGGACGCGTGGCTGATCGGCGGTTCGCTGATCACCCTGTCCTGGAGCCTGGCGCTCGCCCAGGCGGCGAAGTTCGACGGGCCGAGCGTGGCGCACACCGCGCTGTCGCTGGCCTACCCGCTGCTCGACATCGCCCTGGTCAGCATGGTGCTCGCGCTGCACTTCCGGCGCTCGGCGGTCAACCGCACCGCGGTCAACACCGCGATCGGCGCGCTCGCCCTGACCGTGATGTGCGACGCCCTGTTCACCTCGCCGCTGCTGCACGACAACTACCGCTCCGGCCAACTGCTCGACGCGGGCTGGTTCGCCGGTTCCCTGCTGCTCGCGTACGCCCCCTGGGCCGCGCCCCGGCCGAAGGAGCCGACGGGCGACGAAGGGCACACGCGCGTGGTGCGCGAGCACCGGCCCGGACAGCGTCCCGGCGGCCACCCCGCCGAGCCACCGCAGGAGACACCGCGCGACACGCCCCGGGGCGCACCGCAGGGCGCGTCCCGCGGGACACCCGAGGGGGCGACCCCCGGAGCGCCGCAGGGCGGTGATCACAGCCGGTATCCGGTCACCCGACCCATCACCGGCTCCCTCGCCGCCCTCACGCCCTACCTCGCCGCCGCCGTCTGCACCCTGGGCATCCTCTACAACGTGCTCGACGGACACAGCGTCGACCGGGTGGTGCTCTTCACCGGCGGCACGGTCGTCCTCGCCCTCGTGGTGCGCCAGGGCATCATGCTCCTCGACAACATCACCCTCACCCAGGAACTGGCGCAGCAGGAGAACCACTTCCGCTCCCTGGTGCAGGGCTCCAGCGACGTCATCATGATCGCCGCGCCCAACGGCATCCTCCGCTATGTCTCCCCGGCCGCCGCCGGGGTCTACGGACGTCCGGCGGAGGACCTGGTCGGCACCGAACTGGCCGCCCTCATCCATCCGGAGGACCTGGGCTGCGTGGTGCACGAGGTGCGCCGCTTCCTCGCCGCCAGCCCCCTGGAGGAAGCCACCACCCGTATCGAGTGCCGATTCAGGTCGGGCGACGGCGGCTGGCTGAACGTCGAGTCCACCGTCAACCGCCACCACGGCGGTCTGATCTTCAACAGCCGGGACGTGACCGAGCGGGTGCGGTTGCAGGCGCAGCTCCAGCACAACGCGGAGCACGACCCGCTCACCGACCTGCCCAACCGCGCGCTGTTCACCAGGCGGGTGCAGCAGGCGCTGTCGGGCCGCCGCGCCGCCGACCGCACCGCACTGCGCGGCACCGCCGTGCTCTTCATCGACCTCGACGGCTTCAAGGCCGTCAACGACACGATCGGGCACCAGGCGGGGGACGAGCTGCTCGTCCAGGCCGCCCGCAGACTCCAGGACGCCGTCCGGCACGGGGACACCGCGTCCCGGCTGGGAGGCGACGAGTTCGCGGCCCTGATCGCCGGCGACGGGACCCGGGACCGTACCGCCCGGGAACGCCACATCCTGGAGCTCGCCGACCGCCTCAGGATCACGCTCTCCCAGCCGTACGTGATCGACGGCAACGAGGTCCGCGTCGCCGCGTCCATCGGCGTCGCCTTCGCCGAGCCCGGCCTCGGCGCGGGCGAGCTGCTGCGCAACGCCGACCTCGCCATGTACCGCGCCAAGGCGGCCGGCAAGGGCCGGGTCGAGCTGTACAAGCCGCAGATGCAGCAGGACGTCGTACGCAAGGCCGAACTGGCCACGCGGCTGCGTGCCGCGCTGCACGACGGCGAGTTCGCGCTGCTGCACCAGCCCGTGGTGGGTCTGGAGGACGGCCGGATCACGTCGGTCACCGCCCAGGCCCGCTGGCGCTCCTCCCAGGGGGTGCTCTTCACGCCCGCCGAGTTCCTGCGGGTCGCGGAGGACAGCGACAAGACCGCCGAGCTGGGCCGCTGGGTCCTGGAGGAGGCCGTCGAACAGGCCGCCGAACGGATCGGGACCGGCCTGGGCGTGCCGGTGGTCGTGCGGGTCAGCGCCCGTCGGCTGCTCGACCGCTCGATGCCGCTCGGCTCCGTCGAGGCCCTGCTGACCCGGCACGGCCTGCCGTCGGGGTCCCTGGTCATAGAGCTCTCCGACACCGAGCCCAGGGTGCCGCTGGACGAGCTGGAGCGCCGCCTGAGTGCCTTGCGGCGTCTGGGTGTCCGTATCGCCCTGGACGGCTTCGGCAGCGGCTACGCGGCCATCACGGCGCTCCGGAGACTCCCCGTCGACGTGCTGAAGCTCGACCGCTCGCTCGTCGAGGGGGTCGTGGAGTCCGCCCGCTTGCACAAGATCACCAGCGGGCTGCTGCGGATCGCGAGCGATCTGGGGCTCCAGTCCGTGGCCGACGGCGTGGACCTTCCGGAGCAGGTCGTCGCCCTGCGCGCGATGGGCTGCACCCATGGCCAGGGCATGGCGTTCTCCGGCCCGCTGGACGAGTACCGGCTGCGCCGGGCGCTCGCCTCCGGCCACTATCCGGTGCCGCACGGACCGGCCGAGCCCGCGTTCGTGGGCGGCGGCGGGGTGTACCCGGGCGGGGTGGCCGCCGTCCTCGGGGGCGGAACGGCTCTCCGCTCACATAATGAGACTCCCGTCCCACCCACTTGACAGTGGATGTGCGCCGGGGGGAGGGTCAGTTCCATGCGCACCCGAATTCTCGTACTTGGACAGCGCGTCGGCTGAGCTGGGAACGACCGGAGAGGATCCGGAATCCCCAGCGACCTCACCGGCGCGCTCCCCTCGCTTGCCTTTCGGCACGAGGGGTTTTTTGTTGCACAGAGCCTGGCGTGCAACAGCCGCACACCGCACGAACTTCGCAAAAACCCTCAGCATCGAGAAGAGAATGACGATGACCGAGCAGGCCACCGGGGCCCACCATCCGCAGCCGCGGCCCCGATCCGGAGGACAGTCCGCGTCCGTCGAGCACGTCACGGGCGCGAAGTCCCTCATCCGCTCCCTCGAGGAGGTCGGGGCCGACACGGTATTCGGCATTCCCGGCGGTGCGATCCTCCCCGCCTACGACCCGTTGATGGACTCGACCCGGGTGCGCCACGTCCTGGTCCGCCACGAGCAGGGCGCCGGCCACGCGGCCACCGGGTACGCGCAGGCCACCGGTCGCGTCGGCGTGTGCATGGCGACCTCGGGTCCGGGTGCGACCAACCTGGTCACGCCGATCGCGGACGCCCACATGGACTCCGTGCCGCTGGTCGCGATCACGGGCCAGGTCGCCTCGAAGGCGATCGGGACCGACGCGTTCCAGGAGGCGGACATCGTCGGCATCACGATGCCGATCACCAAGCACAACTTCCTGGTGACGAAGGCCGAGGACATCCCGCGGGTGATCGCGCAGGCGTTCCACATCGCCTCCACCGGCCGCCCCGGACCGGTCCTGGTCGACATCGCCAAGGACGCCCTCCAGGCGCAGACCACGTTCTCCTGGCCGCCGGTCATGGACCTGCCGGGCTACCGCCCGGTGACCAAGCCGCACGCCAAGCAGATCCGCGAGGCCGCCAAGCTGATCACCTCCGCCAAGCGGCCCGTCCTCTACGTCGGCGGCGGGGTGCTCAAGGCCCGGGCCACCGCCGAGCTGAGGGTCCTCGCCGAGCTCACCGGAGCGCCCGTCACCACCACCCTCATGGCGCTGGGCGCGTTCCCCGACAGCCACCCGCTGCACGTGGGGATGCCGGGCATGCACGGTGCGGTCACCGCCGTCACCGCGCTGCAGAAGGCCGACCTGATCGTCGCCCTCGGCGCCCGGTTCGACGACCGTGTCACCGGCAAGCTGGACAGCTTCGCCCCGCACGCCAAGATCGTCCACGCGGACATCGACCCCGCGGAGATCGGCAAGAACCGCGAGGCGGACGTGCCGATCGTCGGTGACGCCCGTGAGGTGATCGCGGACCTGGTCCAGGCGGTGCAGAAGGAGCACAGCGAGGGCCACAAGGGCGACTACACCGCCTGGTGGAAGGACCTCGAACGCTGGCGGCAGACCTACCCGCTGGGTTACGAGCAGCCCGACAACGGCTCGCTCTCCCCGCAGCAGGTCATCCAGCGCATCGGCCGGCTCGCCCCCGAGGGCACGGTCTTCGCGGCGGGCGTGGGCCAGCACCAGATGTGGTCCGCGCACTACATCCAGTACGAGAAGCCCTCGACCTGGCTGAACTCCGGCGGCGCCGGGACCATGGGGTACGCGGTCCCCGCCGCCATGGGCGCCAAGGCGGGCGTGCCGGACCGGACCGTCTGGGCGATCGACGGCGACGGCTGCTTCCAGATGACCAATCAGGAACTGACGACCTGCGCCCTGAACAACATCCCGATCAAGGTCGCGATCATCAACAACGGTGCCCTGGGCATGGTCCGCCAGTGGCAGACCCTGTTCTACAACCAGCGCTACTCCAACACCGTGCTGCACTCCGGTCCGGGGGCGACCGGCAAGGAGCCGAGCGCCGGCACCCGCATCCCGGACTTCGTGAAGCTGTCGGAGGCGATGGGCTGTCACGCCATCCGGTGCGAGTCGCCGGACGACCTCGACAAGGTCATCGAGGAGGCGAACTCCATCAACGACCGTCCGGTCGTCGTGGACTTCATCGTCCACGAGGACGCGATGGTGTGGCCGATGGTCGCCGCCGGCACGTCCAACGACGAGATCATGGCCGCCCGGGACGTCCGCCCCGACTTCGGCGACAACGAAGACGACTGAGCGAGAGAGACCACACAGCAATGTCCAAGCACACGCTCTCCGTCCTGGTCGAGAACACGCCCGGCATCCTCGCCCGGATCGCCGCCCTGTTCTCCCGCCGCGGCTTCAACATCGACTCGCTCGCGGTCGGGGTCACCGAGCACCCCGACATCTCCCGCATCACCATCGTGGTGCAGGTGGAGGACCTGCCGCTCGAGCAGGTCACCAAGCAGCTCAACAAGCTCGTCAACGTGCTCAAGATCGTCGAACTGGAGCCGGGTTCGGCCGTTCAGCGCGAACTCGTTCTGGTGAAGGTGCGCGCCGACAACGAGACGCGCTCCCAGATCGTCGAGATCGTCCAGCTCTTCCGCGCCAAGACCGTCGACGTCTCCCCCGAGGCCGTGACCATCGAGGCCACCGGCAGCGGCGACAAGCTGACGGCCATGCTCAAGATGCTGGAGCCGTACGGCATCAAGGAGCTCGTCCAGTCCGGAACGATCGCCATCGGCCGCGGCGCCCGCTCGATCACGGACCGGTCGCTGCGCGCGCTGGACCGATCTGCGTAAGTCTGGGTAGGGGCGGCCGGCCGTCGGCGGGCCGCCCGTATACCGAGACCCGAAACCTACCCTTCCCCTCATCGTCATACGGTGAGAGCAACACCTGCACACCAAGGAGAGAACCCAAAGTGGCCGAGCTGTTCTACGACGCCGACGCCGACCTGTCCATCATCCAGGGCCGCAAGGTCGCGGTCATCGGCTACGGCAGCCAGGGTCACGCGCACGCCCTGTCGCTGCGTGACTCGGGTGTCGACGTGCGGGTGGGCCTGCACGAGGGCTCCAAGTCCAAGGCGAAGGCCGAGGAGCAGGGCCTGCGTGTGGTGACGCCCGCCGAGGCCGCCGCCGAGGCCGACGTCATCATGATCCTGGTGCCGGACCCGATCCAGGCCCAGGTCTACGAGGAGTCCATCGCCCCGAACCTGAAGGACGGCGACGCCCTGTTCTTCGGTCACGGCCTGAACATCCGCTACGGCTTCATCAAGCCCCCGGCCGGCGTGGACGTCTGCATGGTCGCCCCGAAGGGCCCGGGCCACCTGGTGCGCCGTCAGTACGAGGAGGGCCGCGGCGTTCCGTGCATCGCCGCCGTCGAGCAGGACGCCACCGGTGGCGCCTTCGCGCTGGCGCTGTCGTACGCCAAGGGCATCGGCGGCACGCGGGCCGGCGTCATCAAGACGACCTTCACCGAGGAGACCGAGACCGACCTGTTCGGTGAGCAGGCCGTCCTGTGCGGCGGTACGGCCGCGCTGGTCAAGGCGGGCTTCGAGACGCTGACCGAGGCCGGCTACCAGCCGGAGATCGCGTACTTCGAGTGCCTGCACGAGCTGAAGCTGATCGTCGACCTCATGTACGAGGGCGGCCTGGAGAAGATGCGCTGGTCGATCTCCGAGACCGCCGAGTGGGGCGACTACGTCACCGGCCCGCGCATCATCACCGACGCCACCAAGGCCGAGATGAAGAAGGTCCTCGCCGAGATCCAGGACGGCACGTTCGCCAAGAACTGGATGGACGAGTACCACGGCGGTCTGAAGAAGTACAACGAGTACAAGCAGCAGGACTCCGAGCACCTGCTGGAGACCACCGGCAAGCAGCTGCGCAAGCTGATGAGCTGGGTCGACGAGGAGGCGTAAGCCTTGTGACCGAAGGGCCGGGGCGGCGCGCTCCGGCCCTTTCGGCAGACCCTGGGTAACACCGGGAACCAGTGTGTTGTCCAACCCGTCCAGCCACGGACGGGTGATCCTTACGCAGAGGCGCAAGACAGCCTTTGCCGCGCTACTACACTGCTCCACTACATACGCGTCAGGCCCACAGCGTCGTGCGTCTTCCACGCGGCTAGCCCCCTCCTCCGCCTGCGGCCGTCGGGACGGCCGTCCGCACGCGCCCCCATGGCCTGGCGGGCATGGGAGGTGCCCCAGACTTGTGAGGACTCACGTGAGCTCGAAACCTGTCGTACTGATCGCTGAAGAGCTGTCGCCCGCGACCGTGGAGGCGCTGGGCCCGGACTTCGAGATCCGGCACTGCAACGGAGCCGACCGAGCCGAGCTGCTCCCGGCCATCGCCGACGTCGACGCGATTCTGATCCGCTCGGCCACCAAGGTCGACGCCGAGGCGGTGGCCGCCGCCAAGAAGCTGAAGGTCGTCGCCCGGGCCGGTGTCGGCCTGGACAACGTGGACGTCTCCTCGGCCACCAAGGCCGGCGTGATGGTCGTCAACGCCCCCACCTCGAACATCGTGACCGCCGCCGAGCTCGCCTGCGGTCTGCTCCTGGCCACCGCGCGTCACATCCCGCAGGCCAACACCGCTCTGAAGAACGGTGAGTGGAAGCGGAGCAAGTACACCGGTGTCGAGCTGGCCGAGAAGACCCTCGGCGTGGTCGGCCTGGGCCGCATCGGCGCCCTCGTCGCGCAGCGCATGTCCGCGTTCGGCATGAAGGTCGTCGCCTACGACCCCTATGTGCAGCCCGCGCGCGCCGCCCAGATGGGCGTGAAGGTGCTGTCCCTGGACGAGCTGCTCGAGGTCTCCGACTTCATCACCGTCCACCTGCCCAAGACCCCCGAGACGGTCGGCCTGATCGGCGACGAGGCGCTGCGCAAGGTCAAGCCGAGCGTGCGCATCGTCAACGCCGCGCGCGGCGGCATCGTCGACGAGGAGGCGCTGTACTCCGCCCTCAAGGAGGGCCGGGTCGCCGGCGCCGGTCTCGACGTGTACACCAAGGAGCCCTGCACGGACTCCCCGCTGTTCGAGTTCGACCAGGTCGTGGCCACCCCGCACCTCGGCGCGTCGACCGACGAGGCGCAGGAGAAGGCGGGCATCGCGGTCGCCCGGTCCGTGCGCCTCGCCCTCGCCGGTGAGCTCGTGCCGGACGCGGTGAACGTCCAGGGCGGTGTCATCGCCGAGGACGTCAAGCCGGGTCTGCCGCTCGCCGAGCGCCTCGGCCGGATCTTCACCGCGCTCGCCGGTGAGGTCGCGGTCCGCCTCGACGTCGAGGTGTACGGCGAGATCACCCAGCACGATGTGAAGGTGCTGGAGCTGTCGGCGCTCAAGGGTGTCTTCGAGGACGTCGTCGCCGAGACGGTCTCCTACGTCAACGCCCCGCTGTTCGCGCAGGAGCGTGGCGTCGAGGTGCGGCTGACCACCAGCTCCGAGTCGCCCGACCACCGCAACGTGGTCACCGTGCGCGGCACCCTCGGCAACGGCGAGGAGGTCTCCGTGTCCGGCACGCTGGCCGGCCCCAAGCACCTCCAGAAGGTCGTCGCCGTCGGTGACTACGACGTCGACCTGGCGCTCGCCGACCACATGGTGGTGCTGCGCTACGAGGACCGTCCGGGTGTCGTGGGCACGGTGGGCCGCATCCTCGGTGAGGCCGGTATCAACATCGGCGGTATGCAGGTCGCCCGCGCGGCGGTCGGTGGCGAGGCGCTGGCCGTGCTGACCGTGGACGACACGGTGCCGCCGACGGTGCTGGCCGAGGTCGCGGCGGAGATCGGCGCGACGTCCGCCCGGTCGGTCAACCTCGTCTGAGTCCGCCTGTCGTGCCCGGGGGCTGCCGTCCCCGGGCTCCCGCGGACCGCGTGCGCAAGGCGCCGGGCGGGCTGAGGATCCTCAGCCCGCCCGGCGCCTTTTCGTCTGCCGTCGCCTCGTGTGTCGCCGCCTCGTCTGCCGTCATCCGGCCTTGACGTGGATCTTCCGCAGGGTCAGCGCCGCCAGCACCGCCGCCGCGACCAGCAGCACCGCCCCCGCGATGCCGGCCGCCTGCATCCCGTCGGTGAAGGACGCCCGCGCCGCCGCTGCCAGGGCGTCACCCGTGCGCCCCGGGAGCCGGCCGGCGAGGGCGAGCGCGCCGCCCAGCGTGTCGCGGGCCCCGGCCGGTGCCGAGGAGGGCATCGCGTGGCGGTAGACCGCGGTGCCGATGGAGCCGAGGACCGCCATGCCCAGGGCACCGCCGAACTCCCCGCCGGTCTCCAGGAGGGAGGCGGCCGAGCCCGCGCTCTCGGCCGGGGCCGCGCTCAGCGCCAGGTCCGTCATCTGGGAGATGACCATGACGATGCCGGAGGCGAGCACCCCGCACGCGCTCAGGACCAGCCAGAGCGAGTCGGTGCCGGCCAGGGCGAGCAGACCGTAGCCGGCCGCGCCGATCAGCAGGCCCGCGGTGACGACGTAGGCGCGGTTGACGCCCTTCTGGACCAGGGCGGTCGCCGCCGGGGCGGCCATGCCGATCGGCACGGACGGCAGCAGCGACCACAGGGCCGCTTCCATCGCGCTCTTGTCCAGCACCGACTGGAGGTACTGGGTGGTGAAGAATGCCGAGCCCAGTATCGCGAAGGACGAGACGAGGTTGAGGACGACGGCCGGGGCGAAGCCGGTGCCGCGGAACAGGGCCGGGGAGATCATCGGGTGCGCGACCGTGCGCTGGCGGTGGACGAAGAGGGCCGCGAAGAGCAGGCCTACGGTGATCGCGACGACGTACCGCACGTTCCAGCCGTCGGAGGGGATGCCCTTCAGGCCGTAGACGACGGGGAGCACCGCGGCCATGGACAGCGGGACGCTCGGCCAGTCGAAGCGGCCGGGCCGGGGGTCCCTGGACTCGGGGAGCAGGACCGGGCCGAGGACCAGCAGCAGTGCCATCGCGGGCAGGTTGACCAGGAACACCGAGCCCCACCAGAAGAACTGCACCAGTACCCCGCTGAGCACCGAGCCCAGCGCGATCCCGGCCGTCATCACGCCGGACCACAGGCCGATCGCCTTGGCGCGCTGGCCGGGGTCGGTGAACATCGTGCGGACCAGCGCCATGGTCGAGGGCATCAGGGTCGCGCCGCCGATGCCGAGGATCGCGCGGGCCGCTATCAGGGTCTCGGGGCTGTCGGCGTAGGCGGCCACCGCCGAGGCGGTGCCGAAGGCGGCGGCGCCGATCAGCAGCAGCCTGCGGCGGCCGATGCGGTCGCCGAGCGAGCCCATGGTCATCAGCAGGCCGGCCAGGACGAACGCGTAGATGTCGAAGATCCACAGTTGCTGGGTGCCGCTGGGTGCGAGGTCCGCGCTGATCGCCGGGATCGCGAAGTAGAGGACGGAGACGTCCATGGAGACCAGCAGCAGCGGAAGCATCAGCACGGCCAGGGCGGTCCATTCGCGGCGCCCGGCGCGGGCGGCCGGGGGCGTGGTGGCGCCTGCCGCGGTGGTGTCGGTCGGGTCGGTGCCGGGTGGGTTGGTGCTCGGCGAGTTCGTCATGCCGAGGAATGTACGCGCGTCTTAAACGGTTGTCTAGAACGCTTGTATAAGTCAGGCGTCTAGGACGGTTGTATGGATCGGCGGTAGGCTGCCGTGCATGGGACATCGTGAGGATCTGCTCGAAGGCGCCAGGCGCTGCCTGCTGGCGAAGGGCTTCGCGCGCACCACGGCGCGCGACATCGTGAAGGAGTCGGGGACGAATCTCGCGTCCATCGGCTACCACTACGGGTCCAAGGACGCGCTCCTCGCGCAGGCGTACCTCTCGCTGGTGGAGGAGATGTCCTTCGAGGGGGACGGGGGAGCCGGGATCAGCGCCCCGCCCGGCTCGCTGGAGCGCTTCCGCGAGGTGTGGTCGAACATCGCCGAGTCGATGCGGCAGCCCGGCTCGATGTGGCGGCTCGGCATGGAGGTCCTCACCATCGAACTGCCCGAGGTGCGCGACCATCTGGCCCGTGCCCAGCGGGAGGGCGGGCGGGGCCTCGTCGCCCTCCTCATGGGCGTGCCGGAGGAGGAGGTGTCCGACGAGACCGCGGACACGCTGGGCCGCTTCTACATGACGCTGATGACGGGCCTCATCGCGCAGTGGACCTTCGATCCGAAGACCGCGCCCGACGGGGACGTGCTGACGGAGGGGCTGCGGCAGATCATCGAGGCCGCCAACCGGACCTGACGCGACGGCGGCCCGCCGGGACCGGCGGCGCTCAGCGCGCGTCGGCCCCGTCGTCGCGCAGCCGCGCGCCCTTCAGTGCCATGTGCAGCAGCAGCCGGTCCTCCCCGTCGTCCAGGTCCAGCCCCGTGAGCTGCTCGACCCGGGACAGCCGGTAGTACAGCGTCTGGCGGTGGATGCCCAGCTCCGCCGCCGTACGCCCGGCCTGGCCCGCGCAGTCGAGGTAGGCCTCCGCCGTACGCGCGAGATCCCGCTGTGCCGGGGACAGCAGCGCCTGCACGGCGCTGTCGCGGGCGGCCGTCGGGGGCAGCGCGGTCAGCAGCCGGTACGGCCCGATGGCCGACCACTCGGCGACCGGCCCGAGCCGGGGCTCCGCCCGTGCCGCCCGCGCCGCCGCCGAGGCCTCGTGCCAGGCGGCGGCCAGCTCCGCGAGTCCGGTGCGCGCCTCGCCGACCCCGGCCGCGGCGGCCCCTTCCTTCACCCCTGCCGCGCCCGCGGCCCCTTCCCTCAGCAGCCGGGCGGCCGTGGTCAGCGCGGGCGCGCGCACGTCCGCGGACCGCAGCCGCACCAGCACCGCGAGGCTCTGCCCGGTGGCGCCCCGGGGGACCGTGCACAGGGCGGTGGCGTGCGGCACCGCCCGCGCCGACGGCGCGCCCTGTGGATCGGCCGACCGCCAGGGGGTCACGCAGACGATCGTGTGCAGGCCGTCCGCGCGGGCGCCCAGTGCCGTGCGCAGCTCCGCCACCGCCATCTCCTGCTGCCAGCCGTGCTCGGCCGTCAGCACCGCCCGCAGCTCCCGGGACAGGTCGGCGCCGTGCTGCGCCTCGTCGGCCAGCAGCTCCCCGATCCGGCCCGCGACCCGCATGGCGGCGGCCAGCTGCGCCTCGGAGGGGCCCGGGTCGTCGTCCAGCAGCCACACGTAGCCGAGGACGACACCCCGATGACGGGCCGGCAGACAGATGCGGCCCCGGTACACGCCCGCCTCCGGGGTGGGCGGGATCCGCACCGGTCCTGCCGCCCGGGTGATGCCGAAGCCCTCGAACCAGGTGCGCACCGCCGTCGTGGAACGGCGGGTCAGGATCGAGCGGGTGCGCACCGGGTCCAGGGCCGCGGCGTCCAGCTCGTCCTCGCTGTCGTACGCGCCGAAGGCGATCAGCTCGAAGTCGCGGTTCTCCAGCGTCGCCGGGGCGCCCAGCAGTTCCGAGAGCTCGTCGACGAGCTCCTGGTAGTCAGCCCGGTGGTGGAAGGGCGCGGCGTCCGACGTCACTCCGGCATTCTCCCGCATGTACGGGGGCCTTTCATACATCTGTCTGAGAACCGGGGCGCGGATGCGTGACAGCTGTCGATGGCCCACGATCGGAGAGATCCTTAGGTTTCACGGTGGTTCTCCGTGCCGTACCCGAATCGTCGGTGAGCGGCCGTTTCGTGCTTGTCTGTGGAGGTGCCCCGTGCTGGGTCCCGTGATTCTCGCCGCGTCGCGCAGCGACCGGATGCGCCGTCTGATCTCGGCCGCTCCGGTGACCAAGCCGGTCGTCGACCGCTTCATCCCCGGTGAGACCGTCGACCAGGTCGTCCCGATCATCGAGGACCTCACGGGCAAGGGCCTGGAAGTCACGATGGACGTCGTCGGCGAGGACATCACCACCCCCGAGCAGTCCTACGCCGCCCGTGACGCGTACCTGGAGCTGATCGGCCGCCTCAAGGAGCTCGGCCTCGGCACCAAGGCCGAGATGTCGGTCAAGCTCTCCATGTTCGGACAGGCCCTGGAGGGCGGCCACGAGCTGGCCCTGGCCAACGTCCGCCCGGTCGTCGAGGCCGCCGCCGCCATCGGCACCACCGTCACGCTCGACGCCGAGGACCACACCACCCTCGACTCGATGTTCGCCATCCACGAGGAGCTGCGGAAGGACTTCCCGCAGACCGGCTGTGTGATCCAGGCCTACCTCTTCCGCACCGAGGACGACGCCCGCAGGCTCGCCGCGGCCGGCAGCCGCGTGCGCATCGTCAAGGGCGCCTACAAGGAGCCCGCCGAGGTCGCGTACCAGAAGAAGTCGGACACCGACAAGGCGTACGTCCGCATCCTGAAGATCCTGATGGAGGGCGAGGGCTACCCGATGATCGGGTCCCACGACCCGCGCCTCATCTCGATCGCCCAGGAGCTCGCGCGGACGGCCGGGCGCAAGCTGGACGAGTACGAGTTCCAGATGCTGTACGGCATCCGCAGCGACGAGCACGTGCGGCTCGCCGCCGAGGGCCACCGTATGCGCGTCTACACCGCGTACGGCACCGACTGGTACGGCTACTTCATGCGTCGCCTGGCGGAGAAGCCGGCCAACCTGCTCTTCTTCGCCCGCTCGATCCTCACCAAGGGCTGAGACCGAACACCCGCTCGACTCAAGGAGTTACGGAAAAAATGGACGCTGTGACCCAGGTCCCCACCCCCGTCAACGAGCCGGTGCACGGCTACGCCCCCGGCTCGCCCGAGCGCGCCCGCCTGGAGGTCAAGTTCAAGGAGCTGGCCGAGAACCCGATCGACCTGCCGATGACCATCGGCGGCGAGCGGCGGATGGGCGGCGGCGAGCGCTTCGACGTCGTGCAGCCGCACAACCACAAGGCGCGTATCGGCACCTACGCCAACGCCACGCAGCAGGACGCCCAGGACGCCGTGGACGCGGCCCTCGCCGCCGCCCCGGCCTGGCGCGCGATGTCCTTCGACGACCGCGCCGCGATCATCCTGCGCGCCGCCGAGCTGCTGGCCGGCCCCTGGCGCGAGACGCTGGCCGCCTCCACCATGCTCGGCCAGTCGAAGACCGCCCAGCAGGCCGAGATCGACACTCCCTGCGAGCTCGTCGACTTCTGGCGCTTCAACGTCCACTACGCCCGCCAGATCCTCGCCGAGCAGCCCCCGGCGAACTCCCCGGGCGTGTGGAACCGCATGGACCACCGTCCGCTGGAGGGCTTCGTCTACGCGATCACGCCCTTCAACTTCACGGCGATCGCGGGCAACCTGCCCACCGCCCCGGCGCTCATGGGCAACGTCGTCGTGTGGAAGCCGTCCCCGACGCAGACCCACGCCGCCGTGCTGCTGATGCAGCTCCTGGAGGAGGCGGGCCTGCCCAAGGGCGTCATCAACCTCGTCACCGGTGACGGCATCGAGGTCTCCAAGGTCGCCCTCGAGCACCGCGACCTGGCCGGCATCCACTTCACCGGCTCGACCAAGACCTTCCAGTACCTGTGGAAGACGGTCGGCAACAACATCGAGAAGTACCGCTCCTACCCGCGTCTGGTCGGCGAGACCGGCGGCAAGGACTTCGTGGTCGCCCACCCGTCGGCGGACCGCGCGGTCCTCAAGACCGCCCTGACCCGCGGCTCCTTCGAGTACCAGGGCCAGAAGTGCTCGGCGAGCTCGCGCGCCTACGTCCCGGCCTCCATCTGGAACTCCGGTTTCAAGGAGGAGTTCGCGGCCGAGGTCGACGGGCTGACCATGGGTGACGTCACCGACCTGTCGAACTTCATCGGCGCGGTCATCGACGAGCGCTCGTTCGCCAAGAACAAGGCGGCCATCGACCGCGCCCAGTCCGACCCGACCTGCACGATCGTCGCGGGCGGCACCTACGACGACTCCGTCGGCTACTTCGTGCGCCCGACCGTCGTCGAGTGCACGGACCCGGAGAACGAGGTCTTCACGACCGAGTACTTCGGCCCCTTCCTCGCCGTGCACGTCTACGAGGACGACAAGTACGACGAGATGCTGACCCAGATGGAGTCGGCGTCCGACTACGCCCTCACCGGCTCGGTCATCTCCGGCGACCGCGCGGCGGCCGCGTACACGATGGAGAAGCTCCGCTTCGCGGCGGGCAACTTCTACATCAACGACAAGTCGACCGGCGCCGTCGTCGGCCAGCAGCCCTTCGGCGGCGGCCGTGCCTCCGGCACCAACGACAAGGCCGGCGCCCCGCAGAACCTGATGCGCTGGACGCTGACCCGCGCCATCAAGGAGACGCTGGTCCCGCCGACCGAGTACGGCTACCCGCACATGGGCTGACATCCCCGACCCCGCACGGGCCGGGCCGGATCCTTCGCGATCCGGCCCGGCCCGTCGGCGTGTGCGCGGGCAGACTGTCCTCATGGCCCGCGCGGAGCAGGAGACGGTGACCACGGACGACGGCGTACGGCTGTGGGCGAGCGGCTCCGGCCGGGGCGAGCCGCTGGTGCTGTGCCACGGCGGACCCGGCCTGTGGGACATGTTCGCCGACGCGGCCGGGCCGCTCGCCGCTCTGGCCACGGTGGTCCGCTGGGACCAGCGCGGGTGCGGTCGCTCCGAGCGGTGCGCGGGACCGTGGACGGCCGAACGCTTCGTGGCCGACCTGGACGCCGTACGGCGCCACTTCGGGTTCGGCCGGATGGCGCTGCTCGGCCACTCCTGGGGCGCCCAGCTCGCGCTGGAGTACGCGCTCGCGCACCCGGAGCGGGTGAGCGCGCTGGTCTACGCGGCGGGGACGGGCATCGGGCCGGACGCCGACTGGCGCGAGGCCTGTACGGCGAACTTCCTCGCCCGGCTCGGCGACCGTCCCGAACGGCTCGCCCGCTGGCGGGAACTGACGGACCGGCCGCAGAGGACCGACAGCCAGGAGCGGGAGCGTGCGGTGCTCCGGTGGTCGGCGGAGTTCGCCGACCGCGAGCGCGCGCCGGAGCTCGCCGCGCGGATGGCCGAGCCGTGGTTCGCGGTCAACGACGCCTGCAACCGGGTCCTCGACCGGGAACGGCGCCTGCGCTGCGGCACGGCGGAGCTGTACGAGGCCTGCCGGGCCCTGCGGGTGCCGGTGACGATCCTCGACGGAGCCCACGACATCCGGCCCCGCTCGGCCGTGGACTCGCTGGAGCGGGCCCTGCCGAGGGTGCGCCGGGCGACCCTGCCGGAGGCCGGCCACCTGCTGTGGACCGAGGATCCGGCGGGCTTCACGGCGGCGGTGGCACGTGCCGTCTCAGATAGTAGGAAGTCCGAGTAATTGTAGAGACAGTGGCGCGCTTCTCCCTTAGCGTTGTAGGAGCCGAACGTCTCGCTCGATCCAGCGAATGGCGGTCGTGAGCCGGGCCCCGTGCAGGCAACCCCTGCGGCCAGGCTTCCCGCCCTTTCCGGCGTCTCGTACCCCCTTTCCACGCTCCCGGATTTCGAAGGAGTCGATTTCCCATGGCCGAGACGACCGTCCGCCGCCGAGTCCGTCACACCTCCCGCAGCAGCGAGTCCGACCGCAAGAACGCCGCGGCCGCGCTCCAGCGCGCCCTGGACCGCCGTGACAACGGCGGCGAGACCGGCCACTGAGCCGAACCCCTTCACCGCACGCCTGGATTGCCACCACCTGTGCCGGGAGCCGCACCCGTCGGGTTGCGGTGCGGGGTCCACGCCCCGCGCCGCACCTCGAAATGGTCGATGCGCCTGCCGTTCGCGGCGAGCGCCGGCACCCGCAGCCGTGGGGTCGTCCCGCCGGACGCCTCCACGGACAGCAGGGAGAAGCCGCGGTAGCGCACCCGTGACCATTCCACGGTCTCGGCGCTCTGCTGCCGCGACCTCGTCCAGTGGGACGTCTCGACCGGCTCGTGGCGGGCCACCCGGCCCTCGTGGCTCTCGTCGGCGCCCGCCGGAAAGCCGTACAGGTCCCGGCCGCCGCCACCGGCGGTGACGTACACGGTCCCGTCCCGGGTCGGGTCCGTCGACCCGCCGACCGGCACCGGCCTGCCCGCCCCGCCGTTCTTCACCGCGTCGGTCCGCTCGTACACATGGTTGTGCCCGTTGATCACCAGGTTCACCTGGTGCTGCGCGAACAGCGGTACCCAGGCGGCGCGCACCTCGGCCTCGATCCGGGGGCCCAGCCCGTCCGGCCGCGTTCCCAGGCGCAGATACGGGCGGTGCACCGCGGCCGGCACCTGCCAGGAGACCCGCATCCCGGTCCGCCTGCTCCGCCATGCTCATCCGGCGCGCGAGCCGCGGCGGGATGCCGACGTCGGGAAGGTCCATGGCGGTGAACTTCCCGACGCGCGCGGACAGCTGCCGTACGCGGGAGTGAACGCCACCCGACGGGACGAGTCGCTGCGCCATCGGGGTGTCCGTATCGCGGACGCCCCGTGTCATTCCATGGGACGAGGAGTAGGGTGCCCGCATGTCTCGCAGCATCAATCTCGCAGTGATCCCCGGTGACGGCATCGGCCAGGAGGTCGTGGCCGAGGGTCTCAAGGTCCTCTCCGCCGTCCTCCCGCAGGATGTGAAGCTGGAGACCAAGGAGTACGACTTCGGCGCCCGGCGCTACCACGCGACCGGTGAGACCCTCACCGACGCCGACCTCGACGCGCTCAAGCAGCACGACGTCATCCTGCTCGGCGCGATCGGCGACCCGTCGGTGCCGTCCGGCGTCCTGGAGCGCGGCTTCCTGCTCAAGCTCCGGTTCGCCTTCGACCACCACGTCAACCTGCGCCCCTCGAAGCTGCTCCCGGGTGTCGCCACGCCGCTGGCCGGCCAGCCCGAGATCGACTTCGTCGTGGTCCGCGAGGGCACCGAGGGCCCGTACACCGGCAACGGCGGCACCATCCGCAAGGGCACCGAGCACGAGGTCGCCACCGAGGTCTCGGTGAACACGGCCTTCGGTGTCGAGCGCGTGGTCCGCGACGCGTTCGCCCGCGCCCAGGCCCGCCCGCGCAAGAAGCTCACGCTGGTCCACAAGAACAACGTGCTGACCTTCGCGGGTCACCTGTGGACGAACATCTTCAACAAGGTGGCCGAGGAGTTCCCCGAGGTCACCACCGAGTACATCCACGTCGACGCGGCCACCATCTACCTGGTCACCCAGCCCGAGCGCTTCGACGTCATCGTCACCGACAACCTCTTCGGCGACATCATCACCGACCTCGCCGCGGCCGTCTCCGGCGGCATCGGCGTCGCCGCCTCCGGGAACATCAACCCGACCGGCGCGTTCCCGTCCATGTTCGAGCCGGTGCACGGCTCGGCCCCGGACATCGCGGGCCAGGGCAAGGCGGACCCCACCGCCACGGTCCTGTCCGTCGCCCTGCTGCTGCGCCACCTCGGCTACGAGGCCGAGGCGGCCCGGATCGAGGACGCCGTCTCCGCCGACCTCGCGGAGCGCGTCGGGCAGCCCGCCCGCAGCACCACGGAGATCGGCGACGCCCTCTCCGTACGAGTAGCCGGCTGACCCCGCGCCACTCGAATCACTCGAAGCCGCCGGGTCGCATCAGCACCCGGCGGCTTTCCGTATGCCTCGCCGGGTGCCACCATCAACCCCTGGGCCGCATTCACCCCGTTTTCTTCCGCCGCACGCCCCGCGCGATAATCGAACGCGGAGCCGCGGTATGAGGGAATGCTCGGACGTCCTAGCACCGGCCACCGGCCGTGCGGGAGTGAGCGCGGCCCGTCACTACAACCGGTGAAGGACACCTACTCATGACGACGCCCACGATCGAGCTGAAGCCCTCCGCCAACCCGCTCTCCGCCACGGAGCGCGCGGCGATCCTGACCAACCCCGGGTTCGGCCGCCACTTCACGGACCACATGGTGACGATCAAGTGGACCGAGGGGCGCGGCTGGCACGACGGCCAGCTCGTTCCGTACGCGGCGATCCCGCTCGACCCGGCCACCAACGTCCTGCACTACGCCCAGGAGATCTTCGAGGGGCTCAAGGCCTACCGCCGCCCCGACGGCTCCGTCGCCACCTTCCGCCCGGACCAGAACGCCCTGCGGTTCCAGCGCTCCGCCCGTCGTCTGGCGATGCCCGAGCTGCCGGTCGAGACCTTCGTCGAGGCGTGCGACCTGCTGGTCCAGCAGGACAAGGACTGGGTCCCGGCGCACGGCGGCGAGGAGTCCCTCTACCTGCGCCCCTTCATGATCGCCACCGAGGTCGGGCTGGGCGTCAAGCCCGCCAACGAGTACCTGTTCATCGTCATCGCCTCCCCGGCCGGCGCGTACTTCCCCGGCGGCGTGCGCCCGGTCTCCATCTGGGCGTCCGAGGACCGCGTCCGCGCCGTCCCCGGCGGCATGGGCGACGCCAAGACCGGCGGCAACTACGCGGCCTCCCTGCTCGCCCAGGCCGAGGCGGCCGCCCAGGGCTGCGACCAGGTCTGCTACCTCGACGCGGTCGAGCACAAGTGGGTCGAGGAACTCGGCGGCATGAACCTGTACTTCGTGTACGGGAACCGGATCGTCACCCCGACCCTCAGCGGCTCGATCCTGGAGGGCGTCACCCGCGACTCCCTGCTGGCCGTCGCCCGCGACCTCGGCTACGAGGCCGAGGAGGCCCGCGTCTCCATCCAGCAGTGGCAGGCCGACTCCGAGAGCGGCACCCTCACCGAGGTCTTCGCCTGCGGCACCGCCGCCGTCATCACCCCGGTCGGCAAGGTCAAGCGGGCCGGCGCCGAGTGGAGCCAGTCGGGCGGCGAGCCCGGCGAGGTCACCATGCGTCTGCGCCGGGCGCTGCTCGACATCCAGCGCGGCACGGCCGAGGACAAGCACGGCTGGATGCACGAGCTGGGCTAGTGGTCACGGGGCCTCAGGCCTCGTTGCTCACCAGGGCCGCCGTGGACTCCGTGTCCGCGGCGGCCCCGCCGTTCGCGGACCGGGTCGTCCACAGCAGGTACACCGCCCCGCCGACCAGTCCCGACAGCAGGAAGCTGCAGTCCACCCCGCCGGTCAGCGACAGCAGCGGGCCCTCGTACGACGGCAGCGACACCGCCAGCAGGCCGACCACCGCGCCGAGCGCCCAGGAGACCGTGGCGGACACGTTCCAGCCGGCCCGGTACCAGTAGATCCCGCCCCGCGCGCGCCGGTTGAAGACCTGGAGGGCGTCGGCGTCGTAGTGTCCGCCGCTGCGCACGAAGCCGATGAGGGTGATGACCGCCCAGGGGGTGCCGATCGCGGTCAGCAGCAGTACGAAGGACGTCATCGCGGACTGCGCGTCCCACGCGTAGTGGCCGACGAAGACGCAGGCCGTCGCCACCACCGCGACCGTGACGGTGGCCCGCGCGCGGGAGGCGCGGGGCAGGATCGCGTCCAGGTCGAGACCCATGGAGTAGAGCATCAGGCCCGCGTTGCCGACCGAGCCCGCGGAGGCGGACAGCAGCAGCGGGAGCAGGTACCAGCCGGGGGAGGCGGAGACGAGCGGGCCCGCGTAGTCGAGGGCCGCGCCGGCCGCGTACGCCGTGAAGGTGCCGAAGAGCTGCGGGACCAGCAGGCCCAGGATCAGCCCGAGCCAGGTCGCGTGCAGGACCCGGCGCGAGGAGTGGCGGGCGGGGGAGATGTAGCGGGTGTAGTCGCCCAGCAGGGTGATGAACGCGATCGGCCCGGACAGACCGGCCGCCACCGTCGCCAGCAGCCAGGTGGGCCAGAACCCGCCCAGCAGATAGCCGCCCGCCCCGGGCAGCGCGGCGGTCGTGAAGTGCGGGGCGTACGCGATCACGCCCAGCACCAGCAGGGCCGTCATGCCGATCGCGAGCACGCGGGACATGGCGAGCAGCACCCGGTAGCCGTAGACCGCGCCGGCCACGGTGGCGGCCGCGAGCACCCCGTAGACCAGGCCGTACGAGGCCCCCGAGGGCGTCAGTCCGAACAGCCGGTGCAGGACGCCGACCATCACGTCGCCGCCGATCCACACGGTCAGGGCGGTGTAGCCGAGCGCGAGGAGCAGGCCGACGACCGAGCCGACCAGCCGGCCGCGCACCCCGAACTGGGCGCCGGAGGAGGTGGACAGGTTGGTCGCGGTGCGCAGGGAGACCAGCGCCAGCGGAGCGGTCAGGGCGGTGCCGATCGCCGTGCCCGCCACGATCGAGCCGACCGACGCCCACCAGCCGAGCCCGAAGGACGGCGGCAGCCAGCCGAAGATGATCACGCCGAGGCAGAGGTTGGAGCCCAGCAGGATCGACACGAGGTCGCGGGGCCCGCTGGTGCGTTCCTCGTCGGGGATGGTGTCGACTCCGCGCTGTTCTATCGGCATGACCGGTCTCCTTCGACCTACGACAAACCTCGGGCAGGAATGAGTGCGTGCTTCCCGAGCACAGTTTGAGCGACGCTCAATGTGACGTGTTCGAAGGTCGACCGTCAATGTTTCGGTTGAATGAATCCGACGTTTAGAGTGATGCTCTAACCTGAGGAAGGCAAGGAGGTGCCGTGTCGTGAGACTGACCCCCACCGAACGTGACCGGCTGCTGCTCTTCGGGGCCGCCGAACTGGCCCGTGCCCGCCGCGCCCGCGGCCTGCGGCTGAACGTGCCGGAGGCGACCGCGATCATCGCGGACACCGTCTGCGAGGCCGCCCGCGACGGCCGGCGGCTGGCCGAGGCCGTCGCCGCGGCCCGGTCCGTCCTCGGGCCGCAGGACGTCCTGCCGGGCGTCGCCGACATCGTCACCGAGGTGCACGTCGAGGCCGTCTTCGACGACGGCTCGCGCCTGGCGGTGGTCAGCGACCCGATCGGCGGCGGACTGGGCGACCAGGGACCGGGCGCGCTGCTGCCGGGCCCCGAGCACGCCGAGCCCGAGGCGGCCGTCCGGCTGACGGTCACCAACACCGCGGCCGTCCCGGTCTCGGTCACCTCCCACTTCCACTTCTTCGAGGCCAACCCGCGCCTGGACTTCCCGCGCGCACGGGCCTACGGGATGCGGCTGGCGGTCCCGGCCGGATCCTCGGTGCGCTTCGGCCCCGGTGAGAGCGCCGAGGTCGGGCTCGTGCCGATCGGCGGCGAGCGGATCACGATCGGCTTCGCCGGCCTGGTCGACGGACCGCTCGACGCGCCCGGCGCCCGGGAAGAGGCCCTGCGCAGGGCCGCCGCCTGCGGCTACCTCGGCGTACCGCACACCCCTGACCAGGAGGCCGAGCGATGAGCCGCCCCGGAGGCCACCCCGCCGACACCCGCCGTCTCACCCCGTACGAGTACGCCGCCACCCACGGCCCGCGGGCCGGCGACCGCGTCCGCCTCGGCGACTCCGGTCTGACGATCCGCGTCGAGTCCGACGCCCAGCTCCACGGCGACGAGTTCCTGGCCGGCTTCGGCAAGACCGCCCGCGACGGCCTGCACCTCAAGGCGGCCGCGGTCCGCGACACCTGCGACGTCGTGATCAGCAACGTCGTCGTGATCGACGCCGTGCAGGGGATCCGCAAGGTCTCCATCGGCATCCGCGAAGGCCGTATCCACGCCATCGGACGGGCCGGCAACCCCGACACCCTCGACGGCGTCGACGTCGTGGTCGGCACCGGCACCTCGATCGTCTCCGGCGAGGGGCTCATCGCCACCGCCGGGGCCGTCGACACCCATGTCCACCTGCTGTCGCCGCGCATCATGGAGGCCTCGCTGGCCTCCGGCGTGACCACGATCATCGGGCAGGAGTTCGGGCCGGTGTGGGGCGTCGGCGTCAACTCGCCGTGGGCGCTGCGGCACGCCTTCAACGCCTTCGACGCCTGGCCGGTCAACATCGGCTTCCTGGGCCGGGGTTCCTCCTCGCACGCGGCCCCGCTGGTCGAGGCCCTCGCCGAGGGCGGCGCGTCCGGCTTCAAGGTGCACGAGGACATGGGCGCCCACACCCGGGCCCTGGACACCGCGCTGCGCGTCGCCGAGGAGCACGACGTCCAGGTCGCCCTGCACAGCGACGGGCTGAACGAGTGCCTGTCGGTCGAGGACACCCTCCGCGTCCTGGAGGGCCGCACCATCCACGCCTTCCACATCGAGGGCTGCGGCGGCGGACACGTGCCGAACGTGCTGAAGATGGCGGGCGTGCCGAACGTCATCGGCTCCTCCACCAACCCCACCCTGCCCTTCGGCCGGGACGCGGTGGCCGAGCACTACGGCATGATCGTCTCCGTCCACGACCTCAAGACCGACCTGCCCGGCGACGCCGCCATGGCCCGCGACCGCATCCGGGCCGGCACCATGGGCGCCGAGGACGTGCTGCACGACCTGGGCGCGATCGGCATCACCTCGTCGGACGCGCAGGGCATGGGGCGCGCGGGGGAGACCGTACGCCGCACGTTCGCCATGGCCGGGAAGATGAAGGCCGAGTTCGGCGCCCCCGAGGACCACGACAACGAGCGGGTCCTGCGCTACATCGCCAAGCTGACCATCAACCCCGCCATCGCGCACGGCCTCGCGCACGAGGTCGGCTCCATCGAGACCGGCAAGCTCGCCGACATCGTGCTGTGGCGGCCGGAGTACTTCGGCGCCAAGCCGCAGCTCGTGCTCAAGGCCGGCTTCCCGGCCTACGGCGTGACCGGCGACCCCAACGCGGCCACCGACACCTGCGAACCCCTCGTCCTCGGGCCGCAGTTCGGCGCGTACGGCGCCACGCCCGCCGACCTGTCCGTCGCCTTCGTCGCGCGGGCCGCGGCGGACCAGGGCAACGACACGATGCCGACCCGCCGGCGCCGGGTCGCGGTGCGCGGCACCCGGGGCATCGGCCCCGCCGACCTGCGCCTGAACTCCCGTACCGGAGCGGTCGACGTCGACCAGCGCACCGGCCTGGTCACCCTCGACGGCGAACCCGTCCGCTCCGAACCGGCCGACTCGGTCGCCCTCAACCGCCTGTACTTCCTCTAAGGATCACCATGTCTGCTGCCGCCGACGGCTTCCGCATGCCCGCCGAGTGGACCCCGCACGAGCGCACCTGGATGGCGTGGCCGGGCCCCAACCCGACCTTCGACGACCCCGAGGACCTCGCCGCCTCCCGCGCGGCCTGGGCGTCGGTCGCCCGTGCCGTCCGCCGCTTCGAACCCGTCACCGTGGTGTGCGGCCCCGGGCAGCGCGCGCAGGCCGCCGAACTGCTCGGACCCGGCGTCGACACGGTCGAACGCGACCTCGACGACGCCTGGATGCGCGACATCGGCCCCACCTTCCTCACCGACGGCAAGGGCGGGCTCGCGGCCGTCGACTGGACGTTCAACGGCTGGGGCGCCCAGCACTGGGCCCGCTGGGAGCACGACGCGAAGATCGCCGCGCAGGTCTCGGACCTCGCGGGAGCCAGGACGTACGCCTCGGAGCTGGTCAACGAGGGCGGCGCGATCCACGTCGACGGCGAGGGGACCGTCCTGCTGACCGAGACCGTGCAGCTCGGCCCCGAGCGCAACCCGGGCTGGACCCGGGAGCAGGTGGAGGCGGAGATCCACGCCCAGCTCGGCACCCGCAAGGCGATCTGGCTGCCGCGCGGCCTCACCGGCGACTACCCCCCGCACGGCTTCGGCACCCTCGGCCATGTCGACATCGTCGCCGCCTTCGCCCGTCCGGGCGTGGTGGTCGCGCACCACCAGCCCGACCCGGCGCACCCCGACCACGAGGTGACCCGCGAGGTCATCGGCATCCTGCGCGCCCAGACCGACGCGCACGGCCGGCCGCTGGAGGTCGTCGAGGTCCCCGCGCCCACCGTCCTGGAGGCCGACGGCCACTGGGCCGACTACTCCTACATCAACCACTACCTCTGCAACGGCGGTGTGGTGCTGTGCGGCTTCGACGACCCGCGGGACGAGGTCGCGGCCGGAATCTTCGGCCGCCTGTTCCCCGAGCGGACGGTGACGCCGGTGGACGCCCGTACGATCTTCTCCGGTGGCGGTGGCATTCATTGCATCACCCAGCAGCAGCCGAAGGTCTGACACCACAGGAGCAGCGGATGGCCGGTGCGGCGCGGGCGCGCAGGAACGCGCCGCCGCGCGAGGAGGTCCTCGCCGCGGCCATGGACATGATCGCCGAGCGCGGTCTGGAGAAGCTCACCATGGCGGGGCTCGGCCGCGAGGTCGGCATGAGCAGCGGCCATCTCCTGTACTACTTCCACTCCAAGGACGAGCTGCTGCTCCAGACCCTGGAGTGGAGCGAGAGCAGGCTGGGCGCCGAGCGGGGCCGTCTCCTCACCCGTGCGGCCCCCGTCCGCGAACGCCTCGACGCGTTCGTCGACCTGTACGTCCCCGACGGCCACCACGACCCGCACTGGACCCTGTGGCTGGAGGTCTGGAACCGCTCGCAGAACGCGGACGACGACGCCCGCGACCGCCAGGCCGCGATCGAGGGTGCCTGGCACCGCGATCTCGTCGCCCTGCTCGCGGAGGGCATCTCGCGCGGCGAGATCGGCCCGGTCGACCCCGACCGCTACGCCACCCGGCTGCGCGCCCTCCTCGACGGCCTGTCCATCCACGTGGCGATCGGGCTGCGCGGCACCGGCCGGGCACAGGTCCTCGGCCACGCCCGGGAGTTCCTGGACCAGACGCTGGCGCGGACCGGGCCCGCGGACGGCTGACCGGCCGCCAGGGTGGTACGCCGTCGCCGGGGCCGGTGCCGACCCGTGCCATGCCGTGTCCACGAATGGGCAGCGCGCTGTTCGCATCCTGAGACGGACGGTGAGCACGGGGGCGAATTGTGCCAGACTGCCGCCGTGCTCTCGTTCGCCATGATTATTGGCAGCAGGCGCGCCGGTCCGCAGTGACCGCCACGTACGACCAGGTACGGGCGGCCATCGTGTCCTCGACCCGCGCGCAGACCTCTCGCACCCGCGAGAGGTTTTTCGTTTTCCCGGCCCACCTTCAGCCAGGGGGCGAAGCGCGCGGAACCGTGGGGGGACGGTGGAGCCGGTCATTCCGGTAGACCGAGATCCAAAACAGGAGCCTTGAACCCATGACGGAAACCAGCGAACTCGACGACTCGTTCCACGTCTTCGACACCACCCTGCGCGACGGCGCCCAGCGGGAGGGCATCAACCTCACCGTCGCCGACAAGCTGGCCATCGCACGGCACCTGGACGACTTCGGCGTGGGCTTCATCGAGGGCGGCTGGCCCGGCGCCAACCCGCGCGACACGGAGTTCTTCGCCCGCGCGCAGCAGGAGATCGACTTCAGGCACGCCACGCTCGTCGCCTTCGGCTCCACCCGCCGCGCCAACGCCAAGGCCTCCGAGGACGCCCAGGTCAAGGCGCTGCTGGATTCCGGCGCCCCGGTGATCACCCTGGTCGCGAAGTCCCACGACCGGCATGTGGAACTGGCGCTGCGCACCACGCTGGACGAGAACCTGGAGATGGTCCGCGACACCGTCTCCTACCTGCGCTCGCAGGGCCGCCGCGTCTTCGTCGACTGCGAGCACTTCTTCGACGGCTACCGCGCCAACCCGGAGTACGCCAAGGCCGTCGTACGGGCCGCCGCGGAGGCGGGCGCCGACGTGGTGGTCCTGTGCGACACCAACGGCGGGATGCTCCCGGCCCAGGTCCAGGCGGTCGTCGCCACCGTCCTCGCCGACACCGGCGCCCGGCTCGGCATCCACGCCCAGGACGACACCGGGTGCGCGGTCGCCAACACGCTCGCCGCCGTCGACGCGGGCGCGACCCACGTCCAGTGCACGGCGAACGGCTACGGCGAGCGGGTCGGCAACTCCAACCTCTTCCCGGTGGTCGCCGCGCTGGAGCTGAAGTACGGCAAGAAGGTGCTGCCCGAGGGCGCGCTGCGCGAGATGACCCGGATCTCGCACGCCATCGCCGAGGTGGTCAACCTGACCCCGGCCACCCACCAGCCCTACGTCGGGGTCTCGGCCTTCGCCCACAAGGGCGGCCTGCACGCCTCCGCGATCAAGGTCGACCCGGCCCTGTACCAGCACATCGAGCCCGAAGAGGTCGGCAACACCATGCGGATGCTGGTGTCCGACATGGCCGGCCGCGCCTCGGTCGAGCTCAAGGGCAAGGAACTCGGCATCGACATCAGCGACGACCGCGAGCTCGTCGGCCGGGTCGTCGAGCGGGTCAAGGAGCGCGAGCTCAAGGGCTACACCTTCGAGGCGGCGGACGCCAGCTTCGAACTGCTGCTGCGCGCCGAGGCCGAGGGCAGGGCCCGCAGCTACTTCGAGGTGGAGTCCTGGCGCGCGATCGTCGAGGACCGTCCCGACGGCTCGCACGCCAACGAGGCCACGGTCAAGCTCTTCGCCAAGGGCGAGCGCATCGTCGCCACGGCGGAGGGCAACGGCCCCGTCAACGCGCTGGACCGCGCCCTGCGGGTGGCCCTGGAGAAGATCTACCCCCAGCTCGCCCAGCTGGAGCTGGTGGACTACAAGGTCCGCATCCTGGAGGGCAAGCACGGCACCCAGTCCACCACCCGGGTCCTGATCTCCACCTCGGACGGCGCCGGCGAGTGGTCGACGGTCGGCGTCGCGGAGAACGTCATCGCCGCCTCCTGGCAGGCCCTGGAGGACGCGTACACCTACGGCCTCCTGCGCGCCGGCGTGGAACCCGCGGCCTAGACACTGTCGCGGCCCCGGGGGAGGCACCCCCCGCGCCCCGCCGGGGCCGGGGGATCAGGCCC
>NZ_JBVJMD010000024.1:0-127615 GCF_055584385.1 Streptomyces sp. NPDC104096
ATCTCCGCAGAAGACTGGTCATTCGCCATCCACCAGGCAACGTCCCTCTCCGCCCTGCTGGAGCACTTCCCTCAAACCGGGTGGAAATGGGACGACATCGATCCCTCGCCCTCTTGACCGCTGCCCTCACGGAATGTGTGCCAGAACCCAACCCGGACCGCCCAGTTCGGGGCCACCTCAAGCCGGAAAAGCGGGGCCGGCTCAAGGTTCTGGCTCAACTTCCTTCTGTGAGCGTGCCCTGTGAGCGACGGCCGACTGCGGCTCTGGTCTTGGCGATCACGACGTGAAATGCTCGTCTGGTCGCTTCAACAGGCGCCGCCGGGGCGCCCGAGGCCCGAGGGCCGAACCAGTGGGAGTAAGAGGCGGCGCAGGCGGCAGCCGTATGCGTGACTCACGATCGGAGTCCTGAGTAGACCCCACTGGCCCCGGCATCCCGCTCGCACCAGCAGGACTCGCTTCCGGAGAAGTCGGAAGCCGACGCGGTGAAGGCGAGGCGGTCCCGTACCCTGCCCACCGCCCCTTCCTCGGTCACCGTGATCAAGGACGCGGCCGGACGGTACTTCGCTTCCTTCGTCATCGAAACCGACCCCGTCGCCGACCGGGCGCGGATGCCCGGCACCGACCGCACGATCGGCATCGATCTCGGGCTGACTCTCCCCCAGACTCCGTCCGGGGGGACCCCCATCGCGGCCCTGTCCGGCGGCACGAAGATCGACTCGCCTCGGTTCCTGCGCCGGGCGGACACCAGCTCTCCACCAGGCTGATCTCCGAGAATCAAGGGATCGCCGTGGAGGACCTGTCGGTGGCGGGACTGGCCCGCACGAGGCTGGCCAAGTCGGTGCACGACGCCGGATGGGCACAGTTCTTCAGCATGCTGGAGTACAAGGCAGCACGGTACGGGCGGAGCCTGGTCAGGATCGGCCGGTTCGAGTCCACCTCCCAGACCTGCTTTATCTGTGGTGTCAAGGGCGGACCCAAACCCCTGTACGTCCGGGAATGGACCTGCACCGCCTGCGGCACCCTCCACGACCGGGACCGCAACGCCGCACTCAACATCAAAACGGCCGCCGGACTGGCGGCAACGGCCTGCGGAGCGCCGGTAAGACCAGGAGCAATCCCGGCACAGCATCCGGCAGAGAAGGCCAGAATCCTCGGACTTCAACCCGAGGAGCAAGTCAACTGGGCAGTTCCGTGCCTGCCTGTTCGGCGACCATGTAGCGCGCGTACCAGTCGGGCCAGTCCGGGTCCTCGGCGCCGGTGCGTGCCTCATGCTCGCCGTGCGCGGCCGCGGCCCGGCGCAGAGCGCCCACCAGGTCCTCGGCCGAGGCGAATGCCGTGCTCGCGGGGTCCAGCCGGCCCGGGAGCCGGGTGGTGATCTCCTGCAGGATCCAGCCGTTGCCGTCCGGGTCGCTGAACGACAGGAACGAGCCGTAGCTGCTGCGCTGCGGGTCCGGACCGGGCACCCGGGCATCGGTCCCGGCGTGGTGGAAGACCCCGCCGGCGTCGTGGAAGACCTCGCTGGGCTCGGCGCCGCGCCGCTTCAGCTCGTCGCGGGCGGCGTTGATGTCGTCCACGATCAGGTACAGCCCCCGTGCCGACCCCGGCGCCTGGTCGGTGACCGAGGCGCCGAAGATGACCGACGTCGGGGAGCCGGGCGGGGTGACCTGGACGACCCGGAAGTCCTCGCCGGTGGCCACGTCCGCGTCGAGCCGCCAGCCCAGCGCCGTGTAGAACCCCTTGGCCCGGTCGACATCGGACACCGGCACCACCACGACCTCGAGTTTCATGTCCATGACTTGTGCCTCCTGTGCGGGAACAACTTGCCGACACTTACGAGACTCGCCGGGCGGCCGCCGCTTCGCATCAGGAGAACTCACGCGTCGGCAGGCGGCTGGGGATGCCGGGAGACGGGGCAGGGGCCCGGCAGCGGATTCCGGATCCCGGCCCCGGTACTCGGGGCCGTGCGCCCACCCGAGTCGCGGAGTTCTTCCAGCCCCCTGACTGGTAACAACTGTTACCATCACGGTATGGCGAAGACACAGCTGGGCGCGCGCGTCGACAGCGAGATCAAGGAACTGGCGGAAGCCCGCGCCAGGGACCGAGGCCTGAGCCTCGGCGACTACATCGCCGTCCTCGTGCAGGAAGACACCGAAGGACTGCGGCAGCGGGGTCTGGATGCCGCGGAACGGTTCCTCACCGAGCACCAGGGCGTTTTCGACGAAGCCGAAGACGCCGACTGCCGCACTCCCGGGGCACACGCCGCGTAATGGACCTGCACATCGACGTCCCCTGGATCCTGCGGGTCGCGGAGATCGCGGGGGCAGGGGATCCCGCCCCCGAGGACTACGGAGTGCCGGTGGCCGCGGTCGCTGCTCACCGGGCCGAACTACTGGACCAGCCCGTCTACGACGGCCCCTACGCCCGCGCCGCCGCCCTGGTGCACGTCCTCGGCCGCTGCCGATGGCTGGAGCGCTCCAACATGGCCGTGGCCGCTGCGACGGGCGTGATGTATCTGGAGGCTTCCGGGATCCCGGTCAAGCCCGCCCGGGAGGACGCCGTCGCCCTGCGCGACCTGTTGCGGGATCCCGCCTGCACCACTGCGGGGATCGCCGCCCTGCTGCGCGGCTGGCCCAGGGCCACTTGATTCCCGGCCGGGCACGGGGCCCGCGCGATCCTGCGCGGACGGCGTCTCCCCTCACCAGGAGCAGTGAGACCCGGGGAGGCGCATTCGCTCGAGGTGTTCAGCGACCTGGAGGAGCTGACACAATGCCTGGACTCGCCTGTAGGTGATCACACAGCACTTGTCGAAGTCGTAGCCCGGTCGGCGAACAACTGCCGTGGCCGGTGACGGGGACGACCGGTCACTCCGCGGATCCGCGGGATCGCGTCGGGCAGGGGCAGCAGCTGGGTGATGTCGTGGCGGTTGCCACCGGTCAGGGTGATGGCGAGCGGGGTGCCGCCTGCGTCGGTGATGACGGGGTGCTTCGAGCCGGGCCGGGCACGGTCGAGCGGGCGCGGCCCGGTCTTGGGCCGCCCCGCCGGGCCTGGTGGTGGGAGCCGTCGACCATCGCCCGGGACCAGTGCAGCTTCCCGGCCCGGTGCAGCTGGGTCAGCAGCACCTGGTGCAGCCGGTCCGCACCCCGGCCTCGTGCCAGTCCCGCGGCAGACGGCCTGGAAAATAGGGTGCGGTCGGCTGAGCTGGGGTGATAGGTAAGCGATGTGACAGAGAGTCTTGAGTATTCCGCCCTGCTGCAACTGATCGACGAGCGGTCGGCCGCGTTCCGGAGTGCGGTTGCCGCCGCGCCCAGCCTTGACGCGCCGGTGCCGTCCTGCCCCGAGTGGACGTTGTTCGATCTGGTGCAGCACCTGGGTACGGGTCAGCGCTGGTGGGCCGCGATCGTCGCCGCGGGCCCGGCCGAGGCTCCGCCGGCCAAGGATGCCGCGGAGGTGCCGCGCGAGCTCGAGGCGCTGCTGGCCTGGTACGCCGAGTCGAACGAGCTGCTGCTGAGTGCGCTGCGGGAGGCCGGCCCGGAGCGCGAGTGCTGGACGTGGTGGGGTGCCGGCGTGTCGCCGGCGAATGCCCGGGGCGTTGCCCGGCGCCGGGTGCACGAGGTGCTGGTGCACACCTACGACGCCCAGCTCGCCGCAGGCGCCGTGCAGCCGATGCCGGCGGACGTCGCGATCGACGGCGTGGCCGAGTTCCTCGACACCTGCAACTCCACCCCGGTGGCCTGGCCGCACGAGGCCGCCACCATCCACTACCACGCCACCGAGGGCCGCTCCTGGCTCCTCGCGCTGGACGGCACCGGCGCCTGGCCCGCACCCCTCACGGACGACGCCGCGCCCGCCTCCGCTTCGGCCACGGGCACGGCCGAGCAGCTGCTCCTCTTCGTCTGGGGCCGCCTCACGCTGAGCGACCTGAAGATCGAGGGCGACCGGCAGGTGTTCGAGCAGCTGATCGCCTGGGAGCCCGAGGAGTAGCCAGTCGATACCGCCGGCGGACGGCCTCGATGACGTCCGCGTCGGTGAACATCGCGAACAGCTCCGCCCCCGCGCGGCGGACGGCCAGTACGACCTCGTACAGCTCGGGCCCGAGCGTCTCCCGCAGCACCGCCGACCCATCCAGGAAGCGGGTCCAGGGAACCGGGATGGGGCCGCTTCCCCAGCCGGACACCGTCGGGCGAAACCAGCCGGCACGAGCACTTGTGCCGGCTCGTTGCGGCCGTGCCACGAAGGGGCGCGCTTGGCGGGTGGTCAGTAGCGGGCGCCCACCGGGGCCGGGATGGCGTCGAGGTCCGCGATGTCCGCCGGGGACAGCCGGACGTCCGCGGCGGCCGCGTTGTCGGCGAGGTATTTCGGTGTCTTGGTGCCCGGGATGGGGACGATCTGCGGGCCCTGGGCGAGGAGCCAGGCCAGGGCGACCTGCGCGGGGGTGGCGCCGATCCGCTCGGCGACCTGGCGGACCTTGGCGGCGATGCCGAGGTTGGCGTGCAGATTCTCCTGCTGGAAGCGCGGCAGACGGCGTCGCTGGTCGTTGTGCGGCAAGTCGTCGAAGGAGGCGAAGCGGCCGACGAGGAAGCCGCGGCCCAGAGGCGAGTAGCAAAGCAGCCCGATGGCGTGCTCCCGGCAGTGGGGCAGGACTTCGGCCTGGACGTCGCGGGTCCACAGGGAGAACTCGGCCTGCACGGTGGCGACCGGATGCACGGCCTGAGCACGCTGGATCTGCTCGACGGTGACGGTGATCTCGGACAGGCCCAGGTGGCGGGCCTTGCCGGCCGCGACCGCCTCGGCCATGGCGCCCCACGTCTCCTCGATGGGGACCTCGGGATCGATGCGGTGGAGCTGATAGAGGTCGATGTGGTCGGTGCCCAGGCGGCGCAGGCTGGCGTCGATGGCGGCACGGACATGTTCGGGCCGGCCGTTGGGCCTGACGACCGGGGAACCGCCCGGGCCGCCGGTGGGATCGACGGCCTCCAGGCCGACCTTGGTGGCGATCACCGCCCGGTCGCGCCGGTCGGCCAGGCTCCGGCCGACGAGAGACTCGTTGGTGTAGGGGCCGTAGACGTCGGCGGTGTCGATCAGGGTCACGCCCAGATCGAGTGCCTGATGGATGACGGAGAGGGAAGTGGCTTCGTCGCGTGGCGTGGCCATGTCGTAGGCGAAGGTCATCCCCATGGCGCCCAGACCGACGACGCCGACCTCAGGTCCGTTGGTGCCCAATGTGGTGGTACGCATGCTGTTCTTCTCTCGTGGCGGTTCCCGGTGCTCATGGCCCGTGGAAGGGAAGTGCCAGGAAGGGTCTGGCCTGGCGGTAGGGGAATGTCGAGGCTGTCGGCGTGTGGTGGGGCGTGGTCGGCCGAGGTGCTCAGGCGCGGGGCGCCCCTGCCGGTCGGCGCCCCGCGGTGATCTGGCTGTGCAGGCTTTCGAGGGCGGCGACGCAGATCTCCGAGAACGTGGGGGAGGGCTGGGACGGTGTCGCGCGGTGTGTCCGCGGGGGAGGTGGGCGCGATCTCCACGGTCGCCTGCTGCGGCCACGCCCGCTGCGGGACCGGGTGCGTAGCCGTCGGTGATGGCGCGCCCGTCACCGAGCACTGTGAGGAAGCCGTTGGAGTGGGCGAAGCACGGGTGCAGGTGGCGGTTTCGGCCGGTCCGGAGATCGGGGCCGTTGTGCGGAGCCTCCCCTCACTCGCGCCGGCCGAGGACGCCCGCCCCGCGTGGGTGTGGTCCCGGGTGAGGACGAGGACGGCGTCGTGGGCGGCCCGTTTCCCGCTTAGGGCCTGGCCGGGTCGGGGCCGGCGGCGACGGTCCTGTGCGCTCTCCCCCCGCCGGGTCGGTGGGCGATCCGGACGGGGGAGCCGCGCAGTCCGCAGCCGGGGACACCGAGGCGCGGGACGGTGCTGGGGGCCTTTCCGGAGGGGGCGGCGATCGCCGGGTGCGGCAGGCCCGCCCGCTCCCGAAAGCCGTCACCCCTGCACGGCCGGAATCACTGCTCCAGGCGCGAGACCTGGTAGTGGGCGATGTACCAGCCGTCCTCCAGACGCCTCACCAGGACCGCGAGTTTGACGGCCGCCGGAGACCGGCCGGTGAAGGTGAACACGGCGTCCAGGTAACCGAGTACGAGGTCGTCCGCGAATCGCCGGGTCTCGAGGACGCGGTAGGCGGCCTTCATCCCGAGCGGCTGGGAAGCGTAGTACTCGGCAACACTTGGCCTGCCGACGCCGTAGGGGTGCAGCCCCTGGAACACGGCGTCCTCGGTGAAGTTCGCGGCCACGTCCTTCGGCTCGTGGGCGTCGACGGCCGCCTTCCAGCGGTCGAGGACGTCGCGCAGGACCAGTTCGTCGTCCTTCGTCGTGCTGTTCATGACGTCATCCTTGCTCGGTGGTCCGGCCGCTGCTCAGTGACCGGCGCTCATACCGCCGTCGACGTGCAGGATCTCGCCGGTGACGAACGCAGCCGTCTCCAGGAAGAGCACCGCGTCGACGATGTCCCCGACCTCGCCCATCCGCCCGACCGGGTGCAGGGCGGCGAGGAAGTCATGGGTCTCCTCGGCGTGCATGGGGGTCTTGATGGTGCCGGGCGACACCGCGTTGACGCGGATGCCGCGGGTGGCGTATTCGATCGCGAGGGACTTGGTGGCGGACTGCAGACCGCCCTTGGTCAGCGAGGCCAGCACGGAGGGGACGTTGGAGTCCGCGTTGTCGACCAGGCTGGTCGTGATGCTGACGATGTGGCCGCCGCCCTGTGCGAGCAGATGCGGGACGGCGAGCTGCGTGATGTGGAAGAAGCCGGCGACGTTGATGCCCGTCACCGCGGCGTAGTCCTCGGCCGTGTACTGGGTGAACGGCTTGGCGACGAAGATGCCCGCGTTGTTGACCAGGGTGTCGATACGGCCGAACCGCTCGACCGCGGCGGAGATGACGCGCTGCGCGGTTGCCGGGTCGGCGATGTCGCCCTGGACGGTCAGGACGTCGGCGTCGTCGGCGGGCGCGATCGTGCGCGAGGTGGCGACGACGGCGTACCCGAGCTTGCGGTAGCCCTCGACGAGGGCGGCGCCGATGCCCTGGGACGCGCCGGTGACGACCGCGACCTTCTGGTGGGGCGTCTGGTTCTGAGTGCTCATGGTGACCTTCTCCGAATGGCTGACCGGTCTTAGCCGACCGGTCGACTATTTAGAAGGTAGGTCGGGCCGCCGACCTACGGAAGGATCGGATTCCTACCATCTGGGAGGCGCAGGCTCCCAGCGCAGATCAGCCTGGCAGCGCGTACGGATCGTCGGCGGGCAGCCAGGCGTCCGGGGCCCTGGTGCCGAGGTCGCCGATGCCGTCGCAGAGGGCGTCGACGACGGCGAGGACACCGGCACGGTTCTCGCTCTCGCGCCGGACCAGGGACCAGGTCCAGTAGGCCTTCGGTGCGACGATCTCGCGGCGGACGAGGTCCGGGGGGAGCGGATCGGTCTGTCCCTTGGGCGAGTTGACGACGGGGCGGGTGCAGCGGCGCACGTGGTCGAAGAACGCGGGGCCGGTGATCGCTCCGTCCGAGATGTGCACCGTACGGGCACCTGCGGCCCGTGCGAACTCCTCGCCGTACACGTTCCAGGAGGCCCAGGAGGTGACGTCCTCGTCGATGAGGACGTCGGTGTCCCGGGCCGCCACGTCGGGTACGTCGCTGCTGTCACCGCGACTGGCGACGGCGTAGAGCCGGTCGGCACCGATGAGGCGGGCCCGCAGCCCGAGCCGCTCGAGGTCCTCGCTGCGCACCCAGCACACGGCGAGGTCGAGGCTGCCGTCGGCGACCCGCGCGGCCTGGGTGTGGGAGGGGGCGACCCATGCGTCGACGTGTACCTGGGCCACCGCGGCCGTACGCGAGGTCAGGTCCGGGGGAAGCCAGTTGACGTAGCCGAGCCGTACGGCCTGGGAGCCGGACAGGCGGCCGGCCCGGTGTCTGAGGTCGTCGGCGCGGTCCAGCAGGGCGCGGGTGTGGGGGAGGAGGGCGGCTCCGGCCGGGGTGAGGGAGACCTTGCGGCGGTCACGGTCGAAGAGCCGGACACCCAGGTCCCTTTCGAGCGCCTTGATCTGCTGGGAGAGCGAGGGGCCCGCGATGAGGAGCCGCTCGGCGGCCCGGCCGAAGTTCAGTTCCTCGGCGACCGCGACGAAGTACCGAAGCTGACGCAGTTCCACACGCGCCATCGTACGCACGCTGGGAGGCTGCGCCTCTCAGCAGCGAGGAAGCCGGTCGTGGCATCGGTGCAGGTGAAGGGCGCAGGCTGGGCTCACCGACGACGAGACGGAGCGCGTCATGCGAGAGTTCCTGGTCGAGATCACCACCACCGTCCCCGAGGGCACCGGCCAGGAGGAGGCCGACCGGCGGCGGGCCGCCGAGGCCGTCCGTGCGAAGGAACTGGCCGTGACCGGCAATCTGGCTCGACTGTGGCGTCCCGTGGGCGAGTTGCGCAGCATCGGCGTGTGGCGGGCCGCCGACGAGGAGGAGCTCCACGAGAAGGTGCTCGCCACCCTGCCGCTGCGCCCGTGGATGACCCTCACCGTCACCCCGCTCGAGTCGCACCCCAACGACCCCGGCCGGAACGACGGTACGAAGTGAGGACCTCCTCCCCCCGGACCCATGTCGCCCGGGCAGCCGCCGCGCTCGCGGCGGGCATGGGGGTCGGACGCTTCGTCTACACCCCGATCCTGCCCCTGATGCACACCCAGGCGGGCCTGTCGGCCGGGGCCGGGGCGAGCCTGGCCACCGCCAACTACGTCGGCTATCTCGTCGGCGCCCTCGCGGGCATCCTGGCCCCCGTGCTGGTCCGGTCGCGCACCGTCCTGCGCGGGTCCCTGCTCCTGTTGACCGGCACGCTCGGCGCGATGCCCCTCACCCACAGCACCGCCGTGTGGGGCCTGCTGCGGCTGCTGGCCGGCCTGGCGAGCGCCCTGGTGTTCGTCGTCGCGGCCGGGTCGCTCCTGCACCACCTGCGGGAACACCCGCCGCATCTGTCCGGCTGGGCGTTCGGCGGGGTGGGCGGCGGCATCGCGCTGTCCGGTCTGCTGGTCCTGGTGCTGCGGTCCGTCGCCGACTGGCGGGCCGCCTGGTGGGCCGCGGCCGCGCTCGCCGCGGTGCTCGCCGCCGCCTCGTGGAACCTGCCGCCCGAGGACGCGCCCGTCGACCCCGTGGCCAGGAGCAGTGCGAAGCCCCGCACGCACCGCTGGTTCGGTGCGCTGTTCGTCAGCTACACGCTGGAGGGCGTCGGCTACATCGTCGCCGGGACCTTCCTGGTCGCGGCGATCGGACAGGGTTCCCCCGGCTGGCTCGGCAGCGGTGCCTGGGTGCTCGTGGGCCTCGCCGCCGTGCCGTCCTCGGCGCTGTGGGCCCGCCTCGGGCGCCGCTGGTCACGTCCCGGACTGCTGCTCACCGCGCTCGTCCTCCAGGCGGTCGGCATCGCCCTGCCCGCCATGGCCGGCGGTACGGCGGCGGCCCTCGGCTCGGCGGTGCTGTTCGGCGCCACGTTCATCGGCGTCAGCACGCTCGCCCTGGCCACCGGAGCCCATCTGCGCATCCCCCGCTCGGTCGCCCTGCTGACCGCCGGATACTCGGTCGGCCAGATCCTCGGCCCGCTGGCCGTCGCACCGGTCCTCCACCATGGCTACCACCGGGCGCTGCTGCTGGCCGCCCTCGTGGTCCTCGCGGCGGCGGCGGCCGCCGCCGTACTGCGGATCGGCTTCCCGCACCACATGGTCGTAGCAGGACACACAGCACCCGTGCGGCAGCGGGAACCGGCCGAGGACGACGTGCCCGCCGCGGCCGGTCCCGACAGCACGCGTGGCACACTCGGCCAACCGACGTGACGCCGCTGACGACCACGGCACAAGAGCTCGCGATCGCCGCCCTCGTAGAAGGGGGCCCTCGGCCTGGAACCGGACCACTGTCTGGAGCGTCATCGACGGGTGCCTGTGCAGGATGCGTCTGTCGGCGACGCAACCGCACGGCGCATGTCAACGTCCGTCCAGACGTTCGTAAGATCATGAACGTTGACGGAGGACTCGCCCATGACGGCAACAGCTGCCCGCTACCTCTACCTCACGCGGCACGGTGAGGCGTCCGAGGACGAGAGCACGTTGGCGGACAACGGCCGCCGCCAAGCCATCCTGCTCGGGAAGCGGCTTCGTGAGGCCCCTCTCACGGCGATCCACCACGGCCCGCTCGCGCGCGCGGAGCAGACGGCGCAGCTGGTCTGCGAGCAGCTCGACGGTGTCCCCCTGCGGCCGTCCGAACTGGCCGGCGACTACATCCCCTACCTGCCGCACCGCGAGGAACTGCCGTCGGAATCGGCCGATGCCATGCTCGGCCACCTGGCCCGGTTCCCGGCCGAGGAGCGCGAAAAAGGGCCGGACCTGGCCCGGGCGGCTCTCGCGCAGCTCACCGGACCCGTCGCCGGTGACGAACCGCGCCACGAACTCGTCGTCACGCACAACTTCCTCATCGGTTGGCTCGTCCGGGCCGCCCTCGACGCTCCGAAGTGGCGGTGGATGGGCATCAACCACGCCAACGCCGCGCTGACCGTCATCCGCTACGCGCCCGGCCGGCCCCCGGCCGTGCTGTTCTACAACGACATGGGCCACCTGCCCGCCGACCTTCGCTGGACCGGTTTCCCGCCCGACCTCCGCATCTGAGGGCGGCGATCCTCCATCACACCGGCAGTCACCAGACGAAGATCGAGCGACGGCGCCCGGCCGACGCATCTGCCTGGAGCAGCGTCCGGACGGGCGAGGGGGCCCTGCTCTCAGCGCGGGGCGCCTGCCCCGGGTCGGCAGCGGGTCCCCGCGCGGCCGCCGGGCGGCGCCGGAGCCCGGCGGCCCGCCATGGCGGCGAACGTGACGGCCCAGACCGCTGCGGCGACCCAGATCTCCCAGCGGCCTGTGACCGTCATCCACCCAATTCCGGTCGCGCCTCCCAGCTCGTGCGTGGCGACCGCGTACATACCGATCGGGAAGACGATGTTCCACCAGCCGAGCTCGTAGCGCAGCGGAACGCGGCGCACCAGGTGCCGCCATACGCCCAGGGCCAGCAGGAGCGGGATCAGCCAGCTGGAGAACGACCACAGGACGACGGACGTCCCGGTGATGAGCTGAGGGGACAACAGTGTGCCGCCCGGTGGGAGCGCGATGAGCCGCACCCCGGCGAGCACGACGATCGCTGCCGCGCCCATGAAGATCCAGACCGACGTCATGAGGCCTTCGGGCTGGACCGGCCGTGCCAGCAGCCTGGCCAGCACGATCGTGGCGATCAACAGGTACTGCACGAGTCCGATGGCCCAACAGATCACCGCCGGCACCGGCAGGAACTGACCCGAGGTCACCCGGGCCAGCGAAGCCGCCGCGAGCGCCACGGACTCGGATCCCACCGCCCACAGGAACCAGGTGCCGTTCACCTGGTCGAACGACGGGCCCCGCTTCAGCGAGGTGATGAGCGCGAGGGGAATGCCGTAGTCCAGCACCAGCCACCCCAACGCCCCGAACGCCAGGAACACCCCCGCCACGGCGGTGTGGCCCTCCGGCACGAAGCGCGCGGCCAGCACGTTGGAGGAGATGGCGAGGGTGAGGAAGGCGAAGGCGCGCGGCCCGAGGAGATCTGCGACGAACCGTCGGCGATGGCGCAGCAGCCGCCAGCCGTAGGCGGGCACCAGCACCGCGAATCCGGCCAGGGCCACCCAGAGCAGCGCGGCGGAGGCGGTGCCCGCGCCGTTGACATACAGGGCCGTGGAGACGATGCCCGTGCCCATGACGAAAGCCAGTGCTCCGGCGTTGAGATCGGCTACGGCGGTGGAGGCGGCTGTCCGGTACCCGGGCCGTCGGGGGCCGCGATCGGTGTGGGTGGGCTCGTCGGTGTGTGTGGGCTCGGGCGGGCAGGCATGGGGGAGCCGTGTTTCGCGGTGGCCGTTGTCGGTGAGCCATTCGGCGAGGACCGCGGCGTGGCTGCGGTCCATGTCCCGGGCGGCGGTCAGCAGGGTGAGGCTGCTGCGTCCAGCCAGTTCTCGGAGTCGGCCTGCCGCCTTCCGGTGCTCCTGATCGCTCAGTTCGGTGGCATAACGGCGGCGGAACTCGCCGAATCGCGGCGCGCTGTCGTCGTACCAGCGCTGCAGCTCGGCGGACGGGGCGACATCCGGGAGCCAGTCGTCGAACGGTGCGCCTTGGCGGCTCGTGCCGTCCGGCCAGAGCCGGTCGACCAGCACCCGTTCACCGACCTCGGAGGGCGTCTGCTCGTCGAGCCTGCGGCAGGTGATCCGACGAGCCATGACGCCCTCCTCCGGCCGTTCTTGCGTACAAGCATTTTAGTGAAATGAGCATTTCATTGTCTTTTGGGTGCGTTACGCGTGGGGGTGGTGCGGGGCGGCGACCGACGCGGCGGGTGCGGCACGTGCGACGGCCTGGCTGACGGTGTCGGCGATGGCCTCGACCGCTGCCGCAGCGCCCGCAACATCGCGGGGGTCGTGGTACGGGCCGGGGGAGGGCCTGCAGCACCGCTGGGGTCCACGGTCCGGTGGGGCCGGGTCCGTCGTCATGGTGACTCCGCACCGGTGCCGAGGACGATGGTCACGCCGGGCCGGTGCAGGGCAAGGTCCATCAGCACCTGGTCCAGCGCACGCTTCAAGAAGGTGCCGCACAGGGCGATGACCGCGTACGGCCCGCCATGACCGTCCCGGCGGCCCGGGCGACCGCATGCTGATCGCCGACGTCGAGGAACCGTGCCGGGTACCTTGCGGCGAAGCCGTTCGGGCCCACCGTGCCGGGCGCGGCCGCGGCGATCGCCACGACCCGCAGGTGTGTCGCCGCCGGTTCCACCGGCTCCCGGCCGAACGCTGCGGACCAGGTCAGTGGAAGGCCGATGCCACGAGAGCCGTCTGCTCCAGGCCGTGCCTGCGGGCCGAGCCGACCGCGGGTGCGGGCGCCGCGGGCCGGCTCACGCACTCCACCAGGCGTCCGGCCTGCCTGTGCAGACGCGGTGCGAGGAAGGACCACGCGCCCTGGTTCTCCGCTTCCTCCTGCACCCACCGCACGTCCGCGTCCGCGGGGAAGCGAGCGAGTTCCACCGCGAGCTCGTCCTCGGGGAACGGGTAGAGGCGCTCCACGCGGACGATCGCCGTGTCGGTCGAGCCCGACTCGTGCCGGTGGGCGTCGAGCTCGTGAAAGACCTTGCCCGAGCACAGCAACACGCGCGTGACCCCGTTGGGCTCCACCGTGTCGTCCGGCAGGATCGGACGGAAGCCGCCCTCGGTGAAGTCGGGCAAGGAGGAGACGACCGCCTTCGACCGGAGCATCGACTTCGGGGTGAAGACCACCAGCGGCCGCTTTTGGCCGTCCAGCGCCTGCCGCCTCAGTAGATGGAAGTAGTTGCCGGGCGTGGAGGGCATGGCCACGGTCATGTTGTCCTGCGCGCACAGTTGCAGGAACCGCTCGATCCGGGCCGAGGAGTGATCCGGTCCCTGACCCTCCAGGCCGTGGGGCAGCAGCAGCGTCACCGCGGAACGCTGACCCCACTTCTGCTCGGAGGACGCGATGTACTCGTCGACGACCGTCTGCGCGCCGTTGACGAAGTCCCCGAACTGGGCCTCCCACAGCACCAGGGCCTCGGGACGGCCCAGCGCGTAGCCGTACTCGAAGGCGAGCGCCGCCTGCTCGGACAGCATCGAGTCGTACGGTGTGAAACGCACGGCCCGAGGCCCGAGGGAGCGCAGGGGTGTGTGCTCGGCGCCGGTACGCCGGTCGGTCAGTACCGCGTGGCGCTGGCCGAAGGTGCCGCGCCGCGAGTCCTGCCCGGCGAGCCGTACCGGGACGCCCTCCAGCAGCAGCGAGCCGATCGCCAGCAATTCCGCGGTGGCCCAGTCGACCGTGCCCGTGTCGAGGGCCGCCGTGCGCCGGCGGAGCTGCGGCAGGACGCGCGGGTGGACGGTGAAGCCCCGCGGCAGGTCGCTCTGCGACGCGATGACCTGCCGGACCGTCGCTTCGCCGATCGCGGTCACCCCCTGGTGGGTCGTCTGCGGTGCGGTTCCTTGTCCGGCCCCGACGGCGGGGGCATCGTGAGAGGGGTCCGGGGCGGGGAGCGTCCGGGTTTCGGCGAAGGCCCTCTCGAGGTGGTCCTGGTAGTCGCGCCGGGCGCCCTCCACCTGCCGCTCGCTGATGTCCCCGTGGGCCACCAGGGACTCGGCGTACACCGTGCGCACCGAAGCCATGGCGTCGATCCGGTCGTACATCAACGGTTGCGTGACGGACGGGTCGTCGACCTCGCTGTGCCCGTGGCGCCGATAGCAGACCAGCTCGACCACGACGTCCTTGTGGAACGTTCGGCGGTAGTCGAAGGCGAGCCGCGCGACGCGGTCGACGTCCTCCGGACAGTCGCCGTTGACGTGGAAGATCGGGGCCTCCACCATTCGGGCCACGTCGGTGGCGTAGGTGCTCGAGCGGCTGCTGGCGGGCAGTGTGGTGAAGCCGACCTGGTTGTTGACGACCACGTGGACCGTCCCACCCGTGCGGTAGCCGGGCAGCTGCGACATGTTCAGCGTCTCGGCGACCACGCCCTGGCCGGCGAACGCCGCGTCGCCGTGGACGACGACCGGCAGTACGCGCGAGGGCCCGCTGTGCTCGGCGCCCGTGTCCTGCTTGGCGCGTACCACTCCCTGGGCGACCGGCCCCACGATCTCCAGGTGCGAGGGGTTCGCCACGACCGAGACACCGATCGTGCCGCCCTGCAGGGCACGGTAGGTGCCCTGCGCGCCGAGGTGGTACTTGACGTCCCCCGAACCCTGGACCGATCCGATGCCGACGGAGTCCTCGAACTCGCCGAAGATCTGGGCGTACGACTTGCCGACGATGTTGGCCAGCACGTTCAGTCGGCCGCGGTGCGCCATCCCGATGACGGCCTCCGCCACGCCGGCCTCGATGGCGCTGAGCAACAGGGCGTCGAGCAGCACGACGGCCGACTCGCCGCCTTCGAGCGAGTATCGCTTGTGGCCCACGTACTTGGTCTGCAGAAACGTCTCGAAGGCTTCCGCGGCCCCCAGCCGGTAGAGGATCCGCAGCTGCTCGGCACGGTCCGGCCTGTGCTGCTGCGGGCTCTCGACGCGCTGCTGGATCCATCGGCGTTCGCGGGAGTCCTGGATGTGCATGTACTCGAACCCGGCGCTGCGGCAGTAGAACTCCCGCAGGGAGCACACCACTTCGTCAAGCGTCATCGTGGCGCGGCCGGCGAACCCGTCCACGACGAACTCCTCCGCCCGGTCCCCGTCGTGGAGTCCGAACGCGGCGATGTCCAGCTCCGGATGTGCGACAGCAGGCCGGGACAGCGGATCGGTGCCGGCCATCAGGTGACCGCGCACGCGATAGGCGTGGATGAGCGCCGCGACCCGGACGGCCTTGAGGGGCGCCTCATCACGGACCCGGTGATCCGGACCGAGGAGACCGTGCCCCGGTCGGCTCGCCGGCCCGCCCGGAACGGGCGGGGAGGTCACGACGGACGGGGTCGCGAAGAAGTTCCTCCACGTCTCGTCGACCGAGCCGGGGTCGCGCAGGTACCGCTGCCGCTGTTCGTCCACGACCCATTCGTTGAGTCCGAAATTCAGCCCGTGAATCACCGTTCGAGTGGTGTCTGATTGCGACGCCATGGCGTGGAACGCCTTCTTCCCTGTTTCGAGGCCGTACGATTCCGGCGCGGCTCCCACGGTCGTCTGCCCTGCGTGTCTCCTGTCCGGAGATCTGGCATCTGCTTCACAGGCCGACCCGTGTGACCGCACCGCACCGGCGACCGTAAAACGCGGGCAGGCCGGGCAGGGACGGCCCACCGAGCCACATCTGCCTCATATCAGGACATCGGCCGGACGGCGGCTGCCCGCGTTCTGCGCCGAACTGCCGGAGGGCGTGACTTCGTGTCCTGATCCGAGGGCTACTTGTCCGCTCGGCCTGGCATCGGCGCCGCATGGAACCTGGTTAGGACCATGTGCCCGCCGGCCCGCGGCCGGAGAACCCGCGATCGGGGACGGAACATGATCGACTGCGATCCGTCGGACACCGCACAGCGGCCCCTGCCCATCCTGCACGGCCTGGGGATCCTGCACGGTGAGTTGCGAAGCCTGTACGATCTGTCGCTCCACGACTACCTGATCCTCGGTGTCCTCGCCGAAGCCGAGGGCCGGCCCGTACGCGTGGCCCGACTGTCCGATTCCCTCGGGGAGTCGGGGACCCGGATGTCCTTCCTCCTCAAAGGCCTGCAAGCGGCCGGCCTGATCGAACGCCATCGCCGTGACGGGGATCGCAGGACGGTCGAGGTCACCCTGACCGACGCGGGACGTGCCAGGTTCGCCGACGCCGAGAGCACCGCGCGCGCATGGCTGCGTCGGCATCTCACTCCTTGACGCTTCCCCCAGGGGCCGACGGCCGGTGGCCGGTCGCCGCCTGCGCACTCCGGGCAAGGCCGGGTCGGCCTTTGCCGCGGAGCACCGCGGGTGCGGCCCCGGCAGCTCGGCCACCGCGGGTCCAGCCACCGGGCCGTAGCAACTGACCTGCGCGTTCTTCACGCTTCGCGCCCGGCCGATCGCGGCACCCGCGACTACGGCATCACCCACCACCCTGGCCGCACCGTCGGCCCGTCCACCCACCGCCCCGCGTCACGAAAGCACCGTGCCGACCGGTTTCGATCTCCGGCACATCAACCACAGCCCGAGACGGACAGCCGGGCGGTCCTGGCTGGGTGAGGTCTCCGCGGTGGTGCTCCAGCGGTCCCTGCGCGACGCCGAGACCGCAAGCCGTGCCGCATGACAGCACAGCATCCGGCGGAGAAGGCCAGAATCCTCGGGCTTCAGCCCGAGGAGCAAGTCAGGACGGGATGGGGAGGTTCAGTGACACGGTCTTGCCCTGGCCGTTGGGGGAACTGATCCAGTCCTTGGTCAGTGTCTCCACGATCAGCATGCCGCGTCCGTGCTCGGCCTCTGCGTTCTCTTCCTCCGCCAGTGCCAGGGGTGACGGAACGGGGGGATTGCTGTCGGAGTCGCGAACCTCGAGCCGGATGTGGTCCTGGAAGGCCCGGAGTCGGACGTCCACGTCGCTGCCGGCGTGGATGAGCGCGTTGGTGACGATCTCCGACACGGCCAGTTCCAGCTCGTCCGACAGATCCTGCAGGCCCCACGAGCGAAGGTGGTCGTGCACGAAACCGCGGGCTGTCCTGGCTCCGTGAAGATCGCGGCGCTGGATGTGCAGACCGGCCGTCCGGGGTTCGTCCCGACCCTGTGCCCCTTCGTACAGCGCGAGCAGCAGGGCGGCGTCGTCGCGGCGCTGCCGGGGTCTGCAGAATTCCACGACGACCCTGTCGGCCAGTTGTTCGAGATCGGGTGTGGATCCGCCGCCGTCGTCCCTGAGCAGATTCTGGGCGCAGGCTTCCGGGTCGGTCGCGTACAGGCCGATCAGACCGTTGGTGTAGAGCATCAGGACCGAGCCAGGAGCGAGAGCGTGCTCACGTCCCCGGTGGACGTCGGTGGTGCGGACGCCCATGGGCAGGTTGGCGGGTGCGCCGAGGACGCCGGTGCTTCCGTCGGGACGCCGCACCAGGGGAGCGGGGTGACCGGCCAGGGCCACCTCGACCGTGCCGTCCAGAGTGTCCAGCGCGACGACGCAGCAGGTCACCAACAGATCGGTGCCCAGATCGGCGAGAAGTCTGCCGGTTCGGTCGATCACCGTCGTGGGCCGGTGGCCCTCGGAGGCGTAGGACGCCACGGCGGTGCGTACCTGGCCCATGACGGCGGCGCTCTCCATGGAGTGGCCCTCGACATCGCCGACGACCAGGACGGCGCGGTCGTTGGGCAGCTTGATCACGTCGTACCAGTCGCCTCCCACCTTCGAGTGGACGTCGGCAGGCCGGTAGCGCGCCGTCGCGGCCAGCCGCGGCAGGTCCGGAAGCCGCGTCGGCAGGAGGAAGCCCTGTAGGTACTGGGCCACCTCACGCTGTTGGGTGCTCAGCTCGATGCGTTCCACCGCGGCCCCGAGCAGTCCTGCCATCATGCCGAGCAGGGTCCGCTCCTCGGGCGGGAAGTGCCGGGGGTCGGAGAAGGCCAGGCAGCAGACGCCGATGACCTGTCTGCTGTCGGTCAGGGGCAGGTCGATGAACTGCCCGTCGCCGGTGAGCGGCAGGTAGACCTCCGTTCGGGCCTCGTCGTCGGCGAGCAGGTCGCCGCCCGCGGCGCGGCTCGCGTGGATGAACAGTGGACGTCCGTCGAACGCCCTGGCTGCCGGTGTCCGGGCGTCGAGGCCGGTCCCGTGCAGGCCGCGGATCATCCGTGAGGAGTCGCCGCTGTGCCCCAGGACCCACAGCCGGCCCTCGTCGGCGGTAACGAGCGCCAGGGCTTGGGCCTTCAGCGGGGACATGACACAGTACCGGGCGGCCGCCACGACGTCGTTCGCGGTGGTGGCCCGGTTGAGCAGCTCGGCCAGCCGCCGCAGCAGGTACATCATGCTCGCCCCCGCCGACCCGAGGACACCGTGCACTCCCCAGCCGGGGAGGCACACGTTCATGTCGATGTCGGCCTCTGGCGGGATGAGCAGTGGGACGGGACCCGCCGTCAGGTCGACGCCGTCCTTGACGAGCCCCGTCAGGGCGTCGGCCATCCGGCGCCCGACGTCTTCGAGCGCCGCGCGCTCGACGGGGCTGTAGTCGCCGAGGGTCTCCGAACGCAGTACGGTCAGGACGCCGAAGCGCTCGTCCTCGGCGGTGACGGGGGCGGCGAGAGCGGTGTAGGGGTAGGGCAGCGCGTGCTTCTGATCGGGAGCGGCGGGATTCGGATCGATCAGTACGGCCGTTTCCCCTGTCTTCCACGCACGTACCGAGGCGGAAGGCGTGTCCAGCTCCATGCGGCCGGGGAGGGTGAAGCACGAAGGCGCGCTCCCTCCGGCCAGTGCGAGCCGGAGTCCGCCCCGGCGCTCGTCCGGCAGGTAGACACCTGCCGCCACGGCTCCCAGCCGGCGTCTTGCCTCGCGGGCGCCGCAGTACAGGACCTCCGCGAGGTCCGCACCGTACACGGCGAAGGGCTTGTCGCCGCGATGCGGTTCTCTCTCTGGTCTGCTGCTCGTCACGGGACGGTTCCCTCCAGCGGCGCGCCGGACATCGGAAGGAGATATGCCGCCTCTGCGGCGATATGTAATTATTCGGCGCAAGGGTGCTCCGCGCGAGCCCTGCACGGGGCCGAGAGACGGACCTCCGACGTCCGCCGTGCCCTCCGTGTCGGATGAGCCGGTGACGGCCTCTGCCCGGGATCGGACGATCCGTGCGGGGAGGGGCCCGGAGGAGAGGCGAGGACGGCACGGGCACCGGGCGACCGCGGGTGGACGAAGGCGCCGGCGGCCTCAGCCGGATGAGCTTCTCCGTTTTCGCCGGCGCCCGGAGGCCGACCGCCGGGCCACCGCCTAACACGAGGGGCGGACGGGCGGCGTCGTTCGCGGAGCGGCGGATGTCGCCGCCCTGGAGCGAGGTGAGCCCGTACCCGGCGCCGGTCCGACGGACGGCGCCGTGGAGGGGGTCACTGCTCGGTCGGACCGTCGCCGCCGAGGTGGCCGGCCTCGCTGGAGGTCTTCACCAGGTGGTGGTCGGCGATCGGGGTGAGCTGGAGCAGTTCGGTCTCGGCGGTCGTGCAGGGGCGGTGGCCGGGCTCGGTGCAGAAGGCGTCCCCGGCCCTGAGGAACTCCTCGGTGCCGTCCGTGTGTTCGACGCGGACCTCCCCCGCGGAAGGGGTAGCCCTACGGCTGGGCGGCTGCCGCGGCTGCCTGCGCGCTCACCTGGGTGGCCGCGCGTGAGGATCGCCCGGTCAGCCGCCAGGAGATCATGCGCAGCATGCCGGCCGGCGCCGGCGGGAACACCCCGAGCTGGCCCAGCATGGTGATGTCGTCGCGCACCGCTTCGTGGGTGACGACCTTGCCGTCGAGCAGACCGAGCACGTGGATCTGCTCGAAGTCGATCTCGCGCCCGGTCGGCGGCACGGCCTGGTCGAGCGCGCCGTCCCGGAAGCGGACGAAGGGTCCGGTGTGCCGACCCTGCATCCGAAGCCGGACCCAGACCTGGTCGCGGTCGGACACGACGCCGAGCACGGTGAAACGCAGGTCGCTGAAAGCGGAGCGCATCCAGGCGCTCGACGCGAGAACTCCGGCGGGCCCGGGAGCCGAGCAGGCCGTGGGCGACACGGCGGCCTCGCGGTTGTGGAAGTCCTCGTGGACCACCTCGGCGGCCAGTGCCGGATCTCCTGTCTCGAGTATGCGGAAGAGGCCGCGGCCCAGTTCCGGAGCGTCCATTGCCATGGTGATGCCTTTCGCCGGCGATGCCATCGGTGCTGTGGGCGTCAGACGGCCGGAGGTGTCCGGCTGCGATTGCCGCCGGTCCGGGGCGCGAGACCGGTCACAGCATCAGTTCGAGTAGTAGCATACCTAATGAATTCATGGTGCTAGCATCCTTCTGTGCCGTCCAAACGTCGCTACGTGTCCCCGCTGCGCGAGCAGGGTGCGACTCGTACCCGAGAACTGATCCTTCGTCATGCCACGGAGCTGTTCGCCGAGCGCGGGTACGGACGTGTGACCGTCGTCGACATCGCCTCGGCCGCCGGGGTCGCCTCGAAGACCGTGTTCGCGAGTGTGGGCAGCAAGAGCGACATCCTGAACCGGATCATCGACCAGGGCGTGGTCGCCTCCGGCTACGAGCAGGCGACGGCGGGTGTGCTCGCCCTGCGAACGCCGGAAAAGGTCCTCGAAGCGCTGGCTCACGGCACGCGTCTGGGCAACGAGAGCCAGTTCGCCGTGCATGAGGCGATCCACAAGGCGCTTCCCGTCCACGAGGACGGCGAGGTGTTGTGGGAGCGTGCGACCGCGGCCTACCGGGACGCGTTGTGTGCCGTCGCCCGTCATCTGCACACGCTGGATCCGGCGCCCCGCTGTCCGGTCGAGGAGACGGCCGACCTGCTGTGGTACTGGTTCGGGCCCCTGGGCTGGCGCAACCTGGTGATCGAGAGCGGCTGGACGTGGGACCGCGCCGAGGAGGTCCTGTGCCGGATCGCCGTCGCCTCGCTCCTGTGACACCGTCTCCCGGCGGTGGGGAACATGCGCGGCGCGTCACGGGGCGGTGGCCGTAGCCGGTCGCGGAGCCCGGCGCGGCAGCGACCGGGCGGGCCGTCCCGCCGGTCCGGGAGGTCACGATCCTCTTCGCTGGGGCGACCGCATCCCCGTGGTGGCGTGTGCTCGGCGGCCTGCCCGTGAGCCGCGGGATCGGCCCGTCACACCACTGTGCGGGGCACGGTCACGACCACCCTGCCGCGGCGGACCCGCCGTCGGCCGATACCGTTTCGGAGCACCGGGACCCGTCAGCCCCGGCGTGAACGGCCTGTCGGCGAGGCCGACTTGCCTGCCCGGTGCGGGATTGGCAACCGAAGGCCCGGGCCGCACCGCCGGAGCGCGCGGCCGGTGCCTGGGCCGCCGGTGTGCGTCCACCGCTCTTCCGGCTCCCGCCGGCGCGCTGCCGCGAGCCGACGAGGAGGGACGGCCGGGCAGATGTGCGGGCGCGTCCGTCATCGCGCGTCCGGCCGCACACCTGTCATACGTCACCGCAACGTAGGAGCATCCGTATCCTGACCGACGTCCGGCGCCGAACCGTGCCGGCCGGCCCCACCTGCGTGGGGCTCACCGCGGACGCCACGGACGGGCGCGGCGCCCTTCGCCGAGGCCGACCCCGAGGGGCTGCGGCGCCTGGTCGACGGACGACCGACCGGTCCCGAACAGACGTACGCGCTCGTGTCCACGCGCCGCGAAGGTGTCGCCCGCAGCCGCGACGCGTATGCGGCCCCGTCCCCGCGGCGGGGCCGCACACGCACGCCCGGTGCGGTCCGGCGTACCCGGACCTCGAAGAAGCCTACGGCGGCAAGGGCTCCTACGCCGCGGCGGTGGGCGGGCTCGCGGCGGCGCGGGCCCGGCCGACCACCCGTCCGCGTTCCGACGCGGGGAAGCGGTCGACCATGGCCCGCAGCTCGGCGGCGCTGACGTCGGCTCCGAAGGGTTCGGTGCCGGGTTCGAGGCGTACGCCTTCGGCGAGCGGGCCGACGATGACGGGGTCGAAGCCGAGGGCGTCGACGAGGTGTGCGGTCGTGGCCCGGTCGGCGGGAGTGTTCCCGGCGACGGCGATCGCCTTGCGGCCGGGCGTGCCGGCCGGACGGGCCTCGTCCTCGAGGTCGTGGTAGCCCATGTGGTTGAAGGCCTTGACCACGCGGGAGCGCGGCAGGAACGCCTGGAGGATCTCACTGGTGGAGGTGCGCGGGTCGGTCAGGTCGTCGCGTATCCCGTCGACCTCCCACCAGTAGTTCATCGCGTCGACGACCAGTCTGCCGTGCAGCGCGGCGACCGGGATGCTGCGGTACTTGCCCAGGGGGAGCGCCAGGATCGCGACGTCGGCCGAAGCCGCCGCCTCGGCGGCGGTGACCGGGGTCGCGCCGGGTGCGAGGACCTCGACGGTGAGCGCGATGTTCTCGGGCGCCCCCGATCCGGCGATCAGGACGCGAAAGCCTGCCGACACGGCCAGTCGTGCCAGTACGGTGCCTACTTTTCCGGCTCCCAGGATGCCCAGGGTGCGGATGTCCTGTACGTGCATTGCGTTGCCTTTCACGACGTCAGTCGGCGAGGATGTCGCGGACCATGGGGATCACCTTCGTGCCGTAGAGCTCGACCGCGCGCAGGCGGGCGCTGACCGGCTGGGGACCCGCGGTGTACAGGAGGTCGAACCTGCCGACGCCGAGTCCGCCGACCGCGTCGGCGATCCTGCGCGCCACCGTCTCGGGCGAGCCGATGTACAAGGAGCCGTGCTCGATCTCGGCTTCGAACTCCTCCCGGTGCACCGGTGGCCAGCCCCGCAGCGCGCCGATGCGGTCACGCATGAGCCGGTAGCCCGGCCAGAACACCTCCCGGGCCTCTTCGTCGGTGTCGGCGACGAATCCGGGGGAGTGCATGCCCACCGGATGCGCCGTGGTGCCGAACTTTTCCGCCGCGCGCCGGTAGAGGTCCGTGTACGGCAGGAAGCGTTCGTAGGAGCCGCCGATGACGGCGAGCATGAGCGGGAGGCCGTGCCGGGCGGTGCGGATGACCGACTGCGGTGACCCGCCGACGCCGACCCAGGTGGTCAGGCGTCCCGACTCGGTGGTCGGGAAGACCTCGGTGTTCTCCAGAGGGGCCCGCACACTGCCCGACCAGGTGACGGGCTTCTCCTCCAGCAGCCTCACGAACAACTCGAGCTTCTCCTCGAACAGCTCCTCGTAGTCGGCGAGGTCGTAGCCGAACAGGGGGAAGGACTCGGTGAAGGAGCCACGGCCGAGGATGACCTCGGCCCGCCCGCCGGAGAGGGCGTCGACCGTCGCGAAGCGCTGGAACACCCGCACGGGGTCATCGGAGCTGAGCACGGTCACACCGGAGGACAGGCGGATGCGCTCGGTGCGCGTGGCGATGCCGGCGAGCACGGTCTCCGGGGACGACACCGAGTACTCGGGACGATGGTGCTCGCCCAGTGCGATGACGTCGACGCCGATGTCGTCCATGAGGACGGCTTCGTCGACGACCTGGCGTATCGCCCTCGCATGGGAGACCGGGACGCCGGCGTCGTCCTGGGGGATGTCCCCGAACGTGTCCAGGCCGAAAACGATGTCATCCATGGACGGACTCCTTGGCGAGCAGTTCCCTGACCCGCGGGGCGACCTCGCGGCCCAGCAGCTCGATCGTGCGGGCCCGGGCCCGGCGAGGCAGGTGCATGATGTCGTACTTGAGGTCGAAGCGGCTCAGCTGCAGGTCACGGGCCGTCCGGGCGATCTTTTGGGCGACGGTTTCCGGGGAGCCGACGAACAGTGCGCCGTGGTCGATCTCCGCCTCGTACCGTTCGCGGGTCGGCTTGTAGAAGCCCCGCTCCTCGGCGGCCCGGGCCACGACCGGCCGCCAGTACTCCCACCAGGTCTCGACCGCTTCCTCGTCGGTCTCGGCCACGAGGCCCAGGGAGTGCTGACCGATCGGTTGCGCCTCGTGCCCGGCCTCCTTCAGCGCCGCGCGGTAGAGCGTGACGTGACCCGCGAACCGTTGCGGGCGTCCCCCGATGATCGCCATCATCATGGGCAGCCCGTAGCCGGCGGCACGCACCACGGAGTGCGGGCTGCCACCCACGCCGATCCAGGTGGGGATTCCGCCGTCGCCCATCCGGGGGCGCAGCAGCTGTTCGGCGAGCGGTGCCCGGAACGAGCCGGACCACGTCACCGACTCCTCCCGTTGCAGGCGCATGAAGAGGTCGAGCTTCTCCTCGAACAGCTCCTCGTAGTCGGCGAGGTCGTAGCCGAACAGGGGGAAGGACTCCGTGGCCGATGCCCGGCCGAGGACGAGCTGGGCCCGGCCGTCCGACACGGCGTCCAGGGTGGAGAAGTCGTGGTACAGCCGCACGGGGTCATTGGTGCTCAGGACGGTCACCGACGTGCCCAGGCGGATGCGTTCGGTGGCGGTGGCGATGGCGGAGAGCAGCACGGCAGCGGCACTGTCGACGTGGCCCGGTCGGTAGTGCTCGCCGAGGCTGAAGACGTCCAGCCCGGAGGATTCGGCGAGGGCGGCCTCCTCGACGAGCAGGCGGACGGTCTCGGCGTCGCTCAGCACGCGGCCGCCGTCCGTGGCGACCTCCCCGAACGAGTTGAGGCCTATTTCGAAGGTCAGGGGCGTCATGGTCTCCTCCACCGGTGATCCCGCGGACCGCAGGCCACTCGGAAGTTATTGATTGACGAAACAAGTATCTCCATAGATGCTTGACGTGTCAATTAAATAGGTGAGGTGCTGGGCGTTAGGGGTTGAGGGCGTGTCCGCTGTCGGGCCGGTCCGCCCGTCCGCCCGTTCCTTGCGAGTGGGTGACGGGCCGCTTCATGACTCGCCCATTCCGGGGTGGCCGCCGTGCTCACGGCGCTTCGTCCCGGTCGGGATTCCGCCGCCCGCCCGGCGCATCGACCACAAGTCAAATACTTGATGAACCAATTGAGCGAGGTGGCCCGTCGTGACCCGCGCCACGCAGATGCCGCACGCCGCCGTCCTGGCGCCCAGCAGGTCTGCCGGAGGCCGCCCCTGTGACGCCCGGCGGCGGCGAAGGGCGATCGTCCGCACGGCCCTGCGGCACGCGGCGACGGGCGCGGCGGCGTGCCGCGCGGTCAGCCGGACGGTGCCTCCGTCCAGGGTCCGCACCGGCACCTGCCGCGGTCCGGTGGGCCGGCCGTGGCCGCGTACGAGGTCGACGGAGACCGAGTCGAGCCGGTCGACCTGGTCCTCGTCCCTCCAGTGGGCGGCCGTCCGGTCGCGGTGCGCGAGGACCGCGTCGACATCCAGAGGTCCTCGCGCGGCAGCGACCGGGCCCGGGGCGCGGCGCGCGTCGGCGCCGGCCGAAGCGGCGCCTTGCTGGGTTCACGGGCCCAGGACGAGCATTCGCCGCCGAGCGGTTCGCGCTCCACGATCGCGGTGCTGAGCCCGGCGGCGCGGGCCCGGTCGGCGACGTTCTCACCGACCGGGCCCGCGCCTATGACGACCACGTCGTAGGCGCGTACGGACTCGTTCATCATTGCTCCTGTCGTTCAAGGAGGTTCAGGCCTCCGCGCACGAGAGTCGGCCGGACCTCACGTGTCCTCGAGCCGTGTCCGGTCGACGGACGCGGTTCACCGGCCGGGGAGCCGCGTCGTGATCTCCTGCAGCACCCACCCGTTGCCGTCCGGGTCGCTGAACGCGGCGAACGAGCCGTAGCTGGCGCGCTCCGGGTGCGGGCCGCTGACCCTTCCCTCTTCGGTGCCGCGGTGGAACACTCCGCCCGCGTCGTGGAAAATCCCGCCCATCTCGATGCCGCGGTCGACGAGTTCGGCGTGGGCCGCCTCGATGTCCGACACGATGAGGTGCAGTCCCTGCACCGAACCCGGTGCGGCCGTGGTGACACCGGTGCCGAAGAGGATCGAGCACGATGATCCGGGGGGCGTCAGATGCACCACGCGGTAGCTGTCGTCGGCGACGTGGTCGACGTCGAGCCGGAAGCCCGCTTTCTCGTAGAAGGCCTTGGCCCGGTCGACGTCGGAGACGGGCAGAACCACAACTTCGAGTTTCAGATCCATGTTCGCTTCTCTGTTCGTGGACGGGAGGTTCGCGCCTCGTGAGTCACCGGTTGAGCCGGTGACGTGATGGCGATCATGGCATCGTGCGCGTAACCAGTCAAGGAGGTGACGTTGTCGTACGCTTGCTCGGCCGCCGCGAGTTGCCGACGGCGAGGGCCGATACGGTCGATGCCGTGACCGGAGGTCTGCTGTGTGGTGCACCTCCGCCGGCCGGTGCGTGCGACACCTCGCGTGAGCTGTCTGACGGGCATTCATGCGCGTGCCGTCCGCGGGCCTCTGGCCGACGTGGGCGCAGCCCGGCACCGTCTGCTGCCGCACGGACGGTTGAGCCTCCGGGGGAACCGGATGGCCGTCTGCTCGAATTCGGTGAGGGATCCGGCTGGGCTCTCGCCTCCGAGGTGGGCGGTGATGCGTCCGAACCGCGGCTCGCGGCCGACCCCGGTCGGGCGCTCGCCCTCACCGAGGACTGCATGCGTCTGATCACGGCGAGAGACGTGGATCCGGGCGACGGAGATCGCGCCCGTGCGGGGCGCCGCGCTGACGGTCGTCGGACTGCGGACGCGGGCTGAACACGTCGTGGAGGCCTTCGCACGGGGACTGGGCGGACTGGACGCCGCTGCCGCACGGCCCGCCTTTGAGGAGTGCCAGGCGATACGTGCCGAAGCCCGCGACGACACCGAGTCGGCGACGCCGGCCCGGGGCGAGGCGGCCTGGGCGCGGCAGCCGCGCCCACGTGAGGAGGCACGGGCCCGGGAGGCGCCGAGCACGGTCGGGCGCAGCTGAATTCGGCGATGCGCAGGAGTGGGTTCCAGGACGGCGCCGGCCGTGATCGTTCAGCCGCTCGGATCTCTAGGGCACCGCGAGCGCCTACGAAGCCGGCGTACCGTCCGCTCGCGCCGCCGCGTCGAGCAGGATGGCCGCCGCGGCGCGAGCGGTCGTGGCGGCGGACGGATCACGGTCCATCCGGGCCGACTGCCCCGCGCCGTCGTACAGCAGGTGGAGCTGGCGGGCCAGCGTATCGGGGGCGGTGAATCCGGAGGCCGTGGCCAATTCCGTGAACAGGCCACGCATCCAGAGACGGTAATTGTCGGCGACCTGGCGGATCGAGCTGTCCTCGGCCGTCTCGGCGGTGGCCCGCACGAACGCACAGCCGTTGTACTCGGGGTCGGTGATCGCCTCGCCCAGCGCGTCGAAGACGCCGAGCAGCTGCTCACGCGGCGTGCGATAGCGCGTCAGGGTCCGGGTGATCCGGTCCTTCATGCGTACGTACCGCAGGTCGAGGTACGCGCAGACGAGGCCTTCCTTGCTCCCGAAGGTGTTGTAGAGGGACGCCTTGGCGACTCCGGCGTGTTCGATGACACGGTCGATGCCGACGGTCTGCACGCCTTCACCGTAGAAGAGCTCGTTGGCTGCTTCGAGCAGCCGCTCGCGTGCGGACGCCTTGGTCCCGGTCCTGGTCGCCATGGTCATTCCCTCGCAGACAGATCTGTTCATTCTAACTCCGCAGAGCTTCGTCACACCTTTGAGGCCTGGGCCACAGGCGCTTCCTCGGAGACGAAGTCCTGCGAGCGGATCACCGACACTCGCTGCGCCGATTCCACCCGGTGGCCGCTGAGCAGCAGTCCGGTCAGAGCCGCGAGAGCCAGCACGATGACGGCGATGCCGTACTCCCTGGACGTCTGGATCAGTCCGCCGCCGTGCACGATCAGAGCGCCGGCGATCACGGCCGGCACACCCAGGCCCACGTAGCACACGACGTACAGGAGGGAGAGGACTCCGGCGCGTTCTTGCGGCTGCACCTGCGGGATGACCAGCCTGATGCCGCCCTGGAAGCCGCTGCCGAAGCCGACGCCGGAGATCGCGCCGCCCACGAAGAAACCGATCACGGAGGCCGTACCGCCGGTGCCCGAGCCGATGGACACCAGGGTGATCGTCACGCCGACGACCAGTGTGCCGATGCTGATCAGCATCATGGTCCGCGTTCCGGCGCTGCGCACCAGCAGGACGGCCAGGCCGGCGCAGCACGAGATGACGAACAGGGGCAGTCCGCCCCACACCACCGAGTCGGAGCGCACCAGGGTCCGGGTGATGGCCGGTCCCAGGGCGCCGTACAGGCCGGCCAGCGCCCACACCGCGAAGATCACGGGCGTGGCGATGGCCACCGACGCGCGGGCCGACCTGGGCAGCTTGAACTCGGGAACCAGGCTGGACAGCGCACCCGGCTTGCGCGTCACCGTCTCGTTGAGGGCGAGCACGGCCAGCGCCTGCACGACGAAGACACCGAGAAGCACGGCATAGATGAGATGGGTGGGGGCCGGCAGGTACTGCACGATCAGTCCGGAGGCGATGGCGCCGCTCGCGGTCCCCATCGTGGGTGCGAAGGAGTTGAGCAGGCTGCCCTTGCGCGCGTCGATGTCGAGCATCCCGGCGCCGATCGCCCCGACGGCCGCCCCGGTGCTCACTCCCTGCAGGACACGGCCGACCAGCAGCGTGCTCACGTCACCTGCGGTGATGAACACGACCATGGCCACCACCTGTACGAGCAGGGCCATCAGAAGCACCGGGCGTCTGCCCACCTTGTCGGAGACCCTGCCGAAGACCAGGAGCGAGACCAGCACGGCCACCGCGTACGTGCCGAAGACGATGGTGACGGTGATGGGGGAGAAGCCCCAGTGCTGCTGGTAGATCGCGTAGAGGGGGGTCGGTGCGCTCGACGACGCCAGCAGCGATATGAGGATCGATGCCAGCAGGGCGATGGAGGACTTGGGCCCCAGGTTCAGGGTTCGGCGCCGTGTGGCCGCGTGAGCGGGAGACGGCCTGGCCGGGGTGCCCGGAGACGAGGGCTGACGCGTGGTGGATGCGCGGCTCATGGGTCACTTTCCGAATAGGGCGAAACGAACGCCTTCATGTTAGACAGATCTGTCTGATGGATGCGAGACCGGATGAGGTGAGGTAAGTCGCAGCAGCTCATCACGCGTGGTCGTCGCGCCGCGCATCACAGGCGTCGGCGGGAGTAGTCCGAGGCCGACGCGCTCCTCACGCATGAAGTTCGGGGTCGGGCGGCCCGGTCACGCCGCCAGCCGCTGCGCCCACACCGAGCAGACCGGTCTGTCCAGACCGTGCGCTCTCGTCCCTCGTCCCGCCGCTCGACCGTCGGCTTCACGACGGTCGGTGCGGCGATCGCCGGTATCGGCGGGGCGCACGGGCTCCACGCGGCACGCGGGCGCCCGGTGCCGCCCGGGTTCGGTGCCGGACCGGTTCACACGCCGCCCGGGAGCTGCTCGAACGGCACGGGTTCGTGGTAGGCGTCACCGGGCGTTGGCGGCTCGCTGCGGCCTGGACGGCCACAGGTGACTCCAGGGTGGCGCCGTCGGGGCAGGCGTCACCCGTGCCTCGTGCCGTCACGACGGCCGTTCGCCGGGGAAGTGGGTCGTAGCCGCGTGCGGCGCTCAGGTGGCGACGTTGCGCAAGGCGGCCGCGAGCTTCTTCAGGTCCAGTTCCTTGAGGTGGTCGAGGAAGTGGCGGCGGATCGCGTCCAGATTGGTGGGCCAGGCCTCTTCCAGCCGGGTGAGTCCGGCGTCGGTCAGCGAGGCGTGCCAGCTGCGGCCGTCCCGCTCGCACCGCAGCCGCTCGATGAAGCCCTCGCTCTCCAGCCGGTGCACGATACGGGTCGTACCGCTGAGTGACATCTCGATGGCACTGGCGAGCTCGTGCATGCGCAGCTGTCGATCAGGGGCCTCCGACAGGTACATCAGGGACAGGTACTCCGTATTCGACAACTGCTGCTCTCGCTGCATCTGGGCGTCGATGGCACGCGGCAGGGCGTAGAGGACGGAGGGGAGGGCGCGGACGACGGCATCCTCGTCGGCGGTGAGCGGTCGCGGCGCGTCCGGGGGCGGGGTGGGCTTGCGTGTCATGGGGCATACCTCACGTGTGTGCGGTGGGAAGCACGTCTGCCGACCGAGCGGCCCGGCTCCCCGGTCTGCTGCAGTTCTCGTTCGAGCCCTGCGGTCCTTTCCCTGTGGGACGGCCCGGCCGGGCCGTCGGCGTTGATCCCTTCCGCCCCTCGGACCTGCCCGGCAGCCTCGTGGGCCGGCCGACGGGCCGAATGCGAGGCGCGGGCGGGACCTGCCGCCCGTGGACCGCCCGTCATCCAGCGATTGCTTGACGAAGCAAGTTCTTATGTTAAGTTGCTTGTCGAAGCAAGTATATCCCGATCCGGTTTCCAGGGTTGTATCCATGCCCGGAACGGACACGGGATCTTTTCCACGAAGGGTTCAGCGTGACCAAGATCGGAATCATCCTCGGCAGCACCCGCCCCGGCCGCAACGGAGAGGCTGTCGCCCGCTGGGTGCACGATGTCGCCTCGAAGCGGACCGACGCGGAGTTCGAGGTGGTCGACCTCCTCGACTACAAGCTCCCCCACCTCGACGAGGTGCTCCCGCCCTCGCTCGGCCAGTACTCCCAGCCGCACACGCAGAAGTGGGCGAACAAGATCGCCTCGTTCGACGGCTTCGTCATGGTGACGCCCGAGTACAACCACTCCACGTCCGGCGCCCTGAAGAACGCCATCGACTACCTGTACGCGGAGTGGAACAACAAGGCCGTCGCGTTCGTCGGCTACGGCGGCCTGGGCGGCGCCCGCGCCGTCGAGCACCTGCGCCTGATCGCGGGTGAGCTGCAGATGGCGGACGTGCGTTCGCAGGTGTCGCTCTCGTTGTTCCACGACTTCGAGAACTTCAGCGTGTTCAAGCCCGGCGACTTCCAGGTCGAGGCCCTGAACACCACCCTGGACCAGGTTCTGGCCTGGAGCAAGGCGCTCGCTCCGCTGCGTGCCGCGTAACGAACGCACATCGACGGCCCGCCCCCCCGGCGGGCCGCGAGATCCGTGGCGGGAACCCGCCGCACGGGCGCGACCGGGTGGCTTCCGGCCGACGGCGGACAGCGCTGCGGGAGTCCGCCGGTCGCACATGCTCGCCAGGGCACGGCGGTGGGCCCCTGCCCGGTCGCCGTCCCTGTGCGACGCAACCGACCGCCACGGCGAGTTCCATGGCCGGTGGGAGTACGCCGTTTTCACGCGAGCTCGGCCCGACTCTCACCCTGGCAATCCTGGCGGGTCACTTTGTCGGGCACCCACCATGAATTCGTGGCGACCGAGGCGCAGCAGCCGGGTCCCGCCGGGCCGACACGGCAACCGCTGACCGCGGACGAGGAAGCCGTGGTGCCGTCCCTCGGTCGTGTCATCCACGCCGTGGCCCGCGCCGTCGACGCCGACACGATGCGGAGCAGCGGCTCTCCTTGATCGAATACCTGGCTCCGGTCCACCTCTCCGAGGCTCCCGGCCGGCAGACGCGCATGGGCGATCCGGCCGTCGCGGCCGAAATGACGGGCAGCGGTATGACGCGCCTGGCGGACCGGTTGGAGAACGGGCTCCGCGCTCGTCCGCTTCGTCGGCCTCGTCGAAGTGGCCGCGGCGGCGGGCTTGGTGGCGGGCATCTGGTAGCAGCCGCTGGGCATCGCGGCCGCCGTCGGGATGGCCGTACCGCTCCTCGCGGCGATCGGTCACCACGTGAAGTGGGGCGACTACGGGGACAGCGCCGCTCGTGGCGCTGCCACGGTGCCGGTCGTGCTCCTGCTGGTGGCAGTGGCGGCGGCCGCCACCCCGGCCGCGTCGTAGGGACCGTTCGGCTCATCGGCGCGGGGTGCGGACACAGCCTCGGCACCGACGCACGTCCGCATCGAGACACGTCGTCATCGACATGTCTCGATATGGTCGAGCGGCGCTCGGCTCGAGGCGGGCTCTCCACGTGACGAGTGCGGATGCGCTCTCCGCGGGAACTCCTCGTCCGCGCGGGAGCGGGCCCGCACGGCCGAGATGCATGCGCAACGGGAGCGTGAGAGCGTGGTGGCGACGGTCGCGGAATCCCCCTGCCCCACCGGCGGTGGGCCCGAGGGGCGAGCCGGCAAGGTGAGGGCGGTCGCCCGACACCGAGTCGCGGAGACGGTGGAGCGGCGTTGTTCCGCGGGAGCACGATCCCCAGGGCTGGCGCGCCCGGGGATCGTCGCCTTGAAGGCGGCGGGATGTTCCAGGGTGGATGCGTCGCCAGGTCCCGCGTTCGCCAGGGGAAGAACCGAGGAGCGATGAACGCCCATGATGTGACATATTCTCCCGAAAGCACTGCCCTGCTGATCATCGATCCGTACAACGACTTCCTGTCGGAGGGCGGAAAGGTTTGGCCGCAGGTCAAGGAGGTCGCGGAGGAAGTCAAACTTCTCGACCACATGCGGGCGGTGCTCGCGGCCGCCCGTGCGCGTGGTTTCCAGGTGTTCATCGTGCCCCATCACCAGACGGCGCCGGGAGACTACGAGACGTGGGACCACCTGTCCCCGACCCAGCGGCGTGTCGTCCAGCGGCAGATCTTCGCGGCCGGCAGCTGGGGCGCCGAGTGGCATCCGGACTTCGTGCCCCAGGAGAACGAGCTGGTCATGCGGCAGCACTGGTCGTCGAGTGGCTTCGCGAACACGGAACTGGACATGATGCTGAAGCAGCACCACGTCCAGAAGATCGTGATCATCGGCATGAAGGCCAACACGTGTGTCGACACCACAGCCCGCTTCGGCCAGGAGCTGGGGTATCACGTGACGCTCATCCGTGACGCCATCGCCGCCTTCTCGTGGGAGGAGATGAAGGCGACGTTCGACATCAACGGCCCTCAGTACGCCCACGCGATCTTCACCACGGACGAGTTTCTCAAAGTCATCGAGGAGGCCGCCGCGTAAGCGGACTCGGACGGCGGACGCAGCGCGCGGCGCAGCCGGAACCTCTGGTACGGCTGCACGGCTGCACGGCTGTCGTGGAGCGGCGGCCCGACGGCGAGATCGGCCGGACGGTCACGTCGCCTGCGCCGACGCAGAACCGGGCGACGACGGGCCGGCCGCCGCGGCTACCGCGCCCCTCCCCGCGACGCGGAGCCGGCGCCCCGGCCCCACTGCCCGGTCGGCGTCGGCACGGCAGGCCGACAACCAGGTGACGTTTCGCCTGTAGGCTCGCGCCTTCCCGGGTGCTCTGCGCCGGCTCGTCGACACCGTCGCGGGGGCGCCTGCCGAGGACCAGGAGGCACCGCACCCCGGGGCCGGACGGCAGTCGCCGGGTGCGGGCGGACAGGACGCGCGCGGACAGGACGCGCGCGGCGTGCGGGAACTCCTCGACCGGCTCGGGGCCCGCGACAGCGAGGTCTCCCTCGCTGTCGCGGAGGGGAAGACGAACGCTCGGATCGCGGCCGGGCCGTACCTGAGCGTCCCGACGGTCAAAGCGCACGTCTCCCACGTGCTGACCAAGCTCGAACTCGACAACCGTGTCCGGATCGCCCTGCTGGACTGCCGCGCCGGTCAGAACCGATCGTCGCTCGGAGGTGCGCCGGAGCCACGGCGCACAGGAACTTCCTGTGCGCCGGACGTATGCGCCAGGTTCAGGGCTGGGCGGGGGGCGCGTCGACCGGTGCGCCGAGGTCGACGTCCGTCAGCGGGATCTCCCGTCCGTCCTCGTCGACGAAGGCGACTCGCAGGGCGTGGCCCTCCGTCCTGCTGGCCCGGCGGACCAGCGGGCCGTCGGGGTGTGGACAGTGCTGGTCGCCCCATTGCTGGAGGGCGCCGAAGACCACCATGAGGTCACGGCCGGCGGGGGTCAGGTGGTAGGCCATGCGCGAGCGGCTGCCCGCCTCCCGGTAGGGCCGTTTGTCCAGGACCCCGCTGTCCACCAGGGCGCCGAGCCGATGCGTGAGGACATCGCTCGCCACGTGCAGCCGCTCCCTGAAGTCCGAGAAACGGCTCGCTCCCTGCAACGCCTCGCGCAGTATCAGCAGACTCCACCGGTCGCCGGCCACCTCCAGTGCGCGACCGATCGAACAACGCGTCCCCTCCGCGCCGAGATGAGGGCTCCTGTTCGTCATAGGACCATTCTACCCCTGAGATGGTTTTTCCAATTCAGATGCTAGGTTGGGAAACAGGTTTCAGGATCCAGGCCTTCGGAGGCGGAACCACCCGCCCGGGCCGCGCCGCGGCCGACACCCGCAGGCATCCGGCGGTCACCGCGTTCCCGCACGGACTTCCACCCGAAACCGTGCATTGGCGCGAAGAACCCTCGTCACCGCAAGGAGCAATCCCGCATGAGCACCCCTGAGCAGTTCGCCGTCGAAGAGGCCGGCCCGTCCTACTGGAGGGTCACCTTCTCCAACGGAGAGATCAACCTGATCGACCCCGACACCGTCGAGCAGCTCGCGGAGCTGGTCACCCGCATCGAGCAGGCCCCGGACCTGACCGTCGTCGTCTTCCGCAGCGCCAACCCGGACTTCTTCATGGCGCACTGGGACTTCCTCTCGGACCGCACCCGCGTGGCCGCCATGAAGCCGGCCCCCTCGGGGCTGCATCCCTACGCCGACAACATGTACCGGCTGGCCAAGGTGCCCGCCGTCACCATCAGCGAGATCAACGGCCGCGCCCGGGGTGCCGGCAGCGAGTTCGCCCTGGCGACGGACATCCGCTTCGCCGGGCCGAACGCCGTCCTCGGACAGTTCGAAGTGGGCGTCGGATCGGTTCCCGGCGGAAACCCCAGCGGTCGGCTGCCTCACCTGGTGGGCCGGGGGCGCGCTCTCGAGATCCTGCTGGGAGCCGACGATTTCCCCGCGGACCTCGCGGCGGAGTACGGCTATGTCAACCGCGTTCTCCCGGAAGGCGAACTGGAGCGGTTCGTCGACACCTTCGCCCGCCGCGTCGCGGGCTTCGACAAGATCGCCGTCACCGGCACCAAGGCTCTGGTGGACGCCGAGTCGATGCCGACGGACGGATCCCACGCCGCCAGCCTCACGGCCTATTTTCAGTCCGCCGGACGCCCCGAGAACGCCCACCGCGTGCGTTCCCTGTTCGAGCGTGGGCTGCAGAAGCCCGACGGCGTGGAACTCGACCTCGGCCGCCGCCTGGCCGAGTGGCCGACGTGAGCTGCCCGCCCCGATACGACCCACCCGGGCGCTGCGCGGACGCGACGGCGTGGCGCGGGCACCGACACCGCCCGCGATCGGCGCGGGCGCCTCCATCCGGAACCGGAGGCCCCGTGCGCATCGACCACCGCGGAAAGGCAGGCGCGATGACGCTCACCTGATCAACGCCTTCACCTCGGCCGGCGGCCTGTGGTCGAACGAGGCGATGCGTGTGGCGAGGCGGTCCACGTAGGCGTTCAGTTCGGCATCCGGCAGCGCCCGGTCGATCCAGCCGTACCGCTCCGCCGCCGTGGCGTCGAATATCGTTCCGGGACCGAACTTCGAAATCTCCCCCACACGAACCGTCGCACGCCGACGCTCCGTCCTGGCCGGTCGGGCCGGCGCCCGATGGCGAACCGTCCCCTCCGTCGCCGTACGGCCCGGAACTCCCCGTTCGGCGCGGTGATCGACACGATCCTCGCACCGGCGCGTGCAGCACCCGGCGGATGGCCGTGGAGAGGCAAGAGATCGGTAACCGCACGTGGTCCCAAAAGATCCCGACGGAGCAGGACGGCGAGGGCATATGCGAAGAAATATCCTCTGTTCAGCGTGATGCGCGACGGATCGCGGGGCGCACCCCGGTCCTGATGTGCCCGCCACAGGGTCGGACCGACGACGACGTCTGCGCGGCGATGAGGAAGCCCGGGCCGGCACAGATCCTGTGGAGTGCCACGGCCGCCCGGGTCCCGGAGTGCCTCGCGCAGCGTGGTGGCCCGGCGAGCACGGCCGACCCTGCCACCGTCATGCCGTCGGGGAACGGGCGGCAGAGCTCCTGCGGCGGAGGTGAACGGCCTGAGCGCCGCCGAGTGACCCGCACCGCACCGGCCGTCCGCCGGGAACGGAGCACCTTCTTCCCGGCGGACGGTACGGGCGCACCTGCGCAGTGAAAGGTCCGCGCGGGCCCTGCCCTTGCTCACCGAAGCAAGATATTTGACGGAGCAAGTAAATAATAGGTATGTTCCAGATGTCACCGCCTCATCGACATACAGCGCGGTATGTCATGACGTCTGTCATGGGCGGCAATCCGCCAGAGCGGCTTCTGGCGACGTCGAGTCAGGACTCCCCGCCGTGCGCATCCTCTTCTTCAGCAACCCGCTCCCCGAACGCCTCGCCCCCCTGCTGCCGCTCGCCCGAGCGTTGCGCGAGAACGGGCACACCGTAGCCTTCGCGACGGCCGTGGAAGCGGCGCCCTGGCTGGAGCCGGACAGCTTCGAGCTGATGCTCTTCGGCCCCACCACGCACGAGGTGACGGCCGAAGTCGCCCGTCGTATCGGTGTGGACATCCTGTTCGCCCCGACGACGGACGTCATGGCGGAGTACTTCGCCGGCGCACGTGTGGACCTCATGGCGGACGAGGCCGTGGACCGGGCCGGGCCGTGGGCGCCCGATCTGATCGTCTCCGAGCAGTGCGATCTGGTGGGGCCACTGGTCGCGAGCGCACACAAGGTGCCGTGCGCCGTGGCGGTCACCGGTCCTGTGCCGGAGCCGGAGGAACTCGACGCGCTCACGGCAACGGTGCGTTCGCGTTACCTCGACCGCGGACTCCAGCCCCCCGCGCGGACGCCGTCCGGACGCTGGCTGCTGCACCTGTCCCCGCCGACCCTGCGGCACGAGGAGGGGCCGCCGTCGTCCCCTCACCATGTGGCCATGCGCGCGGAGCCCTGCCTGGGACCGGTGCCGCAACCACGAGCACGCCGAGACCCGGGCACGGGCCGGCCGAAGGTGCTGGTCGGCTTCGGCGCCGAGGCGGTGACGTCACTGGAGCTCGGCCCCGTGCTCAAGGCGTTGAGTGCGCTCGACGTCGACCTGCTGGTGGCCGCGAAGGGCAGGAGGGTCGATGTCCTCGAAGGGGAGACGGAGGGGATACGACTCGTGCCGGGCACCGCGGTCGCCGAAGCACTGGAGGACGTCACCGCGGTGCTCCACCACGGAGGTCCTGACATCACCTTCGCCGCCGCGGCACGCGGTGTCCCCGCCGTCGTGGTGCCCGAATCACCCGCGCAGCTGCGGTGGGCGGAGCGCCTGGCGGCGGCCGGTGCGGGCATCGTGCTGCCTGCCGGAGAGCGGGATCCCGCGACGATCGCCGCCGGGCTCTGCGCCCTGTTGGCCGACGCGCGGTTCACCGCTGCGGCGTCGCGCCTCCGCGAGGAGGCGGCTGCGATGCCGACGGCGGTACAGGTCGCCGAGTGGCTCGTCACGGAGGTGGCGGCAGCCGACGGGTGACGACGTGTGCGCCGGGAGCGAGGGGTACGTCGTCCGGTCGGCGCGGCTTCGCCGGACCCGTGACCCGACCCGGCGGCTGCGCGCGCCCCGCGAACGCGTCCCCGTGCAAAAGACCGCAGGACGGCGTCCCGCGGCGATCCGGGGCGGGGACCGCACGGCGTCAGCAGGGCGCTATGCGCTCCAGCACCTTCGCTGCCGCGGCGATGTCGCAGCCCTCAAGGTGCGAGAAGACATGGCGCCGCACACTCGCGAGGTTGGTCGGCCAGGCCTGCTTCAGCTGGGTCCATCCGGCGCTGGTGAGGACGGCCAGCCACGCCCGGCGGTCGTCGGGGTCCTTCTCCCGCAGCACCAGGGATTGGGACTCGAGCCGGTTGACCACGCGGGTCATGCCGCTCAGCGACATCCCACACATATTTGCGAGCTCACTCATTCGCATCTGGTTGTACGGCACCTCGGAGAGGTGTACCAACACCATGTACTCAACAGTGGAAATCGAATGTTCTTCCAGCATGTCCGCGTCGACGACTCGAGGCAAGAGCGTCATTACTCTGCCCAGCGCCCGTAGGAAGGCCTCCTCGTCGGGCTTGAGGGGCTGGATATTCTTCGCGTCTGCCATGCGGCACAGTGTAGGTGGCGTCCCGCTGCGGAAAACGACGGTCGTACGGTCCTTCTTCGGCCCCCACCTCGGAAGGAGCCGATGGTCGGCGCCCTTTCGTGAGGAGATATCCGGAGCCGGGCGACCGGCCGGTCACATGTTCGCTTCCGGCCGGCCGTATCGCCGCGCGGGAAACCTGAACATGCATAGGTGACTCGGTGAGCGAATACGTATCAGAGAAGGAAGCGTCCGGACGGGTCACGGAAGCCGAAGCCCCTGGGCATCCGATGTCCGGCCCGAGCCGCCAGGGGTGCATCACACGGTTCTGCGCCACGTCTGTCGTGCCCTGGACCGCCCAGGGCACGACAGACGTGGCGGAGTCGGCAAGGGCGGTGCCGGGTGAGATCGTCCGGCCCGGTACCGCCGAGGCTCAGGCGGCCGTGTCGAGGACGACGCGGAAGCGGGCCCGGCCGGACAGCATGTGCCCGTACGCCTCCGGTGCCCGGGTGAAAGGCATGACCTCGACACTGGGGCGGATGCCGTGGGCGAGGCTGAACGCGAGGTTGTCCTCGTTCTGGATGGACGAACCGGTCAGGCTGCCGACGACGGAGCGCGTGCCGAAGATCAGGTCGGGGGTGGCGACGGTCAGCGGGTCGGGTGCGGCACCGACGACGACGAGCCTGCCGTTCGGGGCGAGGCCGCGGACCAGCGGGTTCATCGAGGTGCCGCTGGACGCGGTGGCGACGATGACGGAGGCGCCGCCCAGGGCGCTGAGCGCGGCTGCGGGGTCGTCGTCGCCGTCGATGTACTCGTGGGCGCCCAACTGCCGTGCGTACGACTCCTTCTCCTTGCCGCGCGCGATGGCGGCGACCCGGTAGCCGAGGCTGCGCGCGTACTGCAGGGCCAGGTGTCCGAGGCCGCCGATGCCCTGTACGGCGACCAGGGCGCCGGCCCTGGTCGGACCCTGCTGGAGGGCCATGAACGTGGTCAGTCCGGCGCACAGCAGCGGAGCGGCGTCGATCGCCGAGATGCCGTCGGGAATCCGTACCAGCCCGCTGGCCCGGGCGTAGAGCACCTCCGCGTAACCGCCGTCGACCGTGGTCCCCGTCTGCTCCTGGTTCAGGCAGTTCACGAAGTCGCCCCGGCGGCACGATTCGCATTCCCAGCACTGGCCGTGCAGGAAGCCGACGCCGACACGGTCGCCGGCCTGCCAGGTGGTGACGCCCGCTCCCACGGCGTCGATGACGCCGACGACCTCATGCCCTGGAACGACGGGTCGCGAGGGGTCGCTGCGCAGTCCCTCCACCGCGAGGACGTCGGTGTGGCACACACCGCAGGCCTCCACGCGCAGGCGCACCTGCCCCGGCGCGGGGTCGGTCAGCTCGCGCTCGACCAGCTGCAGGTTGCGGACACCGGTTGCCTCGAAGGCCCGGTATGTGGACATGGTCGCTCCTTTGTGTGGTGTTGCCTGCGCGGGTCGGGCCGGGTGCGGCGTCGACAGCGGTGACGTTGCGGCGCACCGTGCCGGCGCCGCACTCGTCCCCGGCAGGGATGACAGTCTTCAAAATGACCGGTCGTCTTAAAAAGACTAACTCATCCCGACGGGCTTTGGTCCCGCGCCAGGTGTGCCGCGGTGCACCCGTTGTGGACAGCGAGTGCACCGCGGCACGCGGGAAGGGCTCAGCCTGTGGTGGGGACGGCCGCAGCCTGCGGCAGGGGCGACCGCGACGGTATTGTCGGGGGCTTTCGGGCCGCCGGGTGGAGGGGGTCTCTGGACCCTTACCTGTGGGTTGACTACAATATGGGCGGTCATTTTCACTGGAATGCTTCCCGCTCATCCGGCTCATGCGTGGCGGCCCCCTGGGTCACACGTACGTGCGAAGGAGCGGCGGGCGCTCCGCTGGGTGCCGGGGCGTGTTCGACGGAAAGCGGGACGATGGGACGAGTGTCCAAGCGGGAGGAGATCGCGCAGGCGGCCCTCCAGCGATTCCATGCACAGGGCTTCAACGCCACCGGCGTCAGTGACATCACCAAGACCGCCGGTGTTCCCAAGGGCTCGTTCTACAACCACTTCTCCAGCAAGGAGGAGAGCGCCCTGGAGGCGCTGGCCCGGTACACGGCCACCCTGCGCTTCGAGATGCTCACGACGCCGGGCCGGCCCCCGCTGGAGCGGCTTCGGGCACACTTCGAGTTCCTGAGCCGCGACACGGTCGAGAACGGGTTCGTGCGCGGATGCCTGGTCGGCAACCTCGGTGCCGAGCTCGCGGACCACAACGAGGAGATCCGGGCCGCGGTCAAGCAGGGATTCGACGGGTGGGCGGCGCAGATCCGGCAGGTGCTCGTCGAAGCCCAGGAGGCCGGTGACCTGCGTGGTGATCTCGACGTCGGGGCCACCGCGCTGTTCGTCCTCAGCGCCTGGGAAGGGACGCTGATCGCCGTACGGGCCGACAGGTCGGCGGCGGCCGTGGACGCGTTCTTCCGCACCGTATTCGACGTGATCCTCCGCCGGGACTGATCGCCCCGCCCGGACCGTGGGCGTCGCGGCGGAGGACCCGGCTCCGGCCGGCGTTCGTGACAGCGCCGGGTCTTGCTCCACGCCCGCCCTGTCCGTGCGGGCGGCCAGGGAGTGGGGAGCCAGGGCGCTCGCCGACCGGGCGTTCTCCGCCATCAGGCCCGGAGCCGCCCGTGCGACGTCCGACGCTCAGCGGGTGAGCCTGCCCGCCGCGCCCGGGACGGTCCCGGCCACGGCCCGGCTGGCGGAGCTGGACCTGCCGGCGGCGAGGAGGGCGGCGACCGAGTGCGCACGTCACCCGGCAAGACCGCGCCGCTCTTTGGTGACCGCGCGATTCACGGTGGTGCCGCGGGTGCCGGCCACATCTCCGACTGGGAGCACGGAGCGGGCCGGACGGGTCCGCCGGTGGCCCGCCGCCCGTGGGGGAGCGGCGGGGCACCGCCCGCTTCTGAGCCCCGGGTGGTGGCTCAGCTCAGGAAGCGGCCGTCTGGGGAGCGCTCTGCTTCCGGGCGCGATAGGCGGCGGCCTTGAACTTGTTGCCGCAGGAGTCCATGCCGCACCACCGGCGCCGTGTGCCCCGTGAGCGGTCCACGTAGACACGTGTGCACTCGGGGTTGCCGCACTCCTTCAACAGCGGCACCTCCGGACCGCTGAGCAGGTCGACGGCGAGCCGGGCGACGGTGGACAACGCCTGGTCCGTGGTCGCCTCGGTCCAGCGCCCGGTCCGGGTGAGCTGCGGTGTCGCCGGGAGCCTGCGTGCGGCGGCGTTGAGGATGTTCAGCGCCCCGTCGCCGTACTCCTCTCCCCGGCAGCGGGCCGTGACGAGTTCGTAGATCGCCTCCCGCAGGGTCTTGGCTCGCTCGACGCCGGCTTCGTCGCTGGGCGTGATGGTGTCGACGAGTCCGCACTCCACGAACCAGGCGTCCAGCCGGTCCGGAGTCGCGAACATCTCGAATCGCACCGTACGCCGCGCGCGCAGCGTCGCGGCGAAGTCGAGGGCCGCGTTGCCGCAGACGAAGGCATGCTCGTGATTCACATCACCATTCTGGCCAGTGACGTGCGGGATGGCAAGGCGCCGAGCGGATCTCCGGCCCGGCGCGGGTGGTGGTTTCGCTCGTGGGCCCGGCCGCCGTTGACGGTGCACGGGGGTCGTGCCACTATCGTCACCGGTTGAACAGGTGACGCGGTGGAGGGCCGGTTCTGGCCGCGCCTTGCTCCACTGGTGCCCCGACGACACATCGCGTACGGGCGTTCCCTGTCTGTGGAGTCACCGCCCCGAAAGAGGACAGGACATGGTCGAGCGATCGAAGCGGAACACGGACGGCGCACCTGTGGGGCGGCGGGCGATGCTGGGGATGCTCGCCGCGGGTGCCGCCGGCCTGGCCTCCGCTCCCTATCTGCAGCGTGGGTGGGAGGGGTTCCTGGGAGCCGCCTCGCAGGTCGACGCGACCGGGCTGACCGGCCTGCTCCCCAACCCGGGCGGCTTCCGCTACTACAGCGTGGTCGGTTCGGTGCCGCACAAGGACGCGACGAACTACGAGCTGCGGATCGACGGCCTGGTCGACCGGCCGGGAACCTACACGCTCTCCGAACTGCGGCGGATGAGTCAGACGCGCGTCGTCGCCGACGTCCAGTGCACCGACGGGTGGCGCGTGGACGACACACCCTTCGAAGGTGTGAGGCTCGCGGACCTTCTTGCCGCCGCAGGAGTGCGCTCCGAAGGCGCCGCCGTCCGGTTCTCCTGCTTCGACGGCGCCTACACCGAGAGCCTCACCCTGGAGCAGGCGCGTCGCTCGGATGTCCTGGTGGCACTCACCATGCAGGACAAGCCCATCACGCATGAGCATGGGGGACCGGTGCGTCTCTTCGTGGCTCCCATGTACTTCTACAAGTCGGCCAAGTGGCTGTCCGGCATCACGGTCACCGACAGGGTCGTCCCCGGTTTCTGGGAGGAACGCGGATATGCGGTCGACGGCTGGCTCGACGACGCCGACCGGGACGATGAAGCGGCCTGAAGGGCCCGGGAGGGTCCGCCGGTTCACCCCCGCCGAACGGATGGTCCACCGCGCGACCGGCTGGCTCATGCTGTTGGTCCTGGTCACAGCAGCCTGTCTGTACTTCGGCCCGCTGGCCCAACTCGTCGGCCGCCGCCATCTGGTGGCCGCCGTGCACGAGTGGTCGGGCATCTGCCTGCCGGTTCCCTTCCTCCTGGGTCTGCTCTCCAGGGAGTTCCGGGCCGACCTGCGCAGACTGAACCGCTTCGCGGTCTACGACCGCCAGTGGCTGCGGGCCGTCCGCCGACGGCGGAAGGCACCCGAGGCGCGCCCGGCCGGCAAGTTCAACGCGGGCCAGAAGATCTACGCGGGGTGGATCGCAGGTGCCGTGCTGGTCATGATGTTCACCGGTCTGCTCATGTGGTTCCTGGGCTTCCTGCCGGCCGTCTCCCGCACCAGTGCCATCTTCGTCCACGACTGCCTCGCCTGGGCGATCGCCGCTGTCCTGATCGGGCACATGCGCAAGGCGTACCAGGACCCCGAGGCCAGACGCGGGATGCGCACGGGGTTCGTCAGCAGGTCCTGGGCGGCGCGGCACCACTCCCGGTGGCTGCGGGAGGACCCGAACCGGGACGGAACGCCGGTCTCGAGTCCGGGACAGCACGCAGTCGGCCATCCGGATGCGGCGGGTCCGCTGCCGGAAGGCGATCGCGGTGCCGGGTGAACCACGGTGGTGTGCGCTGGAAGACGGTGAGTGCCGCGACCCGGTCGACGGCGGCCGCGCAGATCAGGCACCGGGGACGGCGCTCGCCGGTCGAGGTGGTCACCTCCCGGCGGGCGTCCGCTCCGATCCACCGGGCGCCGGTGACCTTCCGGCCGAACCGTACCCGGTCGACGAGCCGACGGCGCCGGGTCACGTCCCGCAGGTGGTCCAGGATCTCCGGATGACCGGTGAACAGCCGGCTCCGGTCGGGGTTCCGGTCGAAGGAGTACGAGTACAGGGGGAGCGGGCGGGCATCGCCCTGCGAAGAAGTGCGGCGGACCTCGTGAGTGGTGCTCCTACGCGCCGTGTTGTCCGGCTTCGGATCGGTCGTCGAGGTGGTCGACGTCGACGACGGCCTGGGCGAAGGCGGTGGGGGCCTCCTGCGGCAGGTTGTGGCCGATGCCGGCGAGCGTGCGGTGGGCGTACTCGCCGGTGAAGCGGTCGCGGTAGGAGGCCCCGTTGCCCGGCGCGGTGAACGGGTCGCGTTCGGGGTCGATCGTTATCGTCGGCACGGTGATGACGGGGCGCGTGGCGAGCACCTTCTCGTAGCGGTCGTACCTGCGTTCGCCGTCGGCGAGCCCCAGGCGCCAGCGGTAGTTGTGGATCACGATGGCCGCGTAGTCGGGGTTCTGGAACGCGGCGGCCGTCCGCTCGAACGTGGCGTCGGAGAAGTGCCAGGTCGGAGAGACGGTGTCCCAGACGAGACGGCACAGATCGTTCCGGTACTTCTTGTTCTCCATGGCGAGACGCCCTCGCTCGGTGCTGAAGTAGTACTGGTACCACCAGGTGTACTCGGCCTTCGGGGGCAGGGGCTTCTTCTGCGCCTCGACGTTGGTGATGAGATATCCGCTCACGGACACCAGTCCCTTGACGCGCTCCGGCCACAGGGCCGCGATGATGTCGGCGGTGCGTGAGCCCCAGTCGAATCCGGCGAGAAGGGCTCTGTGGATGTGCAGGGTGTCCATCAGCGCGACGATGTCGAGCGCAACCGCCGACTGCTGGGCGTTGCGGAACGTCTTGGCCGAGAGGAACCGCGTGCTCCCGTGGCCGCGCAGGTAGGGGACGATGACCCGGTACCCCTGCGCCGCGAGCAGCGGCGCGACGTCGACGAAGCTGTGGATGTCGTAGGGCCAGCCGTGCAGGCAGATGACGACGGGTCCGTGCGCGGGGCCCGCCTCGGCGTAACCGATGTCCAGCACGCCCGCCCGCGCATGCTTCAGCGTGGGGAAGGAGGTGTGGGCGCCCGGGGCCACCGGGGGAACGCTGGGGACCGGGGTGCCACTCCCGGAGGGGTCGGGGGCCGCGCCCCCCGCGTGTGCCCGGAGTCCGGCCAGTGAGGCCGCGGCCGCGCCGGTACCGACGCCGGCGGCTCTGTTGAAAGTACGCCTGGTGATTATGGGAAACTCCTCCGTCATGTGACTGCGGAAGGCGGATGCGGTGGTCGCAGACGCTCCCGTCAGGCAATTCCGGATCACCGCACCCGATGGCGCGGTGACTGTCCATAGTCGACGTCATGGTTCAGACAAGTGATCTATTACCACCTGATTCGGCATATACGGCATTCTGGTCGTCATGCTGTGGCCGTCGGCCTGACGCACTGTCCGGCGGCGGACGCCGCAGATCGAACCCAGGTGTTGAAGCCGGGACGGGCCGGCCGAGCGACCTCGGTCCGCCGGGGCAGGGCGACGACACCCGTCGGCCGACGACGCACCGACGGGTGTCACGGGCCTCGCCGTTCGGCGGCAGCTACTTTCCTGCGCGCTGCTGCTTGCGCAGTGACGAGAACGCGGCGCGGAGTTCGTCCGTGAAGATGTCCGGGGCTTCCCAGGCCGCGAAGTGGCCGCCGCTGCGTGCCTTGTGGAAGTAGAAGAGGTCGTGGTAGGCGCGTGACGCCCAACTGCGCGGGGCCTGGTAGATTTCGCCGGGGAACACCGTGATGGCGGCCGGGAGGGACACCGAGACGGCGTTGAAGTTGTTGGCGTTGTTCTCCCAGTAGAGCCGAGACGAGGAGACCGCTGTGTTCGTCACCCAGTAGAGGGTGATGTCGTCGAGCATCTCGTCCTTGGTGAGCACACGCTCGGGATGGCCGCCACTGTACGTCCATGCCGCGAATTTGTCGTACATCCAGGCGGCCAGTCCGGCGGGCGAGTCCGTCAGTCCGTACCCCTCGGTCTGAGGGCGGGTGACCATCATGGCCGAGTAGCCGGATCCGGTCTTGTAGAAATCGGCGAGCTTGTTGTAGGCCGCCTTTTCGTCGGGACCGAGACCGGCCGGTACCGGGTCGCCGCAGGCGAGTTTCTCCGCGATGTCCGGAGGCACGGTGGCCGGGAAGTTGACGTGGATCCCGAGAAGTCCCGGAGGCCGCTGTACGGCCATCTTGTCCGATATCACGGCACCCCAGTCGCCGCCCTGGGAGACGTAGTGCTTGTACCCCAGGCGGTCCATCAGCACGGCCCAGGCCCGGGCGATGCGGTCCGGGTTCCATCCGGTGGTCGTCGGCCGCTCCGAGAATCCGTAGCCGGGCATCGACGGGATGACGAGGTGGAAGGCGTCCTCGGCGCGGCCTCCGTGGGCCGTGGGGTCGCTGAGCGGCCCGATGACCTTCAGGAACTCCAGGACGGAGCCGGGCCAGCCGTGGGTCAGGATGATCGGCAGGGCGTTCGGGTGGCGGGAGGGAACGTGGATGAAATGTATGTCCAGGCCGTCGATCTCGGTCAGGTACTGCGGCAGGGCGTTGAGCGCCTCCTCGATGTTCCGCCAGTTGTACTTCGTGCCCCAGTACTGGGCGAGTTCCTTCATCCTGGCGAGCTGGACGCCTTGGGAGCTGTCCTGGACCGTTTCTCGGTCGGGCCAGCGCGTCGCCATGATCCGGCGGCGCAGATCTGTCAGATCCTGCTGTGGGATGTTGACGCGGAAGGGACGGATGCTCTGCCGCTCACTCGCCGAGACCGGCTTGCCTGCATATTCCCAGAAACGCGGTCCGAGAGTCCCGGTCGCCGCCACGGTCAAAGTGGTGGCCGATGCGGCGAGGAAATTTCTGCGGGAGTACGGGCGGAGAAATTCAGGCATCACAGATCTCCCTGCATTCAAGCCTTGATCCGGAGACGCGGAGTGCGCGGAGAAAACGCCTGCTCGACGAGTTCCCTCCTCATCGGCGAGCTTTCCACTCATTGGCGCGAACTGAATTCTGCGCACACCGAGTCGCTGCATGGCAGGTGAACCGACTCGAGCTCGGCTTCGAGCGTGTAGTCGCGTGACATCGAGGCGCTCACGCGACCCGACTGGCTTATTACTGTCCGTAACGCTAACTTGCCCTGTGTGAGGACGCAACTCGGACGAGGGTCGACACGGCACCGAGGGTGCGGGCGCCGGTGGACGACGACGACCTCCGTGACGACGAGCGGACCCCGACGTCTGCGGCATGTGGCAGGCCGACTCCGAGGTTCACACCTCAGGCCGGTCGGCACGACACATATGAAGGTGTGACCCGGCCCGAAGGTGAATCGCGCCGCCTCCGCGGTCGGCGGGTGTGTGCCGCCCGCCGGTCGCACAAGTGTTCATCTGTATCCCGCGCTCGGATCCTGACGGTTCGCTGAGCAGCAGCATGATGAGGTGCGCGATCGCAGCCATCGTCGTGTGGACGTACGTCGGCCGCCCCGGGCCGGGAAGTAGAGTGACGGCCGTGCTCGTCCCGCAGTAGCACGGTACGTTCCTCCCCGAGGAAGACACGTCCCTGTGGTACCCGGGCGGTGCGCCTGTCGTCCAGCACGTCCCTCCCTTCCCGTGTCTCTTGTGTCGTATTGCGGACGAGTACCTTCGTTGGAGAATTCATGAGCGCCAAGGCCTCCCTTTCCACATGGCCGACACCGATGGAACCCATGCCTCGCCTGGCGGCAGCGCTCGGCCTGAACGGTGGTGAACTCTGGGTCAAGCGGGACGATCTGACCGGTCTCGGCGGTGGGGGAAACAAGGTACGGAAGCTGGAATGGACGGTGGGGCAGGCCCTCGCCGCCGGAGCGGACACGCTGGTCACGACCGGTGCGGCGCAGAGCAATCATGCCCGTCTGACCGCGGCCGCCGGCGCGCGCCTGGGGATGAACGTGGTCCTGGTGTTCCCCGGGACGCCCGACAGCGCGGCGGCCGGCTCCGGAAACCTCGTGCTCGACAGCCTTTTCGGGGCCACCGTCCACTGGTCCGGCGAGACGGACCCCAGTGCCATGGGCGCTGTCGCATCGGACGTGTGCGAGCAGCTTCGCGGGAGCGGTGCGCGCCCCTACGCGATTCCCTTCGGCGGGTCGAGCCCCCTGGGTGCGCGAGGGTATGTCGAAGGCGGCGACGAGATCCGTTCGCAACTGCCCGAAGTGGACCACGTGGTCGTGGCGCTCGGCTCCGGCGGCACCATGGCCGGGCTCGTCGGCGCCCTCGGCGAGGAACGTGTGCTCGGCGTCGACTGCGGGGCTGTGGCGGAACCGGCCGAGGTGGTCGCCGCGCTGGCCGCCGAGGTCACCGGCCGCAGCGTCACGGCCTCGTCGCTGCGCGTCCGCCTCGACCAGGTCGGCCCTGGCTACGGAGTGCTGCACGAGCCCGTCATGGAAGCTCTGAACGCGACTGCGCGAGCGGAGGGCATCGTCCTGGATCCCACTTACAGCGGGCGGGCCATGGCGGGCCTGATGGCCGCCGTGCGTGACGGCGAGATCCGGCCGGACCAGCGCACCGTGTTCCTTCACACCGGCGGGCTTCCCGGGCTCTTCGGGCACACGCAGACGGTTCGGCGCAGCGTGGCCGCGCTCCGTTCGTTCCCCTCCAGTTGATCTTGAGGAGTGTCGGTGTGCTGGGTGGGCGGGCCGGACGGGCCGGCCTGTCCGCCGAACGCGCACCCGATCGTCTCCGGCAGCGCCGTTCGTGACGGCTTCGTCCGACGATCCCTGCGCAGACGCGCAGCTCCCCCTTCTCGTGTCGTGCGACGCCTGCCGTACGTCCGAGTGCCGCATGCCACAGACGTGAACCCGCCGGCCGGACAAGCCCGTTCTGCGAAGTGCAGGTTGATGCCTGGCGCTGGGGGTGGTCCCGGCCGCGGCCGGGACCACCCCCGCAGCGGGCAGCGTGGCGCCCAGCGCCATGGCGCGCGCCGCGGGAAGGGGTTGTGTCGTCTCTGCGGGTATGCGGGCCTGAGACATGTGCTTTGAGGCGGCATGTAACTGAGGCGCTTGGTTTTCACACGTGCAGGAGCCTGAAAGGAGTCATGTTTTCTGTAACGACTTTGGTCCTGCTCGCGTGAGCGCAGGTGGTGAGGGGCCCTGTCCGGTCGTGATGTGGATCCTCCGAGCGGGGAGCCGAAGCCCACCTTACTCAGAGATGTGTGATCGGCACATCTCCGTAACCCCCTTGACTGGTGACGCTCGGGTGATGCAATGTGGGGCTGCCGGCGCCGGACGGGCCGGTTCGCTACGGCGGAAGGAAGTCACCGTGGACACTCACCCTGAGTCGGACGCGGCAGCGGCGGCGGTACGGCATGCGCGATTCGGCAAGCTGCCGGAGCGCATCCAGTTTCACCAGATGGTCGAGGAAGAGACGGCCGGGCCGAACGGTGGGGCCGCCAACGCCTACAACCCCGAAGGCTCGTGGAACCACTTCTCGTGCCTCGCGCTCGACCTGGGCCTATGAGTCCCCGAGCGCAGGTGCGTGACCATGGGTGAGACCGGACACGCGGAGCTGTGCCTGGCAATCCAGCAAAGCAGTGGGTGCACGAGGCTCAACGACTCCCTCGACGCGTCAACATTGCGGATGTGACGCGGACCGTGTAACGGCTGGTCGTATGTGCTGTTTGCCGGCACACATAACCTCGCCCCGTCGATTATCCCGGTCCGCAGGAGGGCGTGACCGTCATCTGCAAGGGCAGCGGCGCGTTCGTGCTGTTCGAGGAAGGCGCCGTGGACCAGGTCGTGCCGCCTGCCGGGCGGGAGATCGACTTCGGGCAGATCCTGTGCTCGACCTGCGGGACGGCAAGGTGATCCGGCACGGGGGCGGTGCGTGACGACGTCACGATGCTTGATCAGCTCGGGGTCTTTCCGCCGGAGCCGGTAGCCGGGATACGCATGCTTGCCCGGCGGGCCGGCCGACGAGCGGCCAAGGCGGCGGCAGAGGCGGCGACGAAGGCGCCCCGAGCCGCCCAGGAGGCCGCGACCATGCTGCATCCGCGCACGGTGTGCACCGTTTCGCGTCCGGACCCCCGTGTCAGAGCGAGGGGCGCGCGTCGGCACGGTGCGCCTCACGGCAGGGGCGCCGCCGCAGGACATCACTGTGGCGCTATGCGCTCCAGCACTTCCACGGCTGCGCCGACGTCACAGCCGTCCAGACGCGAAAAGACGTGGCGCCGCATGCTCGCGAGGTTGGTGGGCCAAGCCTGCTCCAGCTGCGTCAGCCCGGCGTCCGTCAGGACGGCGAGCCACGCACGTCTGTCGTCGGGCGCCTTCTCCCGCAGGACCAGCGACTGCGACTCGAGCCGGTTGACAACTCGGGTCATCCCGCTCAATGAGAGCCCGCACAGGTTGGCGAGTTCACTCATCCGCATCCGGTTGCGCGTCACCTCGGAGAGGTGCACCAAAACCATGTACTCGGTGCCGGAAATCGGATGTTCGTCGAGCATGTCCGCGTCGATCAGGCGCGGCAGAAGAGTCATCACTCTGCCGAGTGCTCGCAGGAAGGCCTCCTCGTCACGATTCAGAGGCTTGATATGCGTCACGTCTGCCATGGCCACAGTGTAAGTGGCTCAACACGGATACGGACGAGGCCTGTTCGCTGCTCTCCGGTTCGCGCCCGGAACACGAAAATGACGGTTGGGAGCAGTTCGCCGCAGATCGGGACGAGATCGAGCCGTGCGACAGCCACGAAAGGCGATACGCCGACTTGTAATTGCGTTGCAAACCAAAACATTCGTACGGAGTGTGTGGTCACCCGAATCCGACGTGCCCCGCCCGGTCCGCCCGACGGGGCACCTCTTCGTCGCGCACAAAGATCGACCATGTCCGGTCAGTCGGCTTCCTCCCCCGTGCTGGAGGCGTTTGGCTCCGCGGGCTGGACGAGGGTGTACCTCACCGATCGCTGCTGCTTGTGACGCTGAACGCGGCCCTTGGCGACCAGGGACTCGATGGTGTTCCGCACGACCTGAGGTGTCGGCGCACGGTCCGGGTACTTCTCCAGGATCTCGTCCCGCAGCTCCTTCGCCGGACGAGGTTCCGTGTGGGCCCCGAGCAGATCCATCAGGACGTCTCCGAGCAGAGGCCGGCGCGACTTCCCCTTCGCGCCGGACTGCGTCGTGCTCGTGCGTCGGGTCGCCTGCGAGGGCGTCCGGCGTGATGTTCCTGTCGACACAGGAGACGTGTTTTCACGTGTTTGTGTTCCATGCCCGAGTACGGGCCCGCTCTGCGTCTGCTCAGGCGGCGGCGACGCGTCCGCCAAGCCCTCGTAGCGTTCGGCGAGGGTCAGGATGTCGACCAGGAGTGCTTCCTCCTGCTTCAACACCGTGATCTTCTGGGTCAGTTCATGTTGCCGACGGCGATTTGCCTCAAGATCCGACGCGGCTTGTTCCACGTACCGCGATCGGAGCGAGGGGGCTGATTGGCTGGTCACAACCGTTCGCTCCTTCTCATCAATGACGCTGCGCATGCTACCCAGACCTATGTATGAGGCGCGTGGCCCCTACTGGACAGTAGCCTGGGCATGTGACGACGCCGACCGGCGAGGTGCTCGCAGGTGCTCGGGAGCCATGTTCCAGTCTCGGTTCTCTTTCCCGCGGCAGGAAGTGTGAGGAGTCGGGACCGGATACGGTCCGTGGTGAGCGTGCGGTCACCTCTCTCATCCGACGGGCCGTGCACACGTGCAGTACTCACACCTGGATCGTTCCCGTCACCGCGTCCCCCCGCGACGCTCTCCGTCACCCCGACTGCGGACGCGCCGGCAAGCGGGCGGTTACCGGGCCCCCTTGACATGCCGATGCGGTGTGCTGTCGGGACTCGTACGGTGGAACGAGAAACAGCTGGTCACCGAATGCCGTGGTCGCGCACAGGGGCGGGGGAGCGCGTCCCACCGCCGGTGGGCGGTGTGCCGAGACCCGTGGACAGGCGGGGGGCGCCGGAAACCGAGGTGCCATGACGATGCGGGCAAAGCCTGGCGGAACACGGGCCGTTCCCCAGGCGGAGTTCACACTGCGGGTCAACGACATGGCCGAGGGCCGGACCGGAACGCCCGAGGAGATCCGTGAGTACATGAGCGGAGACATCTGCCGCTGCGGGGCATACGAGAACACCGTCGCCGCGATATCCCCGAGGAGCCCGTCCATGTGACGGCGCCCTTCGCCGGAGGAGGATTCGGAGCCGGTCTGCGGGTGTGGTCGCACGTCGTCCTGGCGGTGCCGACCGCCCGGGTGACCGGACGCCCGGTCCAACTCACCCTGACCCGGCCGCAGATGTTCACCGCCTGCGGCCACCGGCCCAAGGGCCGGCAACGGATACGGCTCGGCGCTGCGCGCGACGGCCACGGCGTCCTGTCTCCTACGAGGCCACCGCCGTGGACGACGGGGAGGTGGTGCGGCCCTACGGTGAACACCCGCTCGGCCTCATCATGTACACCGCCGACGAGTACATGCCCGCCCAGATCACGCCCCCGGACCGGCCGCTGTTCGCGGAGGGGCGGCAGGAGTACGGAACTGAGCAGGAGCCGGCCGAAGCGGTCCGCCACTACCTGGCCCGCACCGGCACCTTCCGGGTCCCGGACGGCAACAGCGTCGTACACGAGGTCACCCTGTGCCTGTACCCGAACTGGATGGGCGACGGGCAGACCAGGGTGGCGCGACTGGACGGGAGCACGCTCGAACTGGAGCCACCCGAGCCCCTGAGCGTCCAGGGCAGACCGCGCACGGGCGTGCTGACCTGGGAGCGCGCCGAGCCGCACTGACCCGGCGAGAAGCCGGCGCCCGACTCCCGGCCCGGCAGGTGACGGGCGGTCCTCCGGACCAGGTCCGTTGCCGCCATGCCGAATCCGAGCCCGTGGCGCGCCGGTCGCCTCTCGTGCCGCGCAAGGTGGCCGGGTTCGTATCCACGCTCCCGCAGCCGGTTGAGGATCTTGAGACCGTTGCAGGCCGGCCGGTGCCTGTCGGTGACAGCCCCCCACGGGGCGTCGTCGCCGAGGGCTTTGCGGGCCGGCTCCCGCAACGCCTGCCGGTCCTCCTCCATCGCCCGCCTCCCTGCATCCGTTGCCTTGTAGACCCGCCTCGTGCGCCCGCCGGCCATGGGCTGCTCGGAGCTGAGCGGTCCGCCGGTCTTCAGCCGGTGCGGCGTCGGACACGGCGTGGCCGGGCTGCGCACACGATGTGACCGCCACGGCGCGCTTCGCCAATCCGTCGCCGGTCGCCGCCTAGGGTGTCCGACGCCGGACGTGGGGGACTAAAACGCCTATGACGGGGCGAACTGACTCGGAGCAGGAGCCGATGACCACCGTTGAACAACAGCCGGACCGGACCTCCGTGGTGACCGCCGAACCCGCCACCACCGCCGGGCCACGACCACCGGGCCGGCTCCGACGCATCGCCGGGCCGATCGCCCGTGCCGTCCGGCCCTTCGACATCACCGTCGTCGCGTTTTTCCTCCTCGCCGCCCAACTCCTCTACATGAACCTGTGGGCCGACCTGGCCCACCAGTACCTGACCGACTCGGGAGGGGACCAGAACCAGGCCGAGTGGTTCATCGCGATGGCCGCCGAGAACGTCGCGCACCTCCACAACCCGTTCTTCACCACCGTCCAGGGGTTCCCCGACGGGGTGAACCTGATGGCCAACACCGTCATGCTCGGCCTGACCGTGCCGCTCACACCGATCACGCTGGCGTTCGGGCCGACCGCGACCTACGCGCTCCTGCTGACTTACGGCCTCGCGGCGACGGGCATCGCGTGGTACTGGGTGCTGCGCCGGTGGTCGGTGCGCAGCCGTCCCGCGGCCGCGGTCGGCGCGGCAGTCGCCGCCTTCGCCCCGCCGGTGATCAGTCACGGCAACGCCCACCTCAACTTCACGGCGCTCTTCATGATCCCGCTGATCGTCGACCGGGTGCTCCGTCTGTGCCGGGGCGACCGGGTCGTACGGGACGGAGCGTTGCTCGGTCTGTTCACCGTCTATCAGATCTGCATCGGCGAGGAGGTGCTGCTGATCGCCGCGGTGGGGATGCTGCTGTTCGCCATCGCGTACGCCCTCGCGGACCGCGGTCGCGTGCGGGACGCCGCGAAGTCCCTTCGCAAGGGTCTGCCGATCGCGCTCGCCGTGTCCCTGCCGCTGGTCGCAGGGCCCTTGTACTTCCAGTTCTTCGGACCGGGCAGCTACACGGACGTGCCGCACGGCCCCGTCGTCAACAGCCCGCTCTCCTTCCTGCAGTTCTCCGGACGAGCGCTGGCCGGCGACCAGGCGATCGCGGACCGGTTCGCCGTGAACCGCCTCGAACAGAACGCCTTCTACGGCTGGCCGCTCGCCGCGCTCGCCCTCGCGATCGCCGTCCGCCTGTGGCGGCGGCCGCTGGTGAAGGCACTGGTGTGCACCGCGATCGGTGGGGCAGTGCTCTCCATGGGGTCACGCATCGAGATCCCCGGCACCGGCGTCGTCGTGTCCGGACCGTGGCGGCCGATCGCCGAGCTGCCCTTGTTCGGGTCGGTCATCGAGAGCCGGTTCGGCATGGTCTGCGGACCCGTGCTGGGTGTGCTCGTGGCGCTGGCGGTGGACCGCCTCGCGGCCACGTCCGATCTCCGGCTGAAGACGTGGGGGCTCGCCGCCGTCGCCGCGGCCCTGCTGCCGATCGTGCCCACCCCGTTCCCCACGAACGTCCGGCCGCCCGTGCCCGACTTCATCGCCCACGGGACATGGCGCCAGTACGTCGGCGAGGGCCAGACCCTCGTGCCCGTACCGCTCGCCCACGCCTACACCACCGAGTCGCAGCACTGGCAGTCCGCGACCCGGATGGCCTTCACCATGCCGGGCGGTTACTTCATGGCGCCCAACGGCCCCGAACACACCGGTGGTTACAATCCGGACCCCCGCCCCACCTACCGGCTGCTCGGGTCCGTGTACACGAGCGGGGAAGTCCCGGAGATCGGCCCGCAGCAGAAGGCCGAAGCCGAGGAGGACCTGACGTACTGGAAGGCGGGGGTCGTCGTGCTCGCGCCCGGGTTCAACGCTCCGCCTCTCTACGAGACCCTGAAACAGCTCCTGGGCCGGGACGGCACGCAGGTCGGCGGAGTCTGGGTGTGGGACGTGGACTACGGCACGTCCACCGCTCGGACCACGGAAGGCGAACGGCCCGGTACCGCCTGAACGGCCGGCACCGCCTGCAAAGGGCCCGGCTCCGGCCGAATGCCGCACCCCTGCCGGGAACGTCGGGGGCGTGCCTCAGCGTGCGAGCGCGCCGCACATGCGGGTGCGGTACTGCCTGCTTCGAACTCGACACCAGCGAGGTGGAGCCCGCGCCCGTCGGCCCCGGCAGCGTCGTGGCGCCCGAAGCGCAGAGGGTCATGGAGGCCGGCGAGGGCCCCGGTGAGGTCCTGGTCTTCACGCGGAGTGGCTACCTGGCGTGGCTGGAAGCCTGCTCATGGAGCGACGACATCGAGGTGACACTGTCCGCCGCGCGACACCGGCTGCGGCCCCGCCCTTGACCCCGACCCGGCGAGCGTCCAGCGGTCTCCGATCGTCACGACACCACGAGCCGACCGACATCACGCGTTCAAGTTCAACAGGCCGTCGTCACAGAGCGTCTGGAGTCACTGCCATGTCCCATCACCTTGATTCCCCCGCGGCCCGGGCCGACGCCCGGCTGAACATCTCCGACACGTACGTGTTCCGAGGCGAACACGGCACGGTCTTCGTGATGAACGTGTCCTCCGATGCCGCGGGCCGGGAGACGCAGAGCGGCTTCCATCCCGAAGCGCGATACGAGTTCAAGATCGACAGTACCGGTGACGCCGTCGAGGACCTGGCTTACCGCTTCAGTTTTGCGGCGCCTGACACGGACGGGGCGCAAACGCTGAAGCTGCGCAGGCTCGTCGGCGCGGACGCGGCCGACGACGCGGCGGACGGCGCGGTGCTGCTCACAGGCACGACGGGGCACGCTCTTGGTACCGACGGGAACCTGCGGGTGTGGACCGGCCGCGTCGGCGACCCGTTCTGGATGAACCCTGGCGTGGTGCAGGCGGTCGGCCGAGCCTTCCGGCACGGCACGGACGTCGACGTACCCGCCCCGGACGGTTCACCGGTGAGGAGCCTCTTCTCGGGACTGAAGGTGCGATCGATCGTCCTGGAGGTACCGGACGCCGATCTGCTGCCCTTCACGCGTGGTGAGGAGATCGGCGTGTGGGGGGTCACCACGCTGGCCACCGACGCCGGCGGCTGGCTCCGCATCAACAGGTGCGGGCTTCCGATGCTCTCTCCGATCTTCGTGCAGTTCGACGACGAACTCGCCGAGCGCTTGAACCGGACGGCCCCGGCGAACGACGTCGCCGCGTTCACCCAGGAGATCACCGATCGGGTTGCCGCGGTGGTCGGTGCGCGGGGCACCACTTCCGATCCGCGTGCCTACGGCCGAGCGGTCGCCGGACGCATTCTTCCGAACATCCTTCCCTACACCATCGGTACCCCTGCGGTGTTCGGTTTCGCGGGGTTCAACGGCCGGGCGCTCAACGACAACGCCGGCGAGGTCATGTTCTCCCTCGCCACCAACAGCGCACTGGGCATCGATCTGGGCAAGGACGCCGTCGATGCCCCGCCGACGCCGTTCTTCCCCTACCTCGCACCCGCCACCTGACCAACCGACGGTGCCCGAACGGGCATCGACGGCAGGACTTCGTCGGGTTCAGGTGCGCCGGCCGTCGGGATCGACGCGGGGGTAGCTCAGGCCGCGCCAAATGGACGCAGCGGGCCTGCACGTCGTCCCCGCGCCAGGGGAGGCAGCTCCGACCTCACCCTCGCCGACACCCAAGCTGTCCAGTCGCCCCGGCGCCCGCGGGGGTGACTCGACCCCGGTGGGTCTATCAGCTTCTCTGCCTTCGCGGCCATGCAGCCGAGCACCGTGTTCGGCGAGGAGGGCACGAACGGCGGGTTGTGGTGCTCGCCGGTCGCGATGAGTTGCCGTCAGGTGATGTGCTGCAGCAGCGCGGCGACCGCCGGCGGTGCCTCGCCGGGAGGTCGTACCACCATGATCTTCCAATTCGGGGCGTGCCGGTCGAACCGGTACTGGGGCAGATCGGGGAAGCGGTCCGCGATGGACTTGGGCATGATGCAGACGCCCAGGTCGTTGCGGACCAGTTCGGCTGCCGCGCCGATGTCGTTCACCTCGAACGTCGTGCCGTGGTCGACGCCTGCGGCCCGGAAGGCCCGGTCGACCGCGTAGCGGATGGCCCAGCCGGGTGTGAAGTCCACCAGCGGCAACCGGGCGATGTCGGCGAGCCGGACCTCGCCGTTCGGTGTCGCTCCGGCGAGCACCCGCCGGGGCGCCGCCAGCAGCACCATGTCCTCGCGGGAGAGCAGCCGGGTCGTGAGCCCGCGCTGCTGTTGGCGGTCGAGCGCCACCACGGCCAGATCCACCGTGCCCTCACGCAGCGCCTGCCGGATGTCGGCGACGGCCGCCTGTCGCAGGTGCACGACCACGCCGGGATGCTCCGCACGCAGCGCGGCCAAGGCGTGGTGGAGTCCCGCCCACACCCCCTGCATCGTGCCGACCGTCACCCGCCCGCGCAGCTGCCCTCGTACGGCATCGACGGCCTCCCGGGCCAGTTCGGCGGCGCGGAGCGTCGCGCGCGCGGCGGGGACGAACGCCTCGCCGGCCGGAGTGAGGGCGACGCGGTGCGTGGTGCGGTCGAACAAGGGCGTGCCCAGTTCGCGTTCGAGGGCGCGGACCGTGCCGGACACGGCGGACTGGACCACGTGCAGCCGTCGTGCCGCCGCAGTGAAGCCGCCCGTGTCCGCCACCGCGACGACGACCTCCATCTGCCGCAGATCCATCATCCGCTCCCTGCAAGCAGTGCTCCGTCCGGCGCGAAGGCGACGGGTCTCGATCCTGGCTGCATCGTATGCGGGCGATGGGGCGTCCTGCGTGTGCGCCGGTTCGTGCCCCGGCAGGTGCCCGGGTCACGCAGGACGGACCGGGGCCGCGGCCTTCCTCAGGCGCGGACCAGCGGCGTGTCGACCAGGTGCTCGGCCAGGAACCACGCCTGCCGTTCGCCGGTCCGGATCACCTGGGAGACCAGCAGGTCGATGGTGCCGTCATCCCCGAACTCGGCGGTCCGGGCGGTCGCGTCATGGGCGTCGACGAGGATCGTCTCGTGGGCCTCCAGCAGCCGGGAAAGCATGGCCGGCACCTCCTCCACGCCGTCCGGGGGACGCGGGATCGAGGTGATTTCGGCGACGTGCCGCGGGTCTCCCACCGCGACGCCGCCCAGGGACTGGACGCGTTCGGCGAGGGTGTCGATGATGTCGAGCTGTTCGCTCGCGTGCTTGTCCAGGACCAGATGCAGCTGGTAGAAGGTCGCACCGCGCATCAGCCAGTGATGCTTCTTGTAGAGGCCGTAGAGGATCTGCGTGTCCGCGAGGACCTGGTTCAGGCGCTGGCAGGAGTACATCCGCGCATCGTGGGTGAGGGCGATGGGGAACTGCTTGACGGTCCCGAACTTCTGGATCACTTCGCCCTTCTGGTGCAACCGGGGCTGGCTGCTGTGCGAGGTTGGCAATTCGGTGGTCATGGTCCGCCTCCTGCGGTGCCGTGCTGTGTGTACCCCGATGACGCTAGGTGCCCGGTCGGGGGGTGCCTTGTCCGGTAGCGCATGCGGTGGCGCCCACCAGCGCACTTCGCCGGTCCGTACGGGGGTGCGTGCCCAGCAAGATGATGATCCGGGCCGGGAACCTGCTCGCCGAGGCGGGGCGGGCGCCCGCCCTGGCCGGTGAAGCGGTCGTGACTCCGGACTGGGCCAGGGTCGCCGGACGGATCCGTGACGAGGCCACCGACGACTGGAACGACAAGGTGGCCGCAGACCGCTTCACGGCGAAAGGCGGGCGGCTCGTCCGGGGACGGGGCGCCTCGCCGGGCCGCGCCGTGTGACGGTCGGCGACCGCACCTTCGAGGCCCGGCGCGGTGTCGTGCTGGCCACCGGCACCCGGCCCCGGATCCCCCCGGTGCCGGGTCTGGAGGGAATGCCGTACTGGACCAACCGGGACGCCATGGCCGCCGAGGAACTACCGGCGTCCATGGTGGTGCTCGGCGGGGGCGCCACCGGCGTCGAACTCGCCCAGGTCTTCGCCCGCTTCAAGTGCGCGGTCACCGTGGTCGAGGGGCAGGCCCGACTGCTGTCGCAGGAGGAACCGGAAGCAGGGGAACTGGCCGCTCAGGTGCTGCGCGCGGACGGCGTCACCGTCCTCACGGGCAGAGCCCGGACCCGCCGCCGACTACCGGGCGCTGCCTCGCGTCACGTTCACCGATCCGGAGATCGGGGCCGTCGGCCTGACGGAGCGACAGGCGCGAGAGCAAGGGCTGCGCGTGCGCACCGGCGTGGTGACCGTCGCCTCCTCCACGCGCGGCTGGATCCACGGGCCGGGCGACGAGGGGTTCATCAAGCTCGTCGAGGACGCCGACCGGGGCGTGCTGATCGGGGGGACCTCGGCGGGGCCGATGGGCGGCGAGGTGCTGTACGGGCTGAACGTGGCCGTCCATGCCGAGGTGCCCGTCGACCGGCTTCGGAACATGATCTACACCTATCCCACCTTCCACCGGACCGTCGAGGCGACCCTGGGAGCCCTCCGCTGAGCCGCGCCTCGACCATGCGGGCGAACCCGGTCGCCGGGCATTGGCGCACCATGGGGGTTGAAGCCCTGACGAGCCGCACCGGTCCGCCACTTCCCTGGAGCTCTTCTTCGACCTGTGCTTCGTCGTGGCGGTGACGCAGTCGTCCGCGAGCCTGCACGGGACGCTGACGCGGGGGACTTCGCCGGTGGCGTGCTGCGCTTCGCGCTGGTCTTCTTCACCATCTGGTGGGCGTGGACGAACTTCAGATGGTTCGCGTCCGCCTAGGACCCGGACGACGTCACGTACCGACTGGCGGTGCTCGTGCAGATCACGGGGTCACTCGTCCTCGCCGCCGGTGTGCGCCGTGCGTTCGAGGACGGGGATCTGCGCGTCATCACGCTCGGGTACGTCGTGCTGCGTGCGGAGTTGGCCACACTGTGGCTGCGTGCCGCGCTGTCCGACTCCGTCAGACACAGGACCGCGCCACGCTTCGCCCCGGTGTGGCGATGTGCCAACTCGGGTGGGTGGAACTGCTGTTCGTGCCGGAATCGGTGCGGTTGCCCGGCATCGTGGTGCTGATGGTGGCCGAGGTGTCTGTTCCCGTGTGGGCGCAATCCGCGGGGATGATGCCCTGATCTCCGCGTCATATCGCCCAGTGCTACGAGCAGTTCACCCTCATCGTCGTCGGAGAGAGCCCGTCGCGGCCACCACCGTCGCCGTCCGTGGCGCCTTCGACCAGCATCACGGCACCGGTTCGCTGTACGCGCTGGCGGCGGACGGAGTACTTGTCGCCTACGCCATGTGGTGGCTGTACTGCGCCCGTCCTGCTCGCCACGACGCACCAGGCCCCACGGCAGGATCCCGGGTCGGGCCAAGACGAAAGGGCCGCGCGGACGGACCCCGTACAGGAAGTCCCTCCGCGCGGCCGCAATGCCGCCTGTCGTCTTGTCAGCCCGTCGTTCGCACCGCCGTACCGATCGGATCGGTCACCTCCTCGGGACGGGACGCAGGTGAGCGCGGTGCGCGGTGTCAGCCGGCGTGGAGCGCCGTGCGCAGGACGCCGGTGGCCAGCGTGATGGCGGCCTCGGCGGCATGGGTCCCGCGCAGCGCGTTGAGCATCACGAAGTCGTGGATGACGCCCTGGAAGCGCACGGCGGTGACCGGAACGCCGGCCTCGCGCAGCTTGTTGGCGTAGGCCTCGCCCTCGTCGCGGAGCACGTCGGCCTCGCCGGTGATGACCAGGGCCGGGGGCAGACCGGTGAGCTGCTCGGTGGTGGCGCGCAGCGGGGACGCGGTGATCTGGGCACGCTCGGCCTCGTCGGTCGTGTACTGGTCCCAGAACCACTGCATGCCGTCGCGGCGCAGGAAGTACCCGGTGGCGAACTGGTGGTAGGAGCCGGTGTCGAAGCTCGCGTCGGTCACCGGGTAGAACAGCACTTGCTGGACCAGCGGGATCCCGCCGCGTTCCTTGGCCATCAGGGTGAGCGCGGCGGCCATGTTGCCGCCCACGGAGTCGCCGGCCACGGCCAGCCGGGAGCCGTCCAGGTCCTTGGACGAGCCCTGCTCGACGACCCACTTGGCGACCGCGTAGTTCTGCTCGATGGCGACCGGGTAGCGGACCTCGGGGGACAGGTCGTACTCGGGGAAGACCACGGCGGCGCCCGCGCCGACGGCGAGCTCGCGCACCAGACGGTCGTGGGTGTGGGCGTTGCCGAACACCCAGCCCGCGCCGTGGATGTAGAGGATCACCGGCAGGACGCCCTCGGCGCCGGCAGGCTTGACGATGCGGGCCCGGACACTGCCCGTCGGACCACCGGAGACGGTGACCCACTCCTCGTCGACCGCGGGCTTCTCGACCTCGCCGGACTGCACCTCGTCGACCGCCTTGCGGCCTTCGGCCGGGGGCAGGTCGAAGAGGTAGGGCGGGTTGGCCGTGGCCTCGGCGAACGCGGCTGCGGCGGGCTCCAGGACCGGCTGGACCGGTGCGACGGCGTCGGACATGTGAATCTCCCGAGTCGATGTGGTGCGCCGGTCTTTCCGGCGAGGTGAGGCGGCTCCCGGCAGACGTAGAGGTCCGCGGAGTCGCCAATTGCGACGCTAGGGCCGTGCGGGCGGCGGGAATTGTCCACGAGCGCACCGGAGCTGTCCCGACAGCGCAGGGAAAGGCAGTGCGCTGTCGGAACGTATCCAGTGCACTGCTGGGATACACCGACGCTTTGGCTCGAAATGGCGTGACGGCACAGCAGTCGAGCGTCGCCGGGTCCGGGCCCTTTTCGGCGCACGGAGTTGTCGCTCGGAGAGCGGATCGGTCAAGGCTGGGGCGCGGTGGTTGTGCATCGCCGACATGACCGGCAACGTGGTGTTCTTGGGGCTCGCTCTGGTGGGTGCCGCGAACCTGTCCGCGCTCGCCTCCGTCGTCGCACTGGCGGCGTTCCTCGTCGACGCGCTCACCGGGGGCAGGCTCGGCACCCGGTTCGCGACGCACCGCGGGAACCTGCTGAAGTCGGCCACAGCCGTGCAGACGGTGCTGGTCGCGGTCACCGTGGCCGCCGCCGTGGTCACCGACGGCCTGGTGACCACCGGTGTCCGGTACACGCTGATCGTATTCCTCGGCCTCTCGTCCGACGACCCGGCCTGGACGAGGCCACGGTCCTGAGAGCAGGCGCCGCCTGCCCCGCGGGATGCACACCGGATATGCCTGAGCCCCCTGGTCACAGGGGGCTCAGGCATATCCGTGTCCCCGCTCAGGGACGCGGAATGTTGCGCAGATCGGCCCGGGCGATCCGCGCCGTCGGTCGGCTGAACGGGCCCGTTTCGCAGCCAGAGCGAACGGGCGGCCGAAAGACCTGCGGTTCGGGCGAGCCAGTGGGCGGTGCCCGGACGACCAAGGCCCGAGGGCGCTGAGGGAACATTTGATGCCGCGCTTGTCGCCCACGTTCCCGTTGGTTCATTCCTGACGAACCCGATGGAAGGGAACGGCAGATGAGGAAACGCAAGGCGAGGGTGCGGTCCTACCGGGGGTTACGTGGCCGACGGCTCCGGTGGGTCGGCGTGGGCTCTCCATGAGCCGCTGCGCGTGCATCGTTCCGCCGAGAAATCGTCACTCAGTGGCGTGCCGTTCACCGGACAGGCCGTGAATCTGCCAGTCGCGAGGTGCTATGCCGTAAGCGGCACGGAAAACACGGCTGAAATGGCTGGGGCTCACGAACCCCCAGCGTCGGGCGACGGCCGCCACCCCGAGTCCCAGAGCCGGGGACCGCAGAAGATCCCGACGGCACCGCTCCAGTCGCTCCGCCCGGATCCACTCCCCGACGGTGGTTCCCTCCAGCTGGAACAACTTGTGCAGGTAGCGCACCGAAATGAAGTGAGCGGCGGCGATCGCGGTGGGCGACAGGTGCGGGTCGGAGAGGTTCTGCAAGATGTGGTCCTTCACTCGCACCATCATGGCCGTGGCGGTCTCAGGAGCCTGAGGCCTGAAGCGGCCGCGCCGCTCGTTGATGACCAGTGCCAGCAGGTCGAGCCCGGTGGCGACGAACTGGCGGCCGACGACTTCGTCGAAGTCCGCTGCCTCGCGCGCCATGCGCGCAAAATAGGTCGCCACCAGTGCGGCACCTCCGTCACGACCCGAGAACGCACTCGCAGTCAACGCGTGCAGGTCTTCGTCCCGCACGCGAAGCTCCTTTCGAGGGAACTGAAAGGAAGTGAAGCGGAAATCGCCCTCAACTTTCTTTCTGAACACGCGAGACGAATCGGAGATGGAGAAATTTCCCGGCTCTATCAGGCACTCTCTCCCGTCCTGCTCCTTGACGGCGCTTCCTCTGCGCTGAAGCGTGAGGATGAGGTATTCCTTCCCGTCCCTGGCTATCAGGCGCTTGCTGCGCGTCACCTCTTGAGAGCCGGCCTGGACGTCCGACACCTGTGTGGCACCCAATTGGTGGGTGACGATCCTCCCTGGTGACGGATCTTCCTCCAGGATATTGACATCGAGCGGTACGAACGTCCGGGACACCGCTTCATGCCAGCGCTCGCTGCGGTCGGCTGCGGACAGTTCCGCGGTGGAAAGGACGACGGACATGCGGCCCCTTGGAGACGTCATCGACAGGCGGTTCGGATCCGGTCACCGGGCAGCCCGATCACCGAAGTCCCGCCGTTCCTACCGGAACACCGTGCCAGCCGGCCCGGGCCGGCACATCGCGTGAATCCGCTAGACCGGTCGGGGGTGACGGCCTGAGGCGCCTCTCACTTGATGGCTCCGCCGGTGGCACCGGCGGCGGCGTAGCGCTGAGCGACGACGAGCAGTACGGCGGCTGGGACGGACGTCATGACTGTGGTGGCCATGATGGCGTTCCACTGGTTCGTGTGCGCACCGATGTACTGGTAGATGACCAGGGTGATCGGCAGCCGAAGAGCAGCAGCAGGTGTGCCGCGTCGGGCATGATGCACATCCACGGGGCCAGGCGTCCCCCAAAACGCGCATGAGCCGGTCAGTTACTGGTCGCGATCCGCTGGGCATGCCTGAGGGCTTGCTCCGGTGTCTGCTCGCCCGTCAGCGCGGCCTGGATCGCGGTGTGTATCCCGGTCGCCGCCTTGGGCCACTTGACGCCGAGCTTGACGGTACGGGGCCGCGCCGATTCCACGCTCTCGACGAAGGCAGCCATCGACGGGACCTGCTCGGCGTACTGGGAGGCCACGGTGGAGCGGGAGGGCACGGTGAAGTGCTGCTTGGCCAGGGCGAGCATGCTGGAGGAGTCGTTCAGGCAGGCGAGGACCTGGGCGGCCTTCTCCTGCCGTGCCTTGGAAGAGTTCTGCGGCACAGTCCACACCTCACCGCCGAGCGGCGTGACCGGGGTCTGCCCGGTCCGGGGAACGGGGACGGGGGCCACTCCCCAGTGCAGGTTCTCGTCCTTGTTCAGGGCCGGGATCCGCCACGGACCGTTGAGCATCATGGCTGTCTTTCCGGTGGCGAACTGGTCGTGGACGTCGGCCTGCGTCCAGTTCAGCACCGACTTCGACATGGATCCGCTCTTCACCAGGTCGACCCACAGCTGGAGTGCCTGCGCGGCCTGCGGGGTGTCCAGTTGCTTCTCGTCCCCGCCGTTGGACCACAGGAAGGGCAGGAACTGCCAGCTGCCCTCGAAAGTGGCGTTCGCGTCGACCGCCATGCCATAGCGCCCGGGACGGGTCAGCCTGGCCGAAGCGGTCTTCAGCTCGTCCCAGCTCCTCGGCACGGCGACACCGGCCCTGGCGAGCATGTCCTTGTTGTAGAAGAGGGCGACCGTGCTGACGTCGGGCGCGAGACCGTACACCTTTCCCTGGTAGGTGCCCGCCGACAGGATGCCCTTGGCGAAGCCGCTGGAGTCGATGCCGTACTGGTCCAGCGGGGTCAGCACACCGGTCTGCGCGATCTGCTGCAGGTCGGGGTTGTCCAGCATCAACAGGTCGGGAAGGGTCCGCGACGACGCCTGCCGCAGGACCCTGGGGACGAGCGACGCCGCCGGAACGCTCGTCTGCTCGACCTTTACACCGGCGGTCCTGCCGCAGGCGGTGAGTATCTCGCCCCATTGGCTGTGTTCGGATTCGTCGGTGTAGTAGTCGAGCACCGTGATGGACGTGACCTCGCTGGCGGCGGACCCGGTGCCGGTTCCGCCACCACACCCGGTGGCGGCCAGTGCCAGGGCGATGGTTCCGGTCAGGACGGCGTCGATCCGCCGCGCCGGCCGTCTGGCCAGTGAGAACATGCTGATGCCTTTGCCGAGGGACGTCTCCGACGCATGCTATCGGGCTCTGCACGAAGACGTGTGACCACCCCTTTCCCCTGCTCAGACGGGCTGTTGAAGCTCGTTGCCGTCGCCGCGACCGATGCCCTGCCCGGCGGCTTCCAAAATCATCGCCACCACGGCGTCGGGCTGCGACAGCATGACGGCGTGTGAGCCGTGCAGCAGGTGTTCGGTGGCCGCCATGCGTTGTGCCATGAAGCGCTGAGCGGTGGGGTTGAGCATCCGGTCTGCGGTCGCGATGGCGTACCAGGACGGCTTTACGGCCCATGCCGGCGCGCCCGATCTGCTGGTCAGCGCGCTGTGGGCGATCGGGCGTTGGGCCACGGACATCACATTCCTCAGATGGGGCGACAGGTCGGCGGCGTACACCTCCGAGAACCGTTCCGCACTGATGTAGAGCTCGCTGTCCGGGCCGCAGGGAAGCTGCGCCGGAAGGTCGGCGGCGAAGATCGCGTCGGCCGCCGGCATGGAGGGAAACCGGCTTGTGACGTCCAGGACGCACTCGCCGGCGTCGAGGCCGAACGCCGCGACGTAGCACAGCGCCACGACATTGTCGGCGTCGGTGGCGGCGTGCGTGATGACCGCGCCGCCGTAGCCGTGGCCGACCAGCACGACGGGGACACCGATGTCGCCTACCACGCTCCTGATGCAGGCAGCGTCCTGCGCCAGGCCGCGCAGCGGATTCGCCGGGGCGCGCACGGTCGAACCGGCAGCGTGAAGGAGGCTGATGACCCCCGCCCAGGACGAGGCATCGGTGAACGCCCCGTGTACGAGCACGACGGTCGGCGGTGGGGGGACAGGTGGCATGACGGTGCCCTCCGATTGGGTTCGCTGTCCCAGCCAAGTGGGTTCAGGCGCGGAGGGGCATCGCGTGAACGTACCAATCATCCTCAGGACCGGTCAGCGTCGGGCATGGCCATGACCACGTTGGCGAGCTGGACCCGGGAGTTCACCGCCAGTTTGCGGAAGGCGGAGGTCAGGTGTGTGTTGACCGTATGCGGTGAGACGACGAGCAGGTCGGCGGCCGACCGGTTGGTGTGGCCCTCGGCGATCAGGCGCGCGACCTTCTTCTCCGAGGCCGTGAGGGCGCCCCATCCCTGGACGGGGCGCTGCCTGGTCACCGCCCTTCCGCTGCCGGCCCCCGCGCCGTCCAGGCCAGACCGCAGGCGGGCCGCCGCGGCGTGGGCGCCTGACTCGGCGAACATGGCGTGGGCCTGGGTCAGGGCGGCCGTTGCCTGAGGTGTTCGGCCCGCCGCGAGGAGTGCCTGTCCGAGATCGGCGTACGCTGCGGCGCGGACCAGCGGGCGCGGGCTTGCCTTGAGCAGTGCCACGGAGTGTTCGAGGAGGGCGAGATCGTTCTTGGCGAGCCCAAGGGCCTGGGCCGCGATGCCCGTGGCGGTCGGCGTGGCGGGGTTGCGTGCGCCGTGCGCCTCGGCCTGTGCGGCCAGGTCCTCGGCGAGCTCCTGATCCGCACCGCGCAGGGCCATGCGTATCGCGGAGTCGACCCAGTCGCGCAACAGCCGCCAACGCATGAAGGCACCTTCTCGCTGCACCTGCCGGATCCTGTCGACGGCAAGCCCGAAGTCTCCGTCGGCCTCGGCGTGGACGGCTTCCAGGAAGCGCACCGCGGCCGTATTGCCCGGGTTCGGTTTGACCACCAGTCTTTCCCGCGCCGCGGCCAGGTGTTCCCGCGCTGCTTCCCGGTCGCCGCGCAGCAGGGCGATCCGGGAGCGGATCACGCGAGCGTTCACCTGCTGGACGGGTACCTGTACGTCGTCTTCCAGGCGCTCCACGGTCGTGAAGTCGGCGTCGGCGTCGTCGAGCCGGCCGAGCCCCAGATCGTGCTGGCCCTGTGCCCACAGCATCATCGCCTGGCGCATCGTCCCGGCGTTGTCGGCCGCGTGCAGGAGCAGTCGTCCGCCGGACGCGAAGTCGTCCATGTGCAGGTGCGCGACGATCTCTTCGGGAAGGAATGCGGAATCGATGGTGCTGAGCGCGGCGAAGCGCTCCAGAGCGACGGCGTTCTCACCCGCGTTCTGCGCGATCTCGCCGAGCCCGGACAGCGCCAGGACGTGCGCCTCCCGGTCACCGATCGCGGTGGCGGCCCGCAGCGCGGTCTCGCCGGCCTCACGGGCCGCGGCGAGATCCTGTCCCCGGGACAGAGCCAGCGCCCGCAGGGCGGCCAGCCTCGCCCCGGCCTCCGGAGCGGTGCCTCCGACGGCGAGGGCGGATTCGGCCCGGCGGCGCAGCTCATCGGCGAGATCCAGGTTCCACAGCGTCGCACCGAGGGCGGCCTGCAGCCGGCTGAACACCTCCAGCGACGGTCGGCAGGCCAGCAGCCGGTCACCGATCGACAGCGCCTCTCGACTCCGGCCGGCCCGGGTCAGGCAGAGGATCGCCTGTTCACCCACCTCGAACTTCAAAGGCCGTGCGGGCGGCACCAGTTCAAGCGCACGCGTCATCAGGTCGGCCGCGAGCCCCGGCGTGACCGGCAGCACATTCTCGGCGGCTCGCCGCAGCAGCGCCACGGCCTCCTCGTCTCCGGGCAGAGCACCCCTGAGGATGTGCGGCACCGCGTCGATCGGCTGGTGGCCCGCGGCCACAAGGTGGCCGGCAGCCTCCCGATGCAGAGCCTTCCGTGCCGATGGCGGGACGTCGACGTAGACGGCCTGGCGCAGCAGATCATGTCGGAAGACCAACTGGTCGCCGTCGTCGTCCAGAAGTCCGGAGCGCACCGCCTCCTCGAGCGCCGAGATCAACATGGCGGGCGGCCGGCCGTACAGCGCGGCGGCGTCGTGGAAGCCGAACCTGCGCCCCAGCACGGCTCCCATCTGAAGGAAGCGCAGGGTGCTGGGCTGCAGGGATTTGAGTCTGCCGCGCACACCCAGCACGAGCGTCGAGGGCACGAGATCCCCCGAGGCCTCGGGGCCGTCCAGTCCCGCGAGCATCTCGACCGCGAGGAACGGGTTCCCTCCGGCCCCGTCGAGCAGGTGCTGTATCCGCTCGTCGACAGCCGCTCCCAAGGTGTCGGCGGCCAGCTGGCGGATGGCCGCGCCGGACAGCGGCCCCAAGGGCACAGCGACCGTCGGAAGTCCGCCGGCCGCGGCCGCGACGATCTCTTCCGCCGGCCCGGCGGCATCCGGTCGCGCGGCCAGCATCCACAGGACCGGCGAGGTCCTCAGGCGTGTCGGGAGCTGCTTCAGGGCAAACCGGCTCAGCGGGTCTGCCCACTGCGCGTCGTCCAGGCCGATCAGCACCGGCGAATTGCAGGCTCTGCCTTCGATCGCCTCCGCGAGGCGCTCCACCAGCCAGATCCGCTGGTCCTGATTGCGCGCGAGATCGGCGAAGGCGTCGTCGGACAGCAGCGGTTGGTCGCCGTGCAGGACGCAGGCCGCCAACGACGAGAGGGGCACGATGTGGTGCAGCTCGTCGGCCTTGCCGAGGCCGACGGAGAATCCCGCAGCCTCGGCCCTGGTGACGGTCTCGGCGAGCAGCGTGGTCTTGCCGATGCCCGGTTCCCCCTGGATCAGGGCCAGCCCGCCGCTTCCGGTGCGGGCCACCGAGGCGATCAGTGCCTGAAGTTCTTCGAGTTCGGCCTCTCGGCCGCGCAGACCGCTACGCGTCAGCGATTCGCCCGACCCCACCACTCACGCCCCTTCCGGCCCGCACTCGCCGGCCGGAGCCGGGATCGGCCCCGTGCCGATGAGCGGCCGCACCGTTCGGCAGTGGATCCCTTCCCCCGAGAGCGTGGAATGCGAAGCGGCCGCCCTGCGTGTTCGCGGGCGGCTTTCAGGCGGGCGAGTCCGACCCGGGAGGCGATGTTGAGCTTGGTGAGCGCGAACCACAGGTGCGAGCTTACGGTGTGCCGTGGGATCGCGAGGCAGCGCGTGACCTGCCGGTTCGTGAGGTCTTCGGGCACCAGCCGGATCAGCGCGGCCTCCGGGACGGTCGGCTCCGGCCCCACCTTGACGGACCCCTCGGGGTCACCGCCCGGGAGCAGAGGGCGAGTGCCCGAGGGGTCCGTCAAGGTGGGGGCACGGGTGTCGAGCGGTCCCGAGTGTGCGTCACCGACGCTGCCAGGACCGGGAACCGCGGGTTGCGGGCTGCCCGCGGCTCCGCCCTGATGCCGGCCGGCATCACAGGCTCGCGGTACCCGGCTTCGCCGCCGCCCGCTGTCGGCGCTCTGTGGTCCAGTAGAGGAGAGCCATGGTGGGGAGGGCGGCGCCGAGGGCGGTCAGGGCGATCCAGCCTCCGGCGTGATAGACGACGGAGCCGAGTTGCGAGCCGACCGCGCCGCCGACGAAGAACAGGGCGATGAAGGCGCTGTTGAGGCGGGCGCGGGCAGCGGGGTCGAGCTGGTAGACGGTGTGCTGGCTCAGGATGAGGGTGGTCTGCACGGCCGTGTCGATGAGGATCGCGGCCAGTGCGATCAGTACGACGCTGTGTCCGCCGAACCCGGCGAGAACGAAGGCCAGGGCGGCGACCACGAAGGCGATGCCGGTCATGGGGCGTACGAGCCCCCGGTCGGCCCAGTGCCCGGCGAACGGGGCGACGGCCGCTCCGGCCGCGCCGACGAGGGCGAACACGCCGACCCCGACCGGGGAGTAGTGGAAGCGGGGACCGGTCAGCACGAAGGAGACCGTGGTCCAGAACGCGCTGAAGGCGCCGAACATCGCCGCTTGGTAGAGGCCACGGCGTAGCAGTACCGGGTGCGTGCGCACCAGCCGGACGGTGGAGCGCAGCACGTGGTGGTACGGGATGGTGGTGGTCGGCGCGTGCCGGGGCAGGGCCGCGCGCAGGGCCATGGCGAGCACGGCCATCAGGGCGGCGGAGCCGAGGAAGACGACACGCCAGCCGGCGAGGTCCGAGACCAGACTGCTCACCGTGCGGGAAAGCAGGATGCCGGTGAGCAGGCCGCTCATCACCCGGCCGACGATGCGGCCGCGGGCGTGGTCGGGAGCGAGGCCGGCGGCGAAGGGCACCAGGATCTGGGCGACGACCGAGGTGGCGCCGCTGACCAGCGAGGCGATCAGCAGCATGGGGAAGCTGGTGGCGAGTCCCGCCGCCACGAGGGCGAGCGTCGTGACCGTCAGCAGGACGGTGATCAGGTTGCGCTTCTCCAGCCGGTCGCCGAGCGGGACCAGGAAGAGCATGCCGATCACGTAGCCGACCTGGGTCAGCGTGATCAGTGTGCCGACGGTGGCCGTGCTGGTGTGGAAGACACCGCTCAGCGAGGACAGCAGTGGCTGGGCGTAGTAGAGGTTGGCGACGGTCATGCCGGAGGCGACGGCCAGGAGCGCGACCAGCCAACCCGGCACGTCGTGAGGGGCCGCTGGGGCTGCCGGCCGGCGCGAGCTCTGGAGATCGGATGAGGCGGACATGTGCACCTTCTTGACGGGGCACGCTGGAAGACCGGCGTGGGTGGAAGTGCTGTCGGTGGCTGGCAGCTTCCTCGATGCCGTCACACAGTCAGAAGCGTCGTTCCGCCCCCGGTGATTCCTCGTCCGAGGCGATGGTTCGGGATGTCAGTCATCTCAATCAGAGATAGGCCCCGCAGAGTCGTACCGCCGGTGGCTCGGGGCCCGCCCGCGGCGGGCGAAGCGCAGGGCGTGAACCGGATGACTTGCACGTGGTGGCGTTCGGAAGGGAGGGCGCGGGAAGGCGATCGCCGTCGTGACCGTCGACGCTGCCGAAGCGGTCGGATGCGTTCTCCCAGGCTTGCCGGGCGTCGACGATGTCTTCGTGGGTGCGGCCGATGAAGTTCCACCACATGACGATCGGTTCTTCGAACGGCGTCCCGCCGAGCAGAACTGCCCGAGCTGGAGCGTCCGTCTCGTTCGTCAGTGTCAGCGAGTCGTTCCCCGTGCCGAGGCAGCCCAACTCCGCCGGGCGCAGGAGGGTTCTGGCCATGCGGACCTCCCCTTGGTCGACGAGCAGGCCGTGCTCGAAGCCGGCGTCCACGGGGAGTGTGGTCGTGGAGCGCGGGTCGAGGACGAGTTCGGCTCCGAGCAAGGGCGTAAAGGTGTGCACGGGGGAGGTGCCACCGGCGAGGGATCCCAGGAACACCCTGACTTCCGCACCGCCCGTCCGGACCGGGTTCGGTACGTGGTGCCGGAAGTCGCGGCCGGTGTGCCGGTGCCCTTCGGGCAGAGCCACCCACAACTGGACGCCGTGCAGGATCGTCGTGCTGACGGTGGAGACTTCCGAGTGGCTGATGCCGTACCCACCCGTCATGAGATTCAGCTCGCCGGGCCGTACGAACGCGTGGCTGCCCAGGCTGTCGCGGTGCTCGAACTCCCCGCTGAACAGCCAGCTCACGGTCTGCAGACCGGTGTGGGGATGGGGAGCGACGTCCATGCCGTCCGTGCGGGCGACGTCGTCCGGGCCGATGGGGTCCCCCCCCGCGAGCGAAGCCGAGCGTGGGGGAGGTCGACAAAGCACCAGGCACCGATCAGCGTGCGAGCCCGCTGCGGCAGCGTGCGCCGCACCGTCATGGCTCGTGGGCCGCCCAACGGGACGTCCCGTGCGGACAGCACGTCGACCTGCGGCACTGAATCACCGTGGTGCACGGCAGCGCGGCGCGGTGGGATCCACTTCGACGTTGCTCATCGCACTGCTCCCGATCGCAAGGTGATTTCGCATTCAATAAATAGCGGCGCTGACCGGCGCTGACCGGCGCTCGCGGCGTCCGAGCCGGCGATGGACCGCAGACGTGGACAGCACCTTACGGAGGGCCGACGGAGCCGTCTTGTCTGTCGGTGCATCACCAGTGGTCCGCCCGCGCCCGCGAGGGTGCCGGTGGCGGGCGTCTTCGAAGAGCCTCGCGTGCAACGTGTCGAGGCACGTTTGCGTCCGGGCGCTTCCAGGCAACGAGCAGTGCGCTCGAGGACAACAGGGGGCGGAACGTTCGCCCTAGCGTGCTGACATCCCGTGCGGCGAACGTCGCGCGCCAGTCACTCCGAACGAAGGAACGAGACCTTGCCGTACATCACTGTCGGTCAGGAGAACTCCACCACCATCGATCTCTACTACGAGGACCACGGCACCGGGCAGCCGGTCGTCCTCATCCACGGATTCCCGCTCGACGGCCACTCCTGGGAGCGGCAGAGCGCCGTGCTGCTGGCCGCGGGCCACCGCGTGATCACCTATGACCGCCGAGGCTTCGGGCAGTCGAGCCAGCCGACGACCGGCTACGACTACGACACCTTCGCGGCGGACCTGAACACGCTCATGGAGACCCTCGACCTGCGGGACGCGGTCCTGGTCGGCTTCTCGATGGGCACCGGCGAGGTCGCCCGCTACGTGTCCGCCTACGGCACCGCCCGTGTCTCCAAGGTCGCTTTCCTGGCCTCGCTGGAGCCCTGCCTGCTCAAGACGGACGACAACCCCGACGGGGTCGCCCCCAAGGAGTTCTTCGACGGCGTCGTCGCGGCCGTCAAGGCGGACCGCTACGCGTACTACACGGACTTCTACAAGGACTTCTACAACCTCGACGAGAACCTCGGTACCAGGATCAGCGAGGAGGCCGTACGCAACAGCTGGAACGTCGCGGCGGGTGGTGGCTTCTTCGCCGCGGCCGCCGCGCCGTCGACCTGGTACACCGACTTCCGGGCCGACATCCCGGCCATCGACGTACCGGCCCTGATCCTGCACGGCACGGGCGACCGGATCCTCCCCGTCGAGGGAACCGCGCGACCCTTCCACAAGGCGCTGCCGTCCGCCGACTACGTGGAGATCGAGGGCGCCCCGCACGGGCTGCTGTGGACTCATGCGGAAGAGGTCAACTCCGCGCTCCTCGCCTTCCTGGGGAAGTGACCCGGCCGCAGGCCCGCGCGACGGGCCTGCGGATCGAGGCTGCCGTCGTGATCGCCGGGGACGGGGATCCCGACGGCGCCGACGTGATCGGAGACCGCTGGGGTGGGCGGCGCCGACGGTCCAGGAGGAACCAGGTACGCGCGGGGGAGGGGGCGTGCCGCTGTGGGGGCCGGCACTCACCCCGGGGCAGTGCCCTCCTGGACCACACCGCTCCGGCTGCCCTGTTCCGCGCCGATTGCTTCTTCACCGGCCTCTACATCGAGGCCTCGCGCGGCACCAGTCGAGTGATCACTCCCTCACTGCCGGTGCTGGCTGCTGAGTGGCAGGTTGTCGGCGGCAGGTAAAAACGCGGCGTCTTTGCGGTTCGCGGAGAACATGCCGTTCACCGCAGCGTACGCACTGGATGCGATGGAGCCCGGGTTTGGTGCTGGTGGCCTGTTCGACGTCCGAGACGCGTACGGTCACGGCCATCTTCCACCTGCCGGCGGTCGGCAGCTGGAGGCCCGCGTCGAGGGGGAGGCCGAGGTGCACGAGCTGACGAAGTGTCCTCGCCCGCGCGCACCAGGACGCATTCCGGGACCGGCAACAGATGATCAACCGGCTCCGGTCACACCTGCGTGAGTACTGTTCAGCCGCCCTTGCCGCCTTCCACCGCCCCGGAAAACCCGGGCTCGACTCTCGAGGAGGCCGGGAAGGGACGGAGGCCGGGGTGTGCCGTGGGGATCGGGCGGCCCGGTGCCCTGCTCGCGCGTCGGCGGGGCCGCGTGCAGGGCGGGCCGACAAGCAGCTCGGCTACCCTCTGGCGGGTGATCTTGGGCGGGGGAGCGTGACCGGGCGGGTGGGCGGCGGGGGCTGATCGCGTATGCATCTGACCCGACGTCTGCTCACCACGACGGCCGCCGTCGCCGTCCTCGCGATGCCCTGTCCACGGCTCCGCCGACCACTGCCCGGACGGACATATCCGATCAACCGACAAATGAATCAAGGAGACACGCTCTAGCCGGCCGGTGGACTCCCGGGGGCCGCCTGGGACGCCGGTGGCTCCGCTGGGCGCCGACGGGCGCGAAATGCCGGTGCGCAGGTTTCCCTGGGCGCCTGTCGGTGGCGGCGGGTCGGTGTCTGTCCTCCCGGCCCGGACAGGCGTGGACGACGGAACCCGGTAGAACGGCCGCTGCCTGGGAAGACGCGGATTGATCTTCGTTGCCGTCCCAGGGGAGGAAACATCACCATGGCCGTTCCCGCACGCGCCCGGCGTACCGCGCGCCGCTCCCACCGGTTCGAACTCCGGGCGACGGCCGTCTACTTCGCCATCCTCGCCGTCATCCTCGCTCTGGTGGGCGTGGCCGCCCGCACCGCGGCCGCGGCGGCGGTGCACCGTCCCGCCTGGGCTGTGGCGCTCGCCCTCATGGGCTTCGGCGCTGTCATGGTCGGCTGCCGCGGGAAGCGCCGCATATCGGCGGCCAGGATCGCGCGCCGCTCGGCCGAAGCCCTGGACGAAGCCACGCGGACGGCGGTCGAAGCGCTCGACGCGGCGTCACCGGCTCCCGCCGTCGGCCTGGTCCCCGCCGGGGCCGACGCCTGCAGCGGCAGCCTCGGCACGGAACCCACCGCCCTGCTTCCCGAGACCATCCTCGAGGCGCCCGCGGTCACGGTGGAGATCGCCTACGAGATTCTGGACCCGGACGAGTTCGAACAGGCGGTGGCCGAACTGTGTCGACGCGACGGCTGTCTCGACGTGGACGTCGTGGGCGGGGCCGGCGACCTGGGCGCCGACGTCGTGGCGAGGACGCCCGAGGGGCGCCTGGTCGTCATCCAGTGCAAGCGGTACTGCGACGGCAACAGGGTCGGCTCACAGGACCTCCAGCGCTTCGGCGGCACCTGCTTCACCGTTCACGGCGCCGATGTCGCTGTCGTGGTCACCACCAGCGACTTCACCGCTCCCGCGCTCGACTACGCAGAGCAGTGCGGCATCGTGTGCGTCGACGGTCCGCAACTGCAGCGCTGGCAGGAGGGTGCGGGACCGCGGCCATGGGAGGCGCAGCCGTCGGCGGGCTGAGGCGGGTCGTGGGCGGCACGCCCGGTTATAAGGAGGTCGCCATCCAGTCCCAGGGCTTGTCGGCGATCTGCTGGAGCAGACCCTGGTCCGGTTCGCCGTCGACGGCGAACCGGACCACGATCCCGTTCGGCCCGTTTCTTGTCGCCGGAGCGTTCGCCGCAGTGCTCATGGGCTCCTTTGCTCCGTGACCTTCGTGTGCCGTCGATCAGTTCGGCAGGCCGATGCGGAGGGCGAAGCCTCGCAGGTGGGCCAAAGGGCGGGCCAGGTCGGCGTGGTGGGCGGCCTGCCACTGTCCTGACGGGGGCCATTGACGACCAGCTGATCGAGGAGCTGGTGGGTCGGGCGCAGGCTGAGGGCTTGCAGCTGACCGGTGAGGGCGGGCTGCTGCAGCAGCTGACCAAGAGACTGCCGGAGTCTGCCCTGGAGGGCGAGATCACCGACCATCTCGGCTATGGCAAGGATGACCCGGCCGGCAAGAACGGCGGCAACTCCCGCAACGGCAAACGCTCCGAGACGGAGCTGACCGACGTCGGTCCGGTGGAGATCACCGTGCCACGCGACCGGGACGGCTCCTTCGAACCGAAGATCGTCAAGAAGCGGCAGAAACGCCTGGCCGGGGTCGACGTGGTGGTCATCTCGTTCGCCGCGAAGGGCCTGACCGCGGGCGAGGTGCAGGCCCACCTGGCCGAGGTCGACGGCGCCGAGCTTTCGTGCCGGACGATCTCGACCATCACCGACCACAGATCTGGACGAACAACCCGCAGGAGCGGCTGAACAACCAGCGTCGAGAGTGACTGGACGGGGGACGTCTTGTGGCCGACGGGGTGCGAAAGCAGCAAAAAGACCATATTCCATGATGTCGGTCACAGGGTCCCGCGAAAGAACTGGCGCGCTTAGTAGATGCGGCGCAGTGAACATCGGTGCATTTGTCCGAATTCGTCCGAATGTGGATAGTGCTGTGCATCCCGGAATTCCGCCCCGCCGGTCCGCGCGCCCATTGCCCGGTGACATAAGGCTTCTGACGCTGCGACAACTCTTCCTCCTGCCTCCATGTGCGGACCGGAGGCCCGCGCACCGCCCTGGCGAGGCCTCGGAGTCTACGAAGCGTCGTAGTGGTGGGGCCCATTGCGCGTCCTGTCGAGCAGTTCTAAGAATGTCGACCCACAGGACGTCGCTGCAGTTCGGAACCGGTGTTCACGCCGAGTCGACCGCGCGCTGTGGTGCTCGGCGTCACCGAGTCAGTAGGAGCCCCCATATGAATTCGTTCCGAATGTCCCCGCGACTCCTCGCCCTCGCTCTCGGCCTGGGTCTCGCTTCCAGCGCGCTGGGGGCCGCGGTGCCGGCGAGCGCCCAGCCGGCCGCCACTTCGCCCGCTTCCGCCGGTACCTCCACGGCGGGGTACGACGGTTCGGCAGAGGAGGCCGCGAACAACAAGGCGTTCTTCGAGGCCGTGCTCAAGTCGGCCGCCGAGAAGGACGCCACCCGGCCCAGCGGGCAGGCGGTGACCCTTCACTACGACGCCTCGCAGGCGCCGAGCTTCCGTTCACAGATATCGAGCGCGGCCGCGATCTGGAACAGCTCCGAGTCCAACGTCAAGCTCGAAGAGGCTTCGAGCGGGGCCGACTTCTCCTACTACGAGGGCAACGACCCGCGCGGGTCCCACGCCTCTACCGACGGGCACGGAAGAGGCCAGATCTTCCTCGACTACACCCAGACCCAGCAGAACGACTCGATCCGCGTCGTCACCCACGAGACCGGGCACGTGCTGGGCCTGCCGGACGACTACAGCGGGCCGTGCAGTGAGCTGATGTCGGGTGGCGGCCCCGGCCCGTCCTGCACCAACCGCTACCCCGATGCCACTGAGCGCGCGCGTGTCGACGAGCTGTGGGCCGGCGGAAGCGCGCAGGCCTCGGGCACGGTGATTCAGCCCGCTGGCGGCCCGAGCGCTGCACCGTCGGTAGGGACCGTGACGCCGGGCCACGGTCCGTGGCGTCCGCACCGCCACGCGCCCTGGAACTGATCGCGTTCCAGTGGGAAACGGCTCGCTGTCGAGAGTGGTTTCCATCACATGCCCAAAACGGTCGTCTGAGCATTCTCGCGGGACGGCGACAGACGCTGATGCTCCTACGACCGTCCCGGCAGGGCGGAGCCAAGGAAGCCGACCGCCCACTGGGTGGAGACCTTGAACGTGACCCACAGAGCCGGGCCGGTGGCCGACGCTGCCGCCCGGCGACGATCGGCAGAAGTTGGTTCTTGAGCAGTTCGCACGCACGCTTGACGTGGTGACCTGTGGTTCTCTCCGCCACGATGAACGGGCGCATCGTCACCGGGTCTCCTTCGCGATGAAAGCCGTGGCCCGCTTGAGGACCTCCATGTCCTCTCGCGGCCTGCGGTTCTCTCCATCCCCCCGGAGTGCGGCAACTTCCCCGCGTTTGCTGCTGGTCAAGCCGTCCCGTCCGCCCGCGTGGGCTCCGGACCGCTTCGCCCGGCCGGCACCCGGCGCAGTATGCGCGGTCGCCGACCCTCAGGGGCTGACCACACGCCGTCTGCCTGTGGAGGTCTCGCTGAGCTCCGGACCCGCCAGAGGTCGGACCGTCGTCGACCGCCGCACCCGCATCGGCGAATCCGAGACACACGAGGGGCTCGCGAGCAGCCGCTGGTGGGCGTGGCATTCGACGTCGACATCGCGAGGTGCGTGGACCTGCGCCTGGGGGTCATGGAGCGCTAGGTGTGTTGATCACGAGAGTTGTTGACAGTCACGGGCTTGATCATGGCGAAGACCTCCGGTGCGGTGCTGTCCGGGACAGCACCGCACCGGAGGTCTTCGTGTCCCGACGCAATGCCCGGCTGACCGTTCAGGGCAGGGGCTGGCGTGGCAGGCGTACGGCGATCTGCGATCGAGTCGTACGCAATCCCTGCCGCGGCGCTGTCACAAAGCCGGCACTTGCTCGGTCATTCGCGCAAAAGGGGCATATCGCCACCCGGCGTCACGCCGTCAAAATTCCTGGCCGTCCAAGGAGGGTGTCTCTGTGACCGCAGCGGCTCTTGGCATGGTAACTCTAGGTAAGGCTCTGACTGCTGCCGATGTGTCCGACACGGCGATCGCTTTGTTGGACGATCGGGGAACGGTGGTCGGCTGGACGCAGGCTGCCGAGCAGCTTGTCGGATACTCCGCCGGAGAGGCTGTGGGCCGGACCGCTGACCTCGTACTGCCGGACTTCACTCAGGTGCTGACGACATCCGGCTTCGTCGAGCAGGGTCACGTCCGGAACGCATGGTCGGGCACGACGGAGGTGCGCCACCGCGACGGTCGTATGTTCGACATCTGTCTGCGGATCTCGATGCTGCGGGGAGAGGAGGGGGCACTGCGCTGGCTCGTGTCCCTGACGGACGCCGGCGTACTGCATGGGGACAGGCTGAACGAATCGGTGCGAGGACCGCTCATCGCCCGCACGCCGATCGGCGTCGTCATCCGGGACCTGCAGCTACGGTGCACTTGGGCGAACGACGCGATGGGGAGCCACGACGGCATTCCGCGTGATCAACGGCTCGGACGCAAGATCCGCGACGTCCAGCCCGACCACAGCGCCGACGTGCTCGAGGCGCTGATGAGGCAGGTGCTGCAGAGCGGCACCACCAAGGTCCACGAGTACCGGATGTGGCGGCCCACGAGCCTGGGTGAGGAGCGTCCGTTCTCGGTTTCCTTCCACTGCCTCCTGGGCGCCGACGGGCAGGCGCTGGGGGTGTGCATGATCAGCTCCAGCGTCATCGAGAACCAGCAGGCGGGCGAGCGCCTCGCCCTTCTCGGCGAGGCCGGCGCGCGTCTGGGCAGCACACTGGATGTGATGCAGGTCAGCCAGGAACTGGCCGACCTCGCCGTGCCGCTGCTCGCCGACTATGTCGCCGTGGACCTGGAACAGTCGGTCTCGTTCGGTGAAGGCCCCCCGGTCGGTATCGGCACCGCGGGCAGGCGGCTCCCCGGCCTCCGACGTGCCGGCCTGGCCTCGATCAACCACGGGATCCCCGAATCCCCGTGGGTGCGCGGTGAACTGGTCCTCGCTCCGCCGGTCTCGCCCCTCACCGCTGTCCTGAGTGCCGGGAAGTCCCGCCTTGAGGCGGCTTTGGACACCGCTCCGGGCACGTGGGTCGACGGGGTGCCGAGGCTGGGACACCGGATCCGCGACAACGGAATGCACTCGCTCATGGTCGTACCCATCCGTGCACGGCGCACCCTGCTGGGCGTGGCGCTGTTCGTGCGCACGAAGAATCCCGTGCCCTTCCATGACGCCGATCTGGTGCTGGCCGAGGAGCTCGTCCACCGCGCAGCGCACTCCCTGGACAACGCTCGTCAGTACACCCGCCAGCACACCGCCGCACTCACCCTGCAACGTCACTTGCTGCCGCGCCGTCTGAGGGGTGGCATGGCGGTCGAGGTGGCGTCGCGTTACCTGCCCGCAGACGCGGACCACTGCGTCGGCGGCGACTGGTTCGACATCATCCCGCTCTCCGGTGCGCGCGTGGCCCTCGTCGTCGGTGACGTGGTCGGTCACGGCCTCCACGCCGCCGCGACCATGGGCCGGCTGCGCACCGCCGTCCACACCCTCGCGGACATGGAACTACCCCCCGACGAACTGCTGGCCCACCTCGACGACACGGTTCAAAGGCTCGGTGAGGAAGACTGCGACCTCCCGGACCAGATTCCCGCGGTGACGGGAGCCACCTGCCTGTACGCCGTCTACGACCCGGCTACCCGACGATGCACCATGGCGTCGGCGGGACACCCGCCGCCTGCGATCATTGACGCGCAGGGCCGTGTCGTCTACCCCGACCTCGCCGCCGGTCCTCCCCTGGGGGTGGGACTCGGGGACCCCTTCGAGTCCGTGCAGCTGGAGCTGCCCGAGGGGAGCCTCCTCGCCCTCTACACCGACGGTCTGGTCGAATCGCGCGACCGCGACATCGAAGAAGGAATGCACCGCCTGGGCAGGGTGCTCGCGGAACCCGGCCGATCGCTGGAAGAACTCTGCGACATCGCGACGCGGAACCTTCCGGACCAGGCGTTGTGCGACGACGTCACCCTCCTCCTCATCCGCACCCGCGCGCTGAGCCCGAGCCGGACGGCGTTCTGGACACTTCCCTGTGACGAGACGGCAGTCCGCAACGCCAGGGACCTCGCGGCACAGCAGCTGACCGAATGGGGCCTGGAAGGTCTCGAGGATGCTACGAAGCTGATCGTCAGCGAACTCGTCACCAACGCCGTCAGCCACGGAACCGGGCCGATCGGGCTGCGGCTCATCCGGCACCAGGCCCTGACCTGCGAGGTGTCGGACACCGATTCCTGCGGCCCGCGGACGCGTCTCGCACGTACCACGGACGAGCACGGCCGCGGCCTCTTCCTCGTCGCCAAGCTGGCCCGCAGGTGGGGTTGCCGCTCGGCACCGGGCGGCAAGGTCGTCTGGGCGGAACAGGGCCTCCCTGTACACCCGGCCCGGAACCGGCGCCCGTCTGACCGGAAACCATCCACACCGCTGTCCATGGGCGTGGGGTCCACGGGGGCGGTCGCCGCGTGATGACCGGCCATGGTGCCTGGACCACCAAGTCGGGTCGGACCGGTTGCACCGGCGGTAGCACCCGTGGACGACACCACGATGATCGGTGGTCGGAGACCTCGGCATCCCCCTTTGCGCCACCTCCAACGCTTCGCCTCAGGGCGTAGGAAGGCGCCAAGGGCTGGATGGTGGTGGAGCGTCGGGGGATCGGGTGGCGGAACGGGTGCGGGTTCGTGACCCTGCCGTCGAAACCCCTGGTCGCAGCCGGTACCGAGGCGGCTGCCTTCACCGACTGCGCGTCGATGATGCCGGGCGTCGGCTCCGGGTCCCGGCTCGCGACCGTGCGGACCCGGTCGCGCAGCCGGTCGTGGAACTCGGCGGCCGGGTCCTCGTGTCCGGCGCCGTCATGAGCACGTTGAGATCGGGGTGTACGAGCCCGGGCGTCCGTGTGGGGAGGCCCGTCGACGGTCCGGACTCGCAGAGGCCCGGGGTGCCGTCTTCCGCGGCGCCCCGGGCGTGCGTCCACTGTCAGTGGCCGGCGCTCTGACCGCCGTCGACGTGGAGGATCTCGCCGGTGACGAAGGGCGCGTTCTCCAGGTACAGGACCGCGTCCACGGCGTCCTGGATCTCACCCATGCGGCCCACCGGGTGCATCGCTCCCAGCGTCTCGTGGTACTCCACCGGGTGCATGGGCGTCCTGATGACACCGAGGGCCACCGCGTTGCTGCGGATCCCGCGGTCCGCGTACTCGATGGCCAAGGCCTTGGTCGCGGACTGCAGGCCGCCCTTGGTCAGCGAGGCCAGCACCGAGGGCAGTTCGGAGCTCGCGTGATCGACCAGGCTGGTGGTGATCTGGACGACGTGCCCGCCGCCCTGGCGCAGCATCTGCTCGATGGCCAGCTGGGTGATGCGGAAGAAGCCGGACACGTTCACGCCGGTGACGCTGTCGTAGTCGGCCTGCGTGTACTCGTGGAAGGGCTTGGAAACGAAGATGCCGGCGTTGTTGACCAGGGCATCGACCCTACCGAAGCGCTTGATCGCGGCATGCACGACGCGCTCGGCGGTGTCGGGGTCGCTGATGTCTCCCTGAACGGTCAGGGCGTGCGGGTCGTCGGAGGGTGCGATGCTGCGCGAGGTGGCCACGACGGCGTAGCCGAGCTTGCGGTAGCCGTCGACCAGGCCGGCGCCGATGCCCTGGGACGCGCCGGTGATGATGGCGACCTTCCGGTCAGGTGTGCTCATGGTGATTCTCCGGGAGTGGTGGCTCGTTCGGCTGCTGCCGCGTGCCATGCACTATAGACGACCGGTCGACAATTTATGCGGGACTGTGGACCCGTAGTCCGAGGGGTCGGCCCACCGGCCTCGCGCCGCCAGTCGGCTGTGCGGGCGAAGCGGTTCCGCCGGGCGGCATGCGCCCTGTAGGTCGGCAGGGCCCGGGCGGAGGATGTGGGCCTCGCCGGAGGGGCGGGTGTCGCGCGCGAGGTGATCCCCGCTCGCGGCGAACAGGCCGGCCGCGGGGTCGTGCGGGGGGTGGTGGCCGGGCAGTCGGCGGCGATCCCGGAAATCGCGACCGGGCCGATCGCGGACCGCTTTCCAGGGGCGTCCCTGGCGGAGGCCGTCCGATTCTGCCCCTCCCGGCGGTGCCGAGTGCCGTGTGCCGTGTCTCACGGCCGACCGGATTGACGCTCACCAGGACGGCGCCTAGTTTCGACATAGACGACCGGTCGGCTACTTGCCGCCGTACCCCATCCGAACGGAGCAGATCCATGGACAGCACCCCCGTCAAGCTCGCCGTCATCTACTACTCGTCCACCGGCACGATCACCGAGATCGCAAAGGAACTTCATGACGCGGGCCTCAAGGCGGGTGCCGAGGTCCGGCTGCTGAAGGTCGCCGAGCTCGCCCCCCAGATCGCCATCGACTCCAACCCCGCCTGGGCCGCCCACCACGCGGCCACCGCGGACGTACCCCAGGCCACCGCCGAGGACGTCGAGTGGGCCGACGCTGTGATCTTCGGTACGCCCACCCGCTTCGGGAACGTCTCCGCCCAGCTCAAGCAGTTCATCGACTCGCTGGGTGGCCTGTGGGCCCAGGGCAAGCTCGCCGACAAGATCTACAGCGGGTTCGTCTCCAGTGCCACGGCTCACGCCGGGCAGGAGGCGACCCTTCTTTCCCTCTACACATCGATCCATCACTTCGGCGGCATCACCGTGACCCCCGGCTTCACGGACCCGCACAAGTTCGTGGACGGCAATCCCTACGGCACCTCCCACGTCGACGGCCAGGGCGCCAATCCCGTGGACGAGGTCACCCGTACCGCCGCCCGGATCCAGACCGAGCGTGTGATCAGGCTCGCCGGCGCGTTCAAGGCAGCCGCCTGAGGGCCCGTGCCCGCGGTGCCGGCGGGTCACCGCGGGTGGGCCGTCCCCCGGCGTCGGCGGGGTGAGGGCACCCCGCCGTCCGGTCCCATCCCGCCTTCCGTCAGCGTGCGGGCCGTACCAGGCCCGCGGGCATCGAAGGATCTACCGACGGGTGACAGTCCTGCTGCCACCCGTCGGGACCGATCCGTGGAGGAAGAGGTCATGAAGGAATACCTGGTGGAGCTGACCACCACTGTGCCTGACGGAACCGAGCCGGCGGAGGTCGACAGGCGACGCGCCGCCGAATCCGTACGGGCCAAGGAACTGGCGACCCGGAAGCGCCTGCTCCGGCTGTGGCGCCCGGTGGGCGAGCCTCGCAGCATCGGGGTGTGGCGTGCAGAGGACGAGACGGATCTGCGGGAGAAGGTTCTGGGCAGTCTGCCCCTGTGGCCCTGGATGACCGCGGTGATCACCCCCCTGGAATCACACCCCAACGACCCGAGCCCGACGTACTGAATCGGGCGACGCGCGGCACCGGCAGAGCGGCCGATTCGCCGCCGAGCACGGTGCCCGGCAGGTGCCGGCGAATCGAGGAGCTACTGATGGAGAACACGCAAGCGCAGCGATCGGCTTTGCGCGGTGTCATGGACCGCTGGAAGGGCGCAGTCGACGCGCACCGGCCCGAAGAAGTGGCCGCATGCTTCACCGAGGACGCGATCTTCCAGGGGCTGCGGCCCTACAGCGTCGGACGTGCGGGGGTTGCCCAGTACTACGCCTCCCAGCCGCTCGGCCTGGTGGCGGAGTACGAGGTGCTGGAGACCCGCGCATTCGCCGAGGACGTCCTGCTCGGATACCTCAGCGTCGACTTCTCCTTCACCGACCGGCCGACGATTCCGGTCACCCTCGGCGTCGTCCTCAGACGTCTCGCGGGTGAGTGGTACATCGGCCACTATCAAGTCGCCTTGCGCGACTGACACGCAGGGGAATGTCCGAACACGATGAGCCGGTGCGCCTCTGTCGACGCACCGGCTCATCGTGCAGCCGGCACCGCCGTTCGGCGGGCGCTGCCGGGCACGATGGCATCGACGAGCTCGTCGCTCTGCGCACCGGGCGTCCGCCCCCGGTACCGCGGACCTCTCGCATCGCACCGGACGCAGCCGCAGCGAAGGCGGTTGCCGTGTCGCGGCCTCCGCCATTTCGACTTTGGGGCCCGCACCTCCGCGCTCGCCGGGAAGGACGCAACGGCGAACCGCGGCCCACGCACGGGTACCTCACCCGTGCTCCCACGATGGTTGCCTGGTACGCCGACTCGCCCACTCCCGGGCCGATGAGAGCGCCACCCTCACCGTGGAAGGCCGGAAACACCCCCGTCAGGTGTGGGCCGGGACCTGGAGATCGGGAACGCCCAGCAGGGCGAGACAGCTCGGCCAGAGCCTGTTCAGTCGGGAGGGGTTGTTGTACAGCTTCGCGAAGAGCACCTGGCCCTCGAGCTGTGCCACGATCGACTGGGCGGCGCCGTGGGTGTCGGTCACGGTCACGTCCTCACGCTCCCGAGCCGCGATGATCACCGCCTCGACCATCTCGACCTGAACCTCGAATATCTCCTGCAGGCGCCCGCGAACGGCATCGGCCTGGTTGCTCATCTCCAGGGAGAGATTCCCGAACATGCACCCGACGACTGCGCCGCAGCTGTCCTGGGCGGCCCGCTGAACCGCTTCCGTCTCCTCGAACAGTTGCCGCAGCCGCTCGAGGGGCTCGGCGTCGCTGTGCAGAACGCGCTCCCAGTCGCGCCGCTCGGCTGCCCAGTGCTCGTCGATCACGGCAAGAGCCAGGGTCTCCTTGGAGTCGAAGAAGTAGTAGAAGCTCCCCTTGGGAACGCCCGCTGCCTTGCAGATCTCGGCGACACCCAGGGCCGAGTAGCCCCGCTGCTCGAAAAGTGCGTGAGCAGCAGAAAGGATCTTGCTCTTGGCGTCGCTGGTCCGTCCCATACCAGAAGTATACGACCGACCAACTATGTCGCGGTGTTTACCTTCGTCACACCTCGGTGATCACGGTGCCGAGTCTGGCGGCGCGTCGCCGGCAGCGTCCTGCTCCGGTGCGGGCAGGCGCCGGGCGGTATGTCCGCCTCGACGAAGCCCAGGTGACCGTCGGTGATGTCGGTGTGGACCTTGACCGAGCAGACGTTGTCGGACACCCACTCGGTGACGCCTTCGACGACGGACACGTGGATGGCTCCGCGTTTCGTCCAGCGAGGGTCGTCGGTGTCTGTCTACGGCAGGGGAAGACCCATCCAAGACTCCTGATGGTGGAAGTGCGCACGACAGCTCGTGCACCGTCTCAATGGGTCGAGGCTCCGCCGACGGACGAACGGCGGCAGGAGGCCGACTCCTCGACGAGGTGGCCGCTCGAGACCCGCTCGGCGCGTCAGCGGCCCCTGCTGCGGGAGGGCTCCGGGGCGTCAGACCGAGGGGGGAGTGGGACGAGACGGGCTGTACTCAGGGGCGGGGCCGGGTGCGCTCCACGACTCGAGCAGGCGGAGTGCCTGTTCAGTCGGTGAGCCCGGCTCGGCGTTGTAGACGTACATGGTCTGTTCCGCGTCCCCGGGTACCGGGAAGGACTCGAAGGCAAAGTGCAGATCACCGACGACGGGGTGGTGGTGAACCCTGGCGCCGTGGGTGCAACGTAGCACCCGGTGGTCGTTCCACCAGGTCGTGAACTCAGATGACCGCAGCATGAGTTCGCCGACCAGATCGGCGAGTTGCCGGTCGTGGGGTCGGCGCCCGGCCTCGAGGCGGAGGATCCCTACTGTTTCGGCGGCGATGCGTTCCCAGTCGCCGACGGTCTGCCGGGCGGCGGGGTCCAGCAGGTAGTAGCGGGCTAGGTTGCGGGCCGGTACCGGCAGGGCGTCGAAGTCGGTGAGGACGGCTCGCGCCAGTCGGTTGGAGGCCAGGACGTCGGTCCGCCGACCCAGGACGTACGCCGGCACGTGCTGAAGTGTTTCCAGCGTTAGATGCAGGCCCGGACGGACTCGCTGCGGGGTGTGGGGAGTGCGGCGGGTGGCGGCGTTCGGCCGGGTCAGCAGATCCCGGAGGTGCTCCGTCTCGGCCGCGTCCAGGTGCAGGGCCCGGCCCAGAGCCTCCAGGACCTCCGGTGAGGGGTTCCCGGCTCGACCTTGTTCGAGTCGTGTGTAGTACTCGGTGCTCACCCCTGCGAGTCGTGCGACCTCCTCGCGGCGCAGGCCCGGAACCCGGCGCGCGCGGCCGTCCTCGGGTACCCCCGCTTTGTCAGGGGTGAGCCGGCTGCGCCGGTTACGCAGGAAGTCTGCGAGCTCGCTTCGGGAGTGCATGCATCCAGTCTGGCGCCCAGTGGGAGCCCGATACTCGACCTGGGTGTCCCTGTCGGTACCAGCCTCGACAGGGTGCGGCACGCGGCCCTGGCAGTGGGTCTGGCGGTGGTGTGCTGGATGAGCGGTCCGGATGAGCGGACCGCACTCCCGAATGTTTCACGGAAGGTGCTTTCTCCATGACCTCGCAGACTTCTGTCGCCCCCCTGGCCGGTCGAGTCGCTGTCGTCACCGGCGCCTCCAGCGGTATCGGCGAGGCGGCCGCCGAGCACCTGGCATCGCTGGGCGCGAAGGTCGCCGTGCTGGCCCGGCGCGAGGACAGGCTTGCCGAACTGGTCTCCCGCATAGAGAAGAACGGCGGCACCGCACTGGCGATCACCACAGACGTGACCGACGTCCAGGCCGTACGTGCCGCCGCCGACCGGGTCAAGAACGACCTGGGTGGCGCGGACCTGCTCTTCAACAACGCGGGGGTCATGCTTCCGGCCCCGATCGAGGAGCTGGCCATCGACCAGTGGCAGAGCCAGATAGACCTGAACATCTCCGGGCTGATGAACGTCATCGGCGCGTTCACCCCGCAGCTGGTCGAGGCGGCCGCCGAGCGCGGAGTGGCCGACCTGATCAACACCTCGTCGAGTGCCGCGCAGAATCTCTACCCGACCTTCGCCGTCTACGCCGGTACCAAGGCGTTCGTCTCGCACCTGTCCAAGCACCTCCGGGTCGAGCTGGGCCCGAAGAACGTGCGGGTTTCGGCGATCGAGCCGGGCATCGTCGGCACAGAACTGCAGAGCCACGTCACTGACCCCGGCGCCGGCGCGTGGCTGGAGGGCTCCAGGGAGACCATCGACTGGCTCCAGTCGGAGGACATCGCGCAGACGGTCGGCTTCATCGCCTCGATGCCGCTGCGGGTCAACCTTCCGCAGGTCTTCATCATGCCGACGGCCCAGCCCAGCTGATCACACCCTGTGCGCCGCCGGCCTCGGCTTGGCCGGCGGCCATCTGGCCGAGACCCCTCGAGACTCAGCCACGTCGCGATCTGTAGCAACTGGCCCCTGCAACCGGACAGCGGAACGTCGTGAGTACGTTCGGCTCAGTCGATGCCGCCAGTAGATCAACTCTTGCCCCGCCCTGCGCTGTTCCTGCAGTCGTGAGCTCATCGGGGCCACGTGGCGAACTGATTCGCGGCCCCAGCCCGAGGGCGGTTCGCAACTCGGGGTGACCGGCAGGTCACGGTACGGATCGGCGACAGCGGCCCACCTCCGGGGGTGCCCCTATGACTTTGGTCAAGGGGCGGTCGAGGTCGGTGGTCGGTAGAAGGTGCCGTCGCGGAGCATCGCGAAGAGCACGTCGGTTCGGCGTCGGGCGAGGCAGAGCATGGCCTGGGTGTTGCGGACCTGCTCTTCAACGACAACGTCATCCTGTCCGCGCCCGTCGAAGACCTGCATGCCGGTCAGGGGCGGCGCCGGATCGACCTGAGCATTGCCGGACTGACGAACGTCATCGACGCCTTCACCCCGCACCTGGTACGGGCCGCCGGTGAGCGCGGCGTGGCCGACCTGATCGGGGTCGGTCGGATTCGGTCCTGTCGGGTGCCCCCTTTGAGGACCCGGACGCTGACGGGGTCGATCGCGCACCATGACCGGTCCAGCTCGCCCCGGGCGCCGAGTTCGTCCAGGACCAGGCGGTGGAGCTTCGCCCACACCCTGGCCTCGGTCCATTCGGTGAACCGCCGAAAGGCGGTGACCCCCGACAGCCCGAAGCCCGGCAGGAGTTGGTTCCAGGCGCAGCCCGAGGGGGCCACGAGGATGATCGCGGACAGCACCTCGCGGTCCTCTCGCCGACGGTGCCCGCCACCTTGCGGGCGAACCGGTGCGGGCGGCACCACCCGCTGGAACAACGTCCATAACTCTTCGGGCGCCATCCGCTCGACAAAGGCGGCGTTCATCACCCCAGGCCGCCGCAGGACCACGCCAACTGAAATGGCGTCTGAGGTGGCTTGCGTCTGCGGCAGGGGTGACTGAGCGCGATAGCTGGCCGAGACCGGCAGTTCTGCTGCTCGGGGGCGCCGGTCTCAAGGATTCTTTGCCGGCACCCGCATGCCCGTCGGCCGCAGTCGTCACGGAGGTGTGCCGGGCCCGGCACCGTCCTTCCGGGCCGTGCGGTAGTCAGGGGGCGAGGCCGTCGAGCAGCAGGATGACGAGCCGTGAAGCAAGATCGCGCTGCTGCTCGTGACCGCTGATGAGAGTGATCCCGCCGAGTGCCATGAGGACATCGTTCGGCTCGGCGTCCGCGCGCACCTGGCCGGCAGCGATCCCGGCCGCAAGGAGGGTTGTCACCGCCTCGCCCAGGGCGTCGCGGGTGTGCCGGCGCAGGCCGTCGCGGGTGGCGAGGATCGTCGGCAGTGCATCGGCCATCCCTCGCTTGGCGAGCATGTAATCCACGAACGCTTCCGCCCACGTGCGCAGCGCGGCCAGGGGCTCGCGATCGGCGAGCAGTTCCTCGGCCGAAGCGCACAGCCGGTCGGTCTCGGTGCGATAGGTGGCTTCGATGAGGTCCTCGCGGGTGGGGAAGCGTCGGTACAGGGTGCCGATCCCCACGCCGGCTTCGGCGGCGATGGCCTTCAGGGAGGCGTCGGCGCCCTGCTGCGCGAAGGTACGGGCAGCGACCTCCAGCAGGCGGTCGTGGTTGGCCTGGGCATCCGCCCGCAGTGAGCGCTGCATCACCCCTCCTTGCAAGCGGAGTCGGCTCCGCTTATCGTCGACGCGTAACCGGACTCGACTCCGCTTACGTCTCCATCGTAGGCGGCCCCTCTGTATCCGCCCACCCACCTCACGGCACGCGGCCGCCGCACACTCCCGGCGCGCGTCCTGCAGAAACAGGGAAGAACCATGGCGCAGCGCATCACCACACCCTTCGGCGCGCAGTCGACCGCGTCCGAGATTGTCACCGGCATCGACCTCTCCGGCCGTCGAGCCGTCGTCACCGGCGCCACCGGAGGCCTCGGCCGCGAGACCGCTCGCGCCCTGGCCTCAGCAGGCGCCGAGGTCACCGTCGCCGGACGCACCCTGCAGACCGCCACGGCCGTCGCGCAGGAGATCACCACAGAGACCGGCAACCACCTGACGCGCGCCGCTCAGCTGGACCTCGCCGCCCCGGCGTCCGTCGCCACCTTCGTCGCCGACTGGACCGGACCGCTGCACATCCTGGTGAACAACGCCGGAATCATGGCCACCCCCGAACTGCGCACTCCCGCCGGCCGGGAACTGCAGTTCGCGACCAACCACCTCGGCCACTTCGCCCTCACCGTCGGCCTCCATGACGCACTCACGGCAGCAGGCGACGCCCGCGTGGTCGTCCTCAGCTCGGTCGGGCACATCAACGGACCCGTCCGCTTCGACGACCCCGACTTCACCAAGGAGCCCTACGACCCATGGCTGGCGTATGCCCAGTCCAAGACCGCGAATGTTCTCTTCGCCGTGGAAGCCGCGAAACGCTGGGCCGCCGACGGCATTGCGGTCAACGCATGCAACCCAGGGCGCATCTGGGGGACCGGCCTCGGCCGCCACATGGACACGCCGCCCGCCTCCTTCGATCCCTCAGGCACCTCCGGCGTCTCCGTCAAGAACATCGCCCAGGGCGCCGCCACCCCTGTCCTGCTGGCAGCGTCTCCCCTGGTCGACGGCCTCACCGGCCGCTACTTCGAGGACTGCCGCGAAGCCGGGCCGCACACTCCCGGAGTACGCCGCGGCGTCGCCGCCCACGCCATCGACCCCGACAGCGCCCGCCGGCTCTGGGACCTTTCAGCGGATGTTCTGCAGGCCTCCGTCTGAATCTCAGCTCGAGTCCGCCCCTGGAGTGGTCGGTCTTGGCGAGGTGAGGATGAACAGGCCGGGTTCGGGTTCGGGGTCGGGTTCGTGAGGATGCCGCGGTTGACCAGGCATTTCAGCTGGGCACGCATGCCTTCGGTGTGCCGCGGATCGGATCGACGACCCCATCGGTCAGCTCCGACGGCATGGCGCGGTCGCCCGCGGCTCACGTCGTCGCAGGATTCGTCCCCACCGGGGCAGCCACCTGACGCTGCCTGTACGACCGGTTCCTGCTCACACGGGCCGGACGCTCTTCTGCGGACCCGTCCGTGCCGGATCCCGGACCGCTGAAACGGATCTTTGCGCGCACAGAGCCGGACGGACTCGAGGTACAGCCGGCCAGGGAGCCGGCGCAGGTGAGGGACGGGCAGGACGAACTAGCCTTCGCCGAACGTGACATGGCGGGTGCACGGCCGGGCCGCCGGGACTTCCTGGCGCCGGCCGGGACTCTTCGAGCGTCCGGATGCTCGAGGCGCGACGGCCGTGATGCCGGTAGCCGACGGAAGTCCCTGCACGCGGCCGGATGCGCGGTGGTACGCCGCGCGCCGTGCAGCCCCCGCCTCGCCCGGGGCCCGCATGTGGCCCCGACCGGGGCCACATGCGGGCGACCTCGTGCACGGTTGGTCGTGGCTCGGTGCCCAGGTGGCTCGTTGAACTGGGCATGGTGGGGGCTGGGGTACGTGAGTTGATCGTGGCGGAGTATCGGGTTACCGGGTTGTCGCCGCAGGTGATCTGTCAACTTGACCCGGCCCTGAAGGGCCGGGTTTGGAGGTAGTGCCCAGCCGGCTGCTGGGTTGGCTCCTCCGTCCGGGCACCCCTATGGGGTGTCCGGGACGCGTGACTCACGCCCCGCGTTCCACACGCTCTCGCCACGGGTGGCGATGTTGTGGGAAGCGTTCCGGTCGGCGTGGGCAACGACCCCGCACCCCCGGCAGATGAAAAGCCCCTGGCCGACACGGTTGCGCCGGTCGACGTGGCCGCACTGGGCACACGTCTGCGACGTGTACGCGGGATCGACGAAGACCACGGGCACCCCGGCCCGCCTGGCCTTGCAGACGATGAAGTCTGCGAGCTGGGCGAACGCCCAGGAATGGAGTGCGACCCGTTGGGGCTTGCGGAGCCGTACCCTCTGCCGGATTCCCTTGAGTGTTTCCAGGGAGATCCCGGCCGAGGTGCGTTCAGCCTCGGTCACGATCGTCTTGGCGATGATGTGGTTGGTGTTCGCGGCGTGCCGCTGTTCGCGGCGGGAGCGCTCCTTCAGCCGGCGCCTGGCGGACTTGGTGCGCTTCTTCTGGAGCTTCGCCCGCAGGGCGAGCTGACGCTTGCGGTAGCGGTTGAGACCACGCCCGGCGGCCGGTAGCCGGCGGAGGCGGTGGCGATGTTGACGATGCCCAGGTCCACGCCGATGAAGCCGCCCGGCTCGTAACGCTCGGCCCCGGGCACCTCACAGGTGGCGATCAGGTAAAAGCTCCCGTCGCGCTCGATCAGGTCGGATTCGCACTGCCGGTGCGCCCGGAGCATCCTGAGCGCGTCCGGGGAGCACACGAACCGCACGTTCTTGACCCGGCCGCCCACGGTCCAGACGGACACGGTCTGCTGGTCGTACTGCCAGCTCAGACACCGGTCGTCATACGACTGCGCGGCCTGCAGCGGGAACCTGACCGGCTTCGACCCGGCCCTGATCCGACGCTTCGACTTCGGCTTGCCGAGATTCCCGGCCCGGATGTTGGCCTTGAGCGTGGTGTACGCATCGCGCACCTTCTTGATGACATGCTGCGCGGCCTGCGCTCCCAGCCCCCGTGCTTTGAGCTCGGCGTAGGTGTGCTTGCGCAGCTCGTACTCACGCGGCACGCCGCGCCCGAACGCCACCTCCGACACCCAGTTCGCAGCCTCGTTGACCGTGTGCAGGGTGCGCTCAAGCGCGGATACCTGCGCGGCATCCGGCATCAGCTTCACCTACGTCACAATCTTCACAGGCCTGATCGTATTGCTCTGTGTCACCACGCTGGGAGCCGAACCCCGATATTCACCGGGGCCGTAGCGTCGTCCACACACCCTCCACGCACACTCCGTCTTCACGCCCAGCTAGATCATGCTGAACTCATCGCTGAAGTAGGGCCGTTGCGGAACGAAAAGCATCAGGCGCGTCTGACGGCCCGGCGGCGGCGGGCTGTAGGAGCCGGGGCGAAGCACAGGTTCGTCTTCGTCCACCGCCTGCTGGCCATACTGGTGAGCCTGCGCCATGGCACCACTCATGACGTGCCGGCCTGTTGGTTCGGCGTGGACCGCTCCACCATCACGCGCGCCATCGGGGAGGTGCGTCCCCTGCTCGCGCAGCGGGGATGCACCGTCGCGCCGGACGTCCGGCTGCGCACGCTCGCCGAAGTCATTGAATATCCGGGCGTCGACAGTTGGACCGGGGTCATCGACGGACGGAGATCCGTGTCCGACGCCCGGCCGCAGGTTGCAAGGGCCGGGACGAATTCGTCTCCGACAAGACCAGGCAAAACGCGGTGAAGTCCATGGTCTTCACGGATGCCGAAGGGCGCGTGCTGTTCTGCAGCCCGGTCCGGCCAGGCAGCTGTGCCGACATCACCCAGGCCCGACAACTGGGACTGGCCCAGCTCCTGGCCGACGGTGCGTTCCTGGAGATCCTCGCGGACGCCAGCTAGCAGGGCGTGGGAGCGCAGACCGGTGGGCGCGTGGTGACACCTCCCTATCGCAAGTTCAAGAAGAACGCTCCCGCCTGGTACGAGGAACGGTACGAACTGCAGCGCAAGGCCCACTCCTCACGGTGCATCCGCGTCGAGCACGGCATCGCACACCTGAAGAACTGGAGGGCTCTCGCCCGCCACCATGGCCGCCGCGAACACATGAGTGACATCGTCCAGGCCGTCGCCGGTCTGCTCTCACACCAGCAGACGGCCACTCTTTCCCGTGGCCTTCCAGCGTGAACGTCGTCAGCTTCACCACCCCGGATGTGCCACGACCAACCGTGCACGAGGTCGTTACTCGATGCCGGCGAAGCGGGCGGGTCGCGGGCAGGAGCCCGGCTTCGGTTACGACTGTGGTGTGCGAGTGGTATGCAAAGTCTTTCAGTCCTTGAAAGTGTGGTTGGCCTGCCTGTTGGCATGCGCGATGAGATCGTGGCTGAAAAGACTTGCAGAAAGTTGCGTGAGTATCCGTGCGAGGCTGAGGATTTGGGACATGACACATCACACGACACGCATGTCGCGTCCCCTTGCCCTCGCCGCCATGAGCGCGGCGGGTCTCTTGACAACCCTGGCCACCGCCCCGTCCGCAGCGGCGGCCACCGGATCGCCGACTCCGGAGTGCGTGGAGTACTTCCAGAGCTGGCGCTACACCGACGTCCACAACCGCTGCGGCGATACCGTCTCCGTCACGGTCGAGTACACGAACGGCCAGTGGGCTCCGTGCCGCGTCATCGAGCCCGACGGCTGGGCGACCTTCTCCGGCTACGGAACGAACGGTAACTACGTCACGGGGCTGCGGACGTGCGACCCCGCCCTCGTCACCGCCGAGGGCGCCTGAGCGGGCCCGCTCAGGGCAGGAGCCCGAGCTGTCGACGGTCGGCCGATTCCCCAGGCCAAACGCCAAGTAATTCCCCATCAGCCCGACTCGTCGGTCAGCTGGCGGCAGGCGCGCCGTGGTGGAGCTCAACCGCCTTGATATCCGGTCGACGGGCCTGTCCTTGCAGCCCTACTCTCGCGCGGTGACGAACGATGTGGAGACTGGCGAGGACTTCCGTGCAGTGCTGCGGCGCCTCAGCAGCCGCTTCGAGGGCTTCGGCGCAGAGGCCCCAGAGATCGACGACATCCTGCTCCGCTGGGCCAGCGCCCTCCCTGACCAGGCTCCGGAGCCCGGCTGGCCAGGCCTGGCCGACCAATTGCTCGGTGCGCTGGACGCCCCGTCGGCAGGACTGGCCGAGCTCGCGCCCCTTGGAGACGAGCCGCCGGTCACCTCTCCCGGCGAGCTGCGTGCCCTACTGCTGGCGCTGGCAGCCGACTTCGCCCGGAACCGCGCCTGGACGGAAGACAGGCTGGCCCGGGGGCTGTGGGCCGGTGACGGCGGTGGCTGGGCGAGCGGCTCGATGGCCCAATTCCTGGAGTCTTGGGAGGCGTGGCTTGGGGCCGTGCTCGGCAGGCCGCCAGCGTTCCCGGGCGTTCCGCCGATAGAACCGGTGACCTGGGCCTCTGTGGCTTGGCAGCTCGGCGCGGCCCGCGTATACGAGTGAGGCCGCCGAGCCGGTCTGATCGGTACCGCTGGCCGGCCTGATCAGGCCGGCTCGGTGGGACGGGCCACCTGTCGCTGGGATTCCGAGGTCGCTTGTCCGGCCGGTAGCCGGGGCCGTTCATGATGACCTGGTGGCTGGTGTTGATCAGCCGGTCCAGCAGTGACTCGGCGGGGACGGGGTTGGGGAAGAGCGGATTCCAGTCGCTGGGTGCTCGGTTGCTGGTGGTGATCAGGGACCGGCCTTGCCGCTCACCGACCAGTTCGTAGAGGTCGTCGGCCTGGGCGGCGGTGAGCTGGCGCATCGCGCAGTCGTCGAGGATGAGGACGTCGGGGCGGATCAGCTCGCGCATCCGCTTCTCCCAGGTGCGGTCCGCGTGGCCGCTGGCCAGCTCGGCCAGGACTCGGCTGGTCTTCGCGAACCGGACGTTGGCGCCCTGACGGATGGCCAGGTGGCCGAGGGCCTGGGCGATGTGCGTCTTTCCGACCCCGACCGGGCCGAAGGGGACGACCGACTCGCCGGCGTGGAGCCAGCGCAGGGCGGCCAGGTCGCGGATCTGGGCGGCGGGCAGCTTGGAGGAGGCGGTGAAGTTGAACTCCTCCAGGGTGACCTGCTGCTCGAACTTCGCCTTCTGCAAGCGCCGTTGCCCGCATGTCCGTCATCGTGGGGTGTCGCCTTCTGACGGGGGTACGACTCGGCAGGGAACACACCAGCGGCGTGAGCGACCGTACGTGGTCACGGCGTTGATCTTCGTTTCCTCATGCTGTTGTCAAGCCGGCGGAGTGCGTTTCATGTGCCGGGTGCGTATGAGGTCATGTGCTCACTCGGCGTCATCGACTCCGGCCATGTCGTACTCGTCGATGTCGAGCTCGGCGCCGGTGGCGCTGAGGAAGTCCAGGACCTTGCGGTCCAGATGCCAACCGAAGAGGTCGGGGGCATTCGATGTGCCTGGTTGGGCTTGGTCGGTGTCGTTGAAATAACGCACTATTTGGAGCACTGCTCCGCCACCGTTGCGGGCCAGATGCCTGGTCAGGTCGCAGATGCGGTCCATGCGGGGCTGGAGCCTGTCGAGAATGCGGGTGATCTGTTCATCGACACGCAGATCCGGCTCCCGGCAGACAACGATCCACGAGTGGTCGACCGGAACCACCGTCGGTTCGGTGAACCGGCTGCCGCGAACAGCCACCTCGTCAGGAGTAATGCCCAGCTGGGAGGTCATGTCGGCTGCCGAGGTGTGCTGGCTGAAGAGCGCGAAATAGGCGTACTGGCGAAGTGGCACCCGTGGAGGTTATCCGCGCGGGTGACGGGCCGTCCGTGATTATGCGTGCCCAACGGTCGGGCGACCTCGATGGCCGGAGGTGTGACTTCGTAGCACCGTCGCTCACGGATCAGGGCAGATGACGTTGACGCGTCGGCGGCCGGTAGGGGACCACCCCAGCAGGCGCGGGGGCCACCGTCCCGCTGTGCGTACTGCCTAGCCCTGTTCGGGACCACCCTCGCGGGCGCGAGACCGCTTGCCGCCGGTCTCCCCGCGATGGCCATCCCCTTTTCAGGTCCTGTTGTTGGCGCACGGTCCTGTCTCCCCACTCGCGTGCGGATCAACGTCCTTGGCCCTCAGGCCGCTTCGCTCGTTGTTGCCGCACTGGTCGTGGGCGTCTTGTTCGTCGTGCTGCGGGTCCGGTCACGTGCTCTCCCCGCGGGCAGTGGACGCTTGGGTCCGTTGTCACGACGGCGTGGCGCGATGTTGAACACCGTCACGCCGGTGACGATGAGGGCGAGGGCGGCGCTCACACCGGGGGTGATGCGTTCGCCGAAGAGGGGGACGGCGAGGAGGGCTGTCAGAGCGGGGCTGATCGCGCCGGCTGTTGCGGCGAGGGTGCTGCCGAGGGCCCGCACCGCGTGGGCGTAGCACAGGGCCGAGAGCAGTCCTGTCCCGATGCCCTGGAGGCCGGTGAAGAGCACAACGTCGGAGATGTCGGCGGTGCCGGTCATGAGATGTGAGGGCATGGCGGCAAAGGCGGCGAGCAGGGCGGCTGTGGTCGCGGCGGGTGTGCACACGGCGAGCACGACGCCGGTGAGGCCGAGCTGCGTCTGGCGCAGACCGATCGTGTAGACGGCCCAGGCGCACCCGGCGGTGAGGAGAACGCCGATGCCCGCGGTGGTCGTGGTGGACGTCGTCTGCATCGCAGTCGCTGCGATACCCGTGGTGATCGCGGCCAGGGCGATCAGGCGCCTGGAGGAGATCCGTTCCCGCCACCGGAGATACAGGATCACCGTGACGAAGAGGGGGACCATGCCGGGGATGAGGAGACCGATGAGCGCGGCTGAGGTCAGGTGTCCGCCGAGTTCGGAGAGGAGGAAATGCGGCAGTCCGCCGATGCCGAGCATGAGCAGGACACCGATCCGTTCGCCACGCAGCGCGCGGACGGTACGCGGCAGCCACGGCGCCAGGATGACGGCGGGTGTCGCGAAGCGGAGAAACGCCACGTCGATCGGGGTGAGGCTGGACGAGCTGATCCCCCTGACCGTCAGGGCGAACGAGGACCACAGAACAACCGCGGCCGCGAGAGCGGCCCCTCCCATGAGCCTTGCACGCATCTGATTGGCCACGGCCAACTCCTTCCATCCCGGCTCGACAGCGAGCAATTTTAGGAAGGTGGGAGTAGCAGGCGATTGCGCATCATGCCGCCCGGTGGGCCGTCTGTGGCAGAATCTGCCACGTGGTGACCTTGGATGACATCGACCGGCACATCCTGCTCGAACTCCAGCGAGACGGCAGGCTCACCAATCAGGAGCTGGCGGATCGCGTGGGTCTCTCGCCGTCACCGTGCCTGCGGCGTGTGCGGCTCTTGCAGGAGAGCGGCGTGATCAGTGGCTATGCGGCGATGCTCTCCCAGGACGCGCTCGGGCTGTCGATCACCGCCTTCGTGCGGATGACGCTCCTGGCCCATACCTCGCAGGTCGTCGACGCCGTCGAAGACAGGCTCCGCTCGATTCCCGAGGTGGTCGAGGCGTACCTGTTGGCCGGTGATGACGACTACCTCGTCAAGATCGTCATCGATTCCTTCGCCGCGTACGAGGACCTCGTACGGCGAGAGCTGCGGACCCTGCCGTCACTGTCCTCGATCAAGACGACATTCGCCTTCGCGGTCACCAAACCGCCCTCGCCACTCCCCATCCCCTGAGCCGCGCACCCTCACCGGCGTGACCACGGTGACCACCGGCTCGGGGGTCGGCGCATCAGGTGCACGCCGACACGCGGTGGCGCCGTACACGCCGGAGCACGCCGCGGCGATCTGCCAGGTTCCCGCCGACGTCATCCGGCAGCCTGCTCGTGTGACCGGTACTGGTCAGCGCCTTGCCTAGACCGTCCTGCAGGGGGTGTACCAGTCGCACCGAGCCACCGCCGCGGCCGTCCAGGTCAATAACGTCAATCTGCTGCGCGGCATGATCGGCCGCCCCGGCCGCCCCGGCTGCACCGTCTTCCAGACGAACGGCCAGCCCGCCGCCGAGAACACGCGCGAAACCGGAGCGAACGGCTCCTTGACGGGTTTCCGCAACTGGCAGAACGACGTTCACGTGGCTGAGATCGCCGAAGCGTGGAACGTGGACGTGCTTCAGATCCCGCACCGGTCACCGCCCACCCATGCGATGGAGACGACGGCCGGAACCCTTCGGCCTGCCGTGTCCGCGGGCACGGACTGCTGGCGGCAGGCTGTGCATTGCGGCTGCGGGCCCTGTCGCGGCGGGAGTGGGCAGGCGGCTGCCGCCCGTCGAGGAGGGCCTCTCTTCCGAGTCGCGGGGCGCTTTGTCCGGGGTCGGGTATCGCTTCGCGGCGTGCCGTCGGATGGGTGGTTGGTGCTGTTGGTGGAGTCCGGGACAAGGCGTTCTGGCCGGTGGCAGGCACATCATGGTTGCAGGACGAGGAGGCGGTCATGCCGGTGTGGCGCTTGCGGGATTTCCATGATGACGACCTGGACCAGGCGATCCGGTTGTGGGACCAGGGCCGGCAGGCTGATCTGTCTTTGGCCGTGTTCCCGGTCTCCGAGGTCGTGGCGGCCGCCCGTGCGGGCCAGGCGGCCGTGGTCGCGGTGGTGGAGGGAGAGCTGGTCGGGATGGTCGTGGCCCGCGCTGAGGGCGAGCGCGGCTGGATCTTGATCACGGCTCTGTCCGGTGCGTGGCGCAACCGCGGACTGGGCAGTGCGTTGATCGCCCAGGTCGAGCAGCGGCTGCGCGAGCGCGGAGTGCGCCGGGTCAGCGCGATCCTCACTCCCGGTTCGACCGGGACCGCTGCACTGGAGAACTCCGGCTACCGCCGCCTGGACTCTCTGGTCTACTACGAGAAGCTGGAGCACGCCGGGGCGCAGGATGCGGGACTGCTGGCCCAGCTCGGCGGCCGGGTCCTGCCACGCGGCCTGTGGGAGCAGCTGGCGGGCATGTTCGAGGCCAAGGACACCATCGACAAGCGCATCGTCTTGCCGCTCGCCGAGCCGGAGGTCGCCGAGCGCTACGGGGTCCGTCCCCCGAAAGCCGTCATCCTGTTCGGGCCGCCCGGCACCGGAAAGACCACCTTCGCCAAGGCGATCGCCTCCCGCCTGGGCTGGCCGTTCGTGGAACTCTTCCCCTCACGTCTGGCCGCCGACTCCGACGCAGGACTGGCCGCCTCGCTGCGCGACGCGTTCGCGGACCTGGCCGAGCTGGACAGCGTCCTGTTGTTCATCGACGAGGTCGAGGAGATCGCGGCTGCCCGCTCCGGCCACGCCGTCGACCCCGGACACGGCGTCACCAACGAGCTCCTCAAACTCATCCCCGCGTTCCGCGACCACGACGACCGGCTGCTCGTCTGCGCCACCAATTCCCTGCGCACCCTGGACCCGGCATTCCTGCGCCCCGGCAGGTTCGACTACATCATCCCGGTCGGCCCGCCCGATGCCGCCGCCCGCGAGGCGATCTGGCGCCGCTACCTCGGCCCCACCGCCCCGCTGATCGAGATCGACCAGTTGGTCACCGCCAGCGAGATGTTCACTCCCGCCGACATCGAATACGCCGCGCGCAAGGGCGCCCAACACGCCTTCGAACACGAGATCAGCCACCGGACCGGGAGCCCGGCCGCCACCGACGACTTCCTCGCAGCGATCGCCGACACCCGTCCCACCCTCACAGAGCAGGCCCTGGACGACTTCCACGAGGACATCGAGCACCACACCCGGACCTGACGCCCACCCGACCCCCCTCGCCGTCCCCTCTCCGCGCCTGCGGCGTCGCCATCGGCCGGCGCTGGGCCGACCGATGCCGCGCGGACAGCAGCTGTGGCCTCGGCATCCGCCCGGACGCCAGCGCTACTACGCCGCCCCGCACCATCCCGACGACCGCGCCGGTCCGCGGTCACTGCCGGCGGGAGGCGTCCAGAGCGCTCATGGCGTCCTCCTGCGCGGCGATCCAGCAGGACCGGGCGGTACAGGGGGCAGCGGGCCGGCCGTGACCGGCTGCGCAGCTGGGCCGAACACGGCATCTGTCTGCAGGACGTGTGGCCGTGCTGCGCCACGGCCGACGCCTGGCCGACATGGCAGGCGGCAACGACCTCTTCGAGCCCACCGTCCGCCGTCGGCGCGACGAGCTGATCGCCCTGCTCGCCGTGCAGGCCCCGCGCCTGGACCGTGCCATGAGGAAGGTCGCCAGAAGGGGTGGGGAAGTGGTCCTGATCGAGGTCGACCACCTGTCCGGTGTGACTATTTGTCGCCCGATCGGCGGCTCGTGCGAGTTCGGTCCTGTCCGGGGCTTGTGGTTCCTGTGCCATCTGCGATGTCAGTGGTGACTGTGATGCTGGCGGCGTGATCCCTTGGAACCTGCTCGATCTCGACAGAGCCCTGCGTGCCAGTTGGGCCGCCGACACGTGCTCGCCCGATGACCAGGCCGACTGGCAACCCGGCAACCCGGCCTGGGGGCACTGTGACATCACGGCCTTGGTCGTCAACGACGTCTTCGGCGGGGATCTCATAGTCGGTGAGGTGCGCCTCGACGGGACCCAGCACGGATTCCACTGGTGGAACCGGCTGCCCAGCGGTGTTGAACTCGACCTGACGCGCGAGCAGTTCCAGCTCGGACAGACCGTCACGGCTGCCCGTCTCGTCGAGCGCCCGCCGGGTCCTCTGCCGCGGCGCTGGGAGGCGTACCTCCTTCTGCGTGAGCGCGTCATCAAGCAACTCGGTCATCTTCCGGAGCCCGTCTGATGGAGGGCCGGCGCTCGTAGTCCACGTACGGCAGATCCCCAGGCTTCCCGTGCGGGGGTCATGCACCACTGGCCGAGCGGTAGGCCGCCGCTGCCGCACCTGCGGGCGAAGCGCCGGCACCCGGAGCAGGGGCCGACCAGAGCGCTGGGGCAGGCGAAGGCGGAGGGGATGGGTCGCTAAACGGTGAGGGAGTGGCAGCGGTGATCACCGGTGTGGGTCCCGGTCCTGGCGATGGGCATATCACCGTGGACGCAGCATGAGAACCGGACGGTACGGACGCTCGGCCAGTTCGTCGCGGCGAGTGGAGAGAGCGGAGCCGGGCGACTGGCCGGGACGCGAGGTCCTCTCCAACCGCTTTCCGGACCAGGACTGGGTGGAACTCACCCACACCACCCGTAACGCGGTCGTCCTCGACGACTGGACCCTCGGGCGAGTCCAGCCGGACCTGCACCTTCGGCCACCCGGACCCTCCAGCCTGACCGTCACTGATCACCGGGGCCCGCCGACCTGACGGTCGGCGGGCCCCACTCATGTGTAGGCCAGCTTTCTCACAACCGCTGAACCAGAGCGGCCCGCCACTGCGGCGACGGGTCCGAGCCCAACTCGCTCCAGTACTCCCGGCCGGCCGCGACCTTTCCCTCGCGTACCGTCCAGAACGATGCCACCCGATGCACGCCCATCGTCTCGTGCGGAACCTCGACCTCGGAGACCACCTGGTCGCCGTCGGCGACAACCCGCAGTACCCGGATCGACCACCCCTCCGGATACTCCGCGTTGATGCGCACGTAGTTCGCCCGCCCTGCGATCCGCTCGCCGCTGACGGGCCACTCCATCACCAAGTCCTCGGCCAGCAAGTCACGCAACCGGGCCCAGTCCCGGGCCTGCATGCGCTCCCACAATGCATGAATGATCTCCGAAGGGTCCATGGCCGCATCCTGACAGCCCCTACCGACAAGCGCCCATACAACGCTCAAGCCAGGGCCTGCTCGTCACTTCCCGCATCTGCGGCCGGTCGGCAGCCTGCGGTCGCCCCAGAGGCCGCCGAAGTCGACGCCGTCCTTGAACACCAGCCAGGCGGCGCAGACGACTTCGGCGCGTGCCTCTGCGACGAGGACGATGGTGCTCTCTGGGGCGTTCTCGATCCGGGCGGCCAGGTCGCTGGCGAGCCAACTCCAGTCCTCGCCCCGGACGGTGCTCTCCATGGCGGCGATGCGCTGGAGGTCTGATCCGGCGGTGACACGGCGCAGGGTCACGCCATCGGGCAGGACAGGGTCGGCGGCAAGGTCCGTGGCCTGCCCGATGAGCACGGTCTCGCTGTCCTCGGCGACGAAGCCAGCCCCTTCCACCCGGACCACAAGGCCGACGGGCGCCGCAGCCTCGCCCGGACCGACTACCGCGACCTGCTCGTCGCGGCCCACCGGAAGCTGGGGAAGCCCATGGTGCTGGTGTGCGACCGTCGCTCACGCGCCTCCATCGCACGCCCTGCGGGCCGGCCGGGAATCGCAGCGCGGGGCCCGGCGTTCAATTGCGCAGATCGTGATGAAGAGGGGCATCGGGCGGGTGCGGACCTGCTCGACCGTCCGCTCTGCGTCACGTCGGTGACGAGGGGCTGCCCGTTCGTCGGCCGGTTGCCGGCGGCACGCCGGGCGTGCACGCAAGGTGACCGGTGGCCGGGCGGTCCCGTCCGGAGTCCTGCTGCATACGTGGCGCAGCTCACGACAAGCACCCCTTGCTCCGCATAATGAAATCGTTTTCAATCCTTTGAACGATCGATGTAATCGATTACAAAGCCTCTACAAGGAAGTGGGCGGCGATGGTGAGCATCAAGGATGTGGCCGCCGTGGCAGGCGTCTCCGCCGCCACGGTCTCCCGTGTCCTCAACGACCATCCGTCGGTCAGCACGGCCACCCGTACGCGTGTGCTGTCCGCCGTGGAAGATCTGGGCTACCGCCCGAACGCCGTCGCCCGATCCCTGCGCACGGACCAGACCCGGACCCTGGGCCTGGTCATCAGCGACGTGCTGAACCCGTACTTCACCGAACTGGCCCGCTCCGTGGAGGGCGCGGCCCGCGCGCTCGGCTACAGCGTCATCATCGGCAACGCCGACGAGCAGCCCGAGCTCCAGGACCATCACATGCGGACCCTGCTCGACCGCCGTGTCGACGGACTGCTGATCTCACCCACCGACGGCTGCTCCTCGATCATGCGGGACGCCGCGGAGGCGGGCACGCCCCTGGTGTTCGTGGACCGGTGGATCGAGGGCATGGACGTACCGGTGGTGCGCTCCGACGGCCGCGCCGCCGTGCACGACCTCGTCGCGCACCTGCACGCGCTCGGCCACCGCAGGCTCGCGATCATCGCCGGACCCGCCGCGACCACCACAGGACGCGAGCGCATCGGGGCGTTCCGGGAGGCACTGGCCGCCTACGGCCTGAGCCTGCCCGACGCCTACATCGGACAGGGTGACTTCCAGGCCGCCAGCGGTCGCCGGGTCACCGAGGGCTTCCTCGACCTGCCCGAGCCGCCGGAGGTCGTCTTCGCCACCGACAACCTGATGGCGCTCGGCGCGCTGGACGCGGTACGGGCCCATGGACTGAGCGTTCCGGACGACATCGCGCTCGTCGCGTTCGACGACATCCCGTGGTTCGTGCACACCGACCCGCCGATCACCGCGATCGCCCAGCCCACGGGCGAGCTGGGCCGCGCCGCCGTGCGCGCGCTGGTCGACCGCATCGAGGGACGCACCCCCCGGTCCGTCACCCTCCCCGCCCGTCTCGTCGTACGCCGCTCGTGCGGCAATCCCCCCGCAACGCAAAGGAGTCAGTCGTGAGCGATTCGGACGAGTTGCTGCGCATCGAGGGCATACGCAAGTCCTTCCCCGGCGTGGTCGCCCTCGACGGCGTCGACTTCGACCTGCGCAGGGGCGAGGTGCATGTCCTGCTCGGCGAGAACGGCGCCGGCAAGAGCACCCTCATCAAGACGCTGTCGGGCGCGCACACCCCCGACGCCGGACGCATCCTCGTGGGCGGCGAAGAGGTCCGTATCCACGGTGCGCAGGACGCCGAACGACTCGGGATCGCCACGATCTACCAGGAGTTCAACCTCGTCCCCGACCTGACGGTCGCCGAGAACATCTTCCTGGGCCGTCAGCCGCGCCGCTTCGGGATGATCGACCGCAGGGCCATGGAGGCCGAGGCCGCCGCCCTGCTCGAACGGGTGGGCGTGCAGGTGTCGCCCCGCGCGCGGGTGCGCGAACTGGGCATCGCCCGCCTTCAGATGGTGGAGATCGCGAAGGCGCTCAGCCTTGACGCGCGCGTGCTCATCATGGACGAGCCGACCGCCGTGCTCACCTCCGAGGAGGTCGACAAGCTCTTCGCGATCGTGCGCAGCCTGCGCGAGGACGGCGTGGGCGTCGTGTTCATCACCCACCACCTCGACGAGATCGCCGCACTGGGCGACCGCGTCACGGTGATCCGGGACGGCCGGAGCGTCGGCCAGGTCCCCGCGAGCACCCCCGAGGAGGAGCTCGTACGGCTGATGGTGGGCCGCTCCATCGAGCAGCAGTACCCGCGTGAACGCGGTGACACCGGAACGGCCTTGCTCACCGTCGAGGGGCTGACCCGCGACGGCGTCTTCCACGACATCGGCTTCCAGGTGCACGCCGGAGAGGTCGTCGGCATTGCCGGCCTGGTCGGCGCGGGCCGTACCGAGGTGGCGCGGGCCGTGTTCGGCGCGGACCCCTACGACCGGGGGACCGTGCACGTCTCCGGCCGCGCGCTGCGCCGGCACGACGTGAACGCGGCCCTCGCGGCCGGGATCGGGCTCGTGCCCGAGGACCGCAAGGGCCAGGGCCTGGTGCTGGACGCGTCGGTGGAGGAGAACCTCGGCCTGGTCACCATGCGTTCCGCCACCCGCGCGGGCCTCGTCGACCGCAGGGGCCAGCACGAGTCGGCCGCGCGGATCGCCGGGCAGCTGGGCGTGCGGATGGCCGGACTCGGCCAGCACGTACGGACGTTGTCGGGCGGCAACCAGCAGAAGGTCGTCATCGGCAAGTGGCTGCTCGCCGACACCAAGGTGCTGATCCTCGACGAGCCGACCCGCGGCATCGACGTCGGCGCCAAGGTCGAGATCTACCAGCTCATCAACGAACTGACGGCCGCGGGCGCCGCCGTCCTGATGATCTCCAGCGACCTGCCCGAGGTGCTCGGCATGAGCGACCGGGTGCTGGTGATGGCCCAGGGACGCATCGCCGGAGAACTCCACGCCGACGAGGCCACCCAGGACGCCGTGATGGCACTCGCCGTCAGCAGCCCTGCCCCCGGCTCCGCCGCTCCTTCCACCACGACCACATCGACTTCCACGATCGAAACGGAGGCCCGCCATGGCCACTGACACGCTCAAGGGCAAGGCGGGCGCCGGCGGCGCCACGAGCGGCCTGCGCCGCGTCCTGCTCGACAACGGCGCGCTCACCGCGCTCATCGTCCTGGTCATCGCCCTGTCGGCGCTGTCGGGCGACTTCCTCACGACCGACAACCTGCTCAACGTCGGCGTCCAGGCGGCCGTGACGGCGATCCTCGCCTTCGGCGCCACCTTCGTGATCGTCTCGGCGGGCATCGACCTGTCGGTCGGCTCGGTGGCCGCGCTGTCGGCGACCGTGATCGCCTGGGCCGCCACCAGCCACGGCGTACCGGTCTTCGTCGCCGTGCTGATGGGCATCGCCACCGGCGTCGTCGCCGGCCTGGTCAACGGCTTCCTCATCGCCTACGGCAAGTTGCCGTCGTTCATCGCGACCCTCGCGATGCTGTCGGTGGCCCGCGGCCTGTCGCTGGTCATCTCCGGCGGCGTGCCCATCCCGTTCCCCTCGTCCGTCTCCCACCTCGGTGACACCGTCGGCGACTGGCTGCCCGTCCCGGTGCTGGTCATGGTGGTGATGGGGCTGATAGCCGCCGTCGTGCTCGGCCGTACCTACATCGGCCGCTCCATGTACGCCATCGGCGGCAACGAGGAGGCCGCGCGCCTGTCGGGTCTGCGGGTGAACCGGCAGAAGCTCGCCATCTACGCCCTGTCCGGCCTGTTCGCCGCGGCCGCGGGCATCGTCCTGGCCTCCCGGCTGTCCTCCGCGCAGCCGCAGGCCGCCAACGGCTACGAACTCGACGCGATCGCCGCGGTCGTCATCGGCGGCGCCTCCCTGGCGGGCGGCACCGGCAAGGCGTCCGGCACCCTGATCGGCGCGCTGATCCTCGCCGTGCTGCGCAACGGCCTCAACCTCCTGTCGGTGTCCGCGTTCTGGCAGCAGGTCGTCATCGGCGTCGTCATCGCGCTCGCCGTCCTCCTCGACACCGTGCGCCGCAAGGCCGGCGCCACCCCCGTCGCGGGCGGCCCGGGCGGCAGCAAGGGCAAGCAGGCGGGAACGTACGCCCTTGCGGCGGTGGCCACCGTCGCACTGGTGGGTGCCACCTCCTTCCTGCACAACGGCTCCTCCGGCAGCACCCAGAAGGTCGGCCTGTCCCTGTCCACCCTGAACAACCCCTTCTTCGTGCAGATCCGCTCCGGCGCCCAGGCCGAGGCGAAGGCGCTGGGCGTGAAGCTGACCGTGACGGACGCGCAGAACGACGCCTCGCAGCAGGCCAACCAGCTGCAGAACTTCACCAGTTCCGGCTTCAGCGCGATCATCGTCAACCCGGTGGACTCCGACGCCGCGAGCAACTCGGTCAAGGCCGCCGACAAGGCGAAGATCCCGGTCATCGCCGTCGACCGCGGGGTCAACAAGGCCTCCGTCGACACACTCGTCGCCTCCGACAACGTCGCGGGCGGTGAACTCTCCGCCAAGACGCTCGCCGAGAAGCTCGGCGGCAAGGGCAAGATCGTCATCCTCCAGGGCCAGGCGGGCACCTCGGCCGCCCGTGAGCGCGCGGCCGGCTTCGCCAAGGGCCTGAAGGCCTACCCCGGCATCACCGTCGTCGCGCAGCAGCCGGCCGACTTCGACCGCACCAAGGGCCTCGACGTGATGTCCAACCTCCTCCAGGCCCACCCCGACGTCCAGGGCGTCATCGCGGCCAACGACGAGATGGCGCTCGGCGCGATCAAGGCCCTCGGCTCCAAGGCCGGCACCTCCGTCCAGGTCATGGGCTTCGACGGCACTCCTGACGGTCTGAACGCCGTGAAGAGCGGCACGCTCTACGCGTCCGTCGCCCAGCAGCCCAGCCAGCTCGGCCGGATCGCGGTGGACAACGCGCTCAAGGCCGTGCAGGGCAAGAAGGTGGCCGACACGGTCAAGGTGCCGGTGAAGGTGGTCACGAAGCAGAACGTGGCCGGCTTCCACGGCTGACATCGAAACTCGAGCCGGGCGCTGAGGGGCACCGCAAGGCGGTGCCCCTCGCGCCTCGGCAGAACTACATGTGGGGAAGGTACTTCTCATGTACGACTACGACCTCCTGGTCGTGGGATCCGCCAACGCCGACCTGGTGATCGGCGTCGAGCGTCGGCCGGACGCCGGCGAGACGGTGCTCGGCTCCGACCTGGCCGTGCATCCCGGCGGCAAGGGCGCCAACCAGGCGGTCGCGGCCGCCCGGCTCGGTGCCCGTACGGCCCTCCTGGCCCGCGTCGGCGACGACGCGCACGGCCGGATGCTGCTGGACTCCCAGCGGGCGGCCGGCGTCGACACCTTGGGCGTCCTGGTCGGCGGTGCTCCCACCGGTGTCGCGCTGATCACCGTGGACCCGTCCGGGGACAACAGCATCGTCGTCTCACCGGGCGCCAACGCCCGCCTCACACCCCAGGACGTGCGGGCCGCGGCCGATCTGCTGCACGCCTCCCGAGTGGTGTCCGCGCAGCTGGAGATCCCGATCGAGACGGTCGTCGAAGTGGTACGCCGACTCGCACCCGGGAGCCGCTTCGTGCTCAACCCGTCGCCGCCACGGCCCCTGCCCGACGAGATCCTCGCCGCGGCCGACCCGCTGATCGTGAACGAGCACGAGGCCAAGGTCATCCTCGACGGCACCGAGGCGGGAAAGACGCCCGAGGAATGGGCACGGGCCCTGCTCGCCCGCGGCCCGCGCTCGGTCGTCGTCACGCTGGGCGGCGAGGGTGCTCTGGTGGCGACCAGGGACACGGTCGTCCACATCGAATCGGTGGAGGTGGCCGCGACGGACACGACCGGGGCCGGCGACGCCTTCACCGCGGCACTGGCCTGGAGCCTCGGGGCCGGAGTGTCGATCGAAGCGGCCGCCGCCTACGCGGCCCGTGTCGGCGCACTCGCCGTGACCCGCCGTGGAGCCCAGGACTCCTACCCCACCGCGGCGGAGGTCGAGGCACTGTGAAGAGGGCAGGAATCCTCAACCGTCATCTGGCCGGGGCCGTCGCCGCACTCGGTCACACCGACCAGGTCCTGATCTGTGACGCGGGAATGCCGATCCCGGAAGGCCCCCGCGTCGTCGACCTCGCCTTCCGGGCCGGAGTGCCGTCGTTCGCCGAGGTGCTGGACGGTCTGCTCGCCGAACTGGTCGTGGAGGGCGCCACGGCGGCCGAAGAGATCCGCGGCGCCAATCCCGCGGCGGCCGCACTGCTGGAGGGACGCTTCCCCGACCTGGAGCTCGTCCCGCACGAACGCCTCAAGCAACTGTCCGCGGGAGCCCGCCTGATCGTACGGACCGGTGAGGCCCGGCCGTACGCGAACGTGCTGCTGCGGTGCGGCGTGTTCTTCTGACCCGAGCGGCGCCGTCGGACGGGTGTCTCAGGACGATCACTCACCCGGAAAGGGGACGTGCCTGATGGGCAGGCTGAGTCACGTTCGTTCCGGGGCGAGGTAGCGCAGGACGGCCAGGACGCGGCGGTGGTCGGTGCTGGATGGGGCCAGGGCGAGTTTGGTGAAGATGTTCGCGACGTGCTTCTCGACGGCGCGGTCGGAGACGGTGAGGCGGTGGGCGATCGCTGCGTTCGTGCGGCCTTCGGACATCAGGGCCAGTACCTCGGTCTCGCGGGGGGTGAGGGCGTCCAGCCCGGGGTGGCTGCCGCCGAGCAGGCGGGACACGACGAGGGGGTCCAGCGCGGTGCCGCCCGCGGCGACCCGGCGTAGCGCGTCCACGAATTCGTCGAGATCTCCGACGCGCTCCTTGAGGAGGTAGCCGACCCCCTGGGCCGAGGAGCCGAGCAGCCGGGCGGCATGCCGGGTCTCGATGTACTGGGAAAACAGCAGGATTCCCAGCCCGGGATGGTCGCGTCGCAGGTCGAGCGCGGCACGTAGGCCCTCGTCGGTGTGGGTGGGCGGCATCCGGATGTCGACGACGGCGGCGTCGGGGTGGTGCTCGTCGACGGCCGCGCGCAGCGCGTCGGCGTCACCCACCGCGGCGGCGACCTCGATCTGCCGCAAGGCGAGCAGTTGGACGAGTCCCTCGCGGATGATCACGGCGTCATCGGCGATCACGATGCGCATGGGCGGCTCACAGACGGCGGGGGAGACTGACCGTCACCACGGTAGGGCCACCGGGCGGGCTGTGGAGGTCCAGGTCACCGTCTACCGCGTGGACACGTTCCAGCAGGCCGGCGAGGCCGCCACCCGGGATGGTCCGGGCGCCGCCGGTCCCGTCATCGGCGACAGCGATGCGCAGCATGCCGTCGCGCTCGGCCACCTCGATCCGGACCTGCTGTGCGCCGCTGTGCCTGGCGGCGTTGGCCAGCAGTTCGGCGGTGCAGAAATAGGCGATGGTCTCCACCGCCTCGGCGGGACCTTCGGGCAGGTCGGCGTGCAGTTCCACCGGCAGCCCCGCGCACTCGGCCAGCGACGCCAGTGCCGGGCCGAGGCCCTGGTCCAGGACCGGCGGGTGAAAACCGTGTACGAGCTCGCGCAGCTCGGCCAGAGCGTCACGCGCCGCGATGTGCGCGGCGGTGGCCAACTCCCGTGCGTGTGGCTCCAGGACGGTCTCCTTGAGAATCGTGAGCTGCATCATCATCCCGACAAGCCGCACCTGGGCGCCGTCGTGCAGGTCGCGTTCGATCCGGCGCAGGGTGGCGGCCGCGTCGTCGACGACGCGGGCGCGGCGGCTTTCCAGCTCACGGATGCGGTCGTCGGGGCGGTCAGGGGCGAGCAGCCAACGCAGCAGCAGTCGTTGCGGCAGGACAGCCGCGCGCACCGCCCATGGGGCGAGCAGCAGCACCACCAGCCCGAGCAGGACGGCCAGGAGCCGCCACCTCAGCGGCTCGAGCAGATCGGAATGGTTGAGGCCGAACGCGTGCTGCAGCGGGTAGGTGATCGCGACCACCGCACAGGCCCAGGTGAACAGCACGACATACGCCTGGAGCAATGCCAGGGGGACCAGCAGTACCAGGTAGACGAAGACGCGCCAGCCCACCGCATCGGACAGGCCCGCCTGCACCCGCCCGTAGAAGCCCGGTGCGGCGCGGGGCGGGGCCGGCTCGGGGACCCGCAAGTCCAGCAGCCGCGCTGCCAGCGCACGGTGCGCGGCGCCGAACCGACGTGCCCCGAGCACACCGAACGCCAGCAGCGGGACCCCGATCGCCGTCACGGCCATCGACACCGCAACGAACAACACGACGCCCGCATAGGCGAGCCCTGCCATCGCCAGCACGAACCCCGAGACCACATACAGCAGTTCATTGCGGGCTCTTCGCTCAAACGGCGCCCTCAACAGGACATGCATGACGTCTATCGTCCCAGGACCCGGGTGAGCAGCGCAGTGAACCCACGCAGCATCCACGGCATGACCAACAGCATCGGCATCCCCCCGGCCAGCGCATGCAGCGCCCACACACCGCCATAGGTCGGGCCGCCCCACGCGTCGTGGTAATCCCGGTCGCCCAGCAACAGCCGGATCGGGTACCCGATGTTCAACACCACGATCAGCCACCCGTACACGGCGAGCCCCAGCAGCGGCGGTACCAGCGGCAGCACCAGCAAACCACGCAACCGCCCGGCGGGCACCTCACGCCGCAGCAGGTGCATGGCGATGCGCCGCTGGAACCGTCCGCCGTCGACCAGCGCCACGATCGCCGCAGGTCCTGCCAGCAGCAGATAGGCGAAACACCGGAATGGCTCGGATGTGAAGGGCAACCGTAGAAAAGTCATGCCCTTCATCCTCCGCACACCGCCCCCGCCCCACGATCGTGCAGGTACGGAACTTCGGGGTTCGGTTGACCCCACCCACCCGGCCGGCCCCCGGCCTTCGGTGCGGGGCAGCCACGGCGGGCCCAGGCTCCCGGGACGCCGGAGGCCGGCCCCAGGAGCAGGCCGTACCACGGTGGCCGGGCGCAGATCCGGTGCCGCGACGGCAGCGAGCAGCACAATGGGGTACCGCTCCGGCCTCGGGCGGCGGACATCGCGCGAGCACGGGCGCCCCGCGGCGCGTGGCCCGCTGGTCGTCGGCGGCCGCTGCCCAGCGGGAGTTGTGGGTTTGCTGGCACCGTCGATTTCGACGGCGCGAGGTTCCACGCCGACAGTGTCACCTGTCGGTCCGTTATACGTTCGCGGTATGAATCAACTTGAGTCCACAGGCGGTGCGCGCGAGGTTCTGGAGCGTTTCCGCCAGGCGTCGATCAACCAGTCCGCCGACGAGATGAGCCGCCTTTACGCGGCCGACGCGGTCCATGAGTTCCCGTTCAATCAGCCCGGCGTGCCGTCCCGGCTTGAGGGCCGAGAGGAGATCGTGGGCTGGATAGCAGCGGGCTGGAGCGCCGGCCCGCTGAAGTATGAGCGATACGGCACTCTTGCCATTCACGACACGAGCGATCCGGACACGATCATTGTCGAGCAGGAAGCCCTCGGGACCAGCGCGACCACCGGCGAATTCGCCCTTCCGAACATCGTGGTGCTGACCGTCCGTAACGGACAGATCGTCCATCTGCGCGATTACGTCAATCTCGTGGCTGCCGCAGCCGCGATGGGAGGGAGCCTGTAACTCGCGCCGTGGTGGGCGGTCGGCTCGCCAGTTCCTGCGTGCTGTGGCCGGGCGGCCTGGAGACCGACCGCTGCACCGAGGACGCCCACGAGCTGGTGCACCAGCTGCGCCGGTACGGGGAGTGGGGCCGACTGCTGGCGCCGGACGCGGACAAGTACACCGCGAACCTGGCACGCTCCCGGCCGGACGCGATCGAGCACATCGACCACGAGAAGCGGCTGTGGCGCCGGGTCTACCCACCGACCGACCGCAAGGGGCCTGGCCCGGTGGCGTTCATCTTCGCGCACACCACGGACACGAAGGTCTCCCAGACGGTCGACGTGCCGGGGGAGGCCGGCCGCCGCTACTGGGCACCGCGCCGGTACGACACCTACCACCGGAGCATCACCGTCCTCGACCACGGCCAGGCCGTCCCCGTTCCCGTCACCACCTTGGAGCAGTTCCAGGAGCACGGCGCGGACGCGGCAGTGCGGAGGCGGCTGGGACGCGAGGGTGAACCGACGCTGACGGCCGCGCTCGACAATTCTTGCGAGTTCGTGCACGTTGGCCGTGGCTTGGCGACCGGGTGGCTCGGTGAACTGGGCGCGGTGGGAGCTGGGGTGCGTGCGTTGATCGTGGCCGAGTGCCGGGGGCGCCGGCACTGTCGTCGAGAGTTATCGCTGAACTCGTTGCTGAGGTAGGGCAGTTGCGGCACGAACAGCATCAGGCATGCCTGTCGGCTCGGCTGCGACGGGCTGTGGCAGGCCACGTCTTCGCGTCACCTTCTCGATCGACGAACGGGATATCTCATGACCCGCGGCGGCCCATGTGGCAACCACCTCCCGTTGCGACACCCGGGGCGCTGGCGTCTCCCCGTTCAGCGAAGACCGCGCTTCTCTCGTTCGGCTTCGATCAACTCCTCCATGAGTTTCTCCGGGTCCACCGTGCACTCGGCATCATCGAGGTCGTCGTATTCCTGGGTGCTGAGCGGCAGGCCAAGCTCGGCGAGTTCGGCGGCCAGTTGTGTGAACGCGATTCGCTCGTCGGGCTCGTCCTGGTAGCTTGCCCGCTCGGCGGCGGAGCCCTCGGTCAGGGTGAGGCCGGCCAGGCCCCGGAAGGTGAACTCGGTATCCAGCTCTACGAGGTGCCAGGCACGGTCCGCGGGTTCGTCGGGGTGCAGCCAGTAGCCGATCCACCCGTTTCCGCTCTTCGCCACGAGCTTGACGTACGTGGCCATCTGGGCGGCTCCGGCGTTGACGGCCTGCATCTCCGGGTCCGCGAGTTCCTTCTCGCTCAGATAGCTGGTGTCCAGGAGCGGGTGGACCTCTCCCGCCTCGAAGAATTCGAGGTCGAGAAGGCGGGTGAAGTCGGTGCGACCGGTCCACTGCGCCACCAGCAGCACGCGCAGATCGTCGGGTACCGGTCGGCCGTCCAGCCGCTCGCGGGAGAACTCGGCGAGCCGTTCGTCGTACATACGCCCTCTCCAGAGGCTGAAGCAAGATCCTCGCGTCAACGTAACAGCAGGGTCCGACAAGAGCTCGGGTATGCCGGCGACTGCCGGCCACCTCCGCGGACGAGGGCGGCCGCGGCCTGTGGGTGGTCAACTCCATGGCCGCACGATGGGCCCTTGGCCTGCGCTGGTGGGCGCTGCGCGAGCACGTGGTTGCGTGGAGCTACGGGGTGAGGCGGAGGGCAGACGACGGGTCCGCCGCGCCCATGGCTCGCCGTCCGGTGGTTTGCTCAGCAGGCACGATGCTGTCGGCTGACAGATTCTGGAAGGACCCGCGCACCACGCGTCTGACATGGGTGAGCACTAGACATGACTTCCAAGATCCCTGGCACACGTTCGCGGCGAGCCGGACAGACTGTCTGCTCGGCTGCCATGCGGACTCCTCTGCGGGACTTCCTGCGCACCGAGACGGGCAGTGCTGTCGTCCTGGTGGCTGCAGCACTTGCCGCATTGGTGTGGGCCGGCGCGGCCCCGGAGGCGTACGAACACACCTGGGCCACGGTGCTGTCCGTCCGTGCCGGTTCTGCCGGTGTCGAGCTGGAACTGCGCGAGTGGGTCAACAGCGGCCTGATGGCGCTGTTCTTCTTCGTCGTCGGTCTGGAGGCGCGCCGGGAGTTCGACATGGGTGAACTGCGCCAGCGCCACCGCCTGGCGCTGCCCCTCGTCGCGGGCATCATGGGCATGTTCATTCCCGTGGCGATCTTCGTGGCCTTCGCCGCCGGGCACGGTGCCGGACACGGGTGGGGGACGGCCATGTCCACCGACACCGCCTTCGTGCTGGGGACCCTGGCGCTCCTGGGTGACCGGCTCCCGGGCACTCTGCGTGCCTTCCTGCTGACGGTGTCGGTCGTCGACGACTTCGTCGCTCTCGGTGTCATCGCCTTCGTCTACAGCGGCCACCTCTCCTGGCCGGCGCTGCTGGTCGCCACAGGCACGTTCGCGGTGGTGCTGCTCCTGCGCAGGGCCGGGGTTCGTCACGGCGCGCCCTACGCCGTCCTTGCCGCCGTCGTATGGGTGGCCCTGCTCGAATCCGGCATCGACCCGGTCGTCACGGGGCTTATGTTCGGCCTGATCACCTACGCGTATCCGGCGTCACGCAGCGATCTGGAACGCACCTCCGGGCTGTTTCGGCTCTTCCGGGAGCAACCCACCCCCGAACTGGAGCGTTCCCTGCGCCAGGGGCTGGCGACGGCGATATCTCCCAACGAGCGTCTCCAGCAGCTCTACCACCCCTGGTCGAGCTACGTCATTGTCCCCCTGTTCGCCCTTGCCAACGCCGGTATCCACGTGCCCTTGAGCGGTCTCGTCGACAGCCTTGCCTCTCCGATCGCGCTGGGCATCGTCGTCGCCTATGTCGTCGGCAAACCGCTGGGCATCACCGTCGCCGAGCTGCTGACCACCCGGCTGAGCCGGGGGCACCTGCGTCCCCAGGTGGGCTGGGGCGCCGTCCTCGCAGGCGGAAGCGCGGCCGGTGTCGGGTTCACGGTTTCACTCCTGATCGCCGCCCTCGCCTTCAGCGGCGAACAGCTCACCCAGGCCAAGATCGGTATTCTCGCGACAGTGCCCCTCTCCCTGGCGCTCACCTGGATGATCACCACCCTGGTCCACGCCCTGCCCCAGGGCACACGGACCCGTGCCCTGCTGGGCACGGGCCAAGGCGTCACCGACCTCGCCGTACCCGTGGACTGGGAACGTGACCACGTGCGGGGCCCCCGCAATGCCTCGGTCTCCGTAGTCGAATACGGCGATTTCGAATGCCCCTACTGCGGCCAGACCGAGCCGGTACTGCGCCAGCTTCTCGCCGGCGTCGGAGACGTCAGCTACGTCTGGCGCCACCTCCCGCTCAACGACGTACACCCCCACGCACAACTCGCGGCCGAGGCCACCGAAGCGGCCGCTCGCCAGGACGCCTTCTGGGAAATGCACGACGTCCTCCTGGCCCACCAGGGAGATCTGCGGGTGGAGGATCTCCTGCGCTACGCCGGTCAGCTGGCACTGGACGTGCACCGCTTCGAAGACGACCTGCGTGCCCACCTGGGTGCCGCGCAGGTGGCTGAGGACATCGAGTCCGCCGACCTCAGCGGGGTCGCGGGCACTCCGACGTTCTTCGTCAACGGCCGCGTGCACCGCGGGCCGTACGATCTCGCCAGTCTGACCGACGCGGTCTGCAGAGCCCGAGACCGCGCCAGCCTGTCAGCTCCTTGACCTGAGCCCGTCATGGAGCCTGCCGAGGCATCGTGACGGACAGAGCCGACAAACGGACCTGGGACTCAGCTCGATCATTGGCCTGGCTGCTGCCGTGCCGAGGACCGGCGGGCGGAGGGTGTGGCTGAGCGACCCGGTGGCGGCTGCCCGTTACCGCGGCCGCCATGCGGGTTTTCTTCGAGTGGTCCTCTACCGGCACCGGTTCCTCCAGCGGGGCTTGGACGGCAGCCGGCCCTGGCGGTCGCCGACTTGAACAGGGCGGGTGCCGAGGTGGGGGTGTCCGGTTGTGGGATTGCGGAGTGTCGGCAGGGGACCAGACCCGTTTCGTCGCTCGACCCAGCGCCCACGCCGCATCGTGACGCCGCCGCCTTTCAGCTACTGCGTACTGCCGTCGTCGAGTCCGGCGATGACTCTGACGTCTGCTTCGGACAGGCCCAGAACCTTGGCGACCTCCTGGGTAAGAAGCGGCTCCGGGTTGAGTGCTCCGTCGCGAAGCATGTTGATGGTGGAGATCGATCGTACGGTTCTCCATGCCATCGCCTTGTCCGGAATCCCGCGCAGGCTCATCAACCCGGTGAGCACTCTTGCGAACGGATGTGGCTCCAACCGCCCAGCAGGAGACGCGGCAGGACCGAGGACCACGTCGTCGATCTTGGCTTGAAATCGGATCAGCCGGTCGCCCGCGAACCCGACCTTCGCGACGAAGGGCAGGCTCTCATCACCGCCGGAACCGACCGTGCCCGGCACTGACACCTCGGTGAACCGTGAAGGGTGACCATGGTGATCACTCCCGATCTCCAAGGGCCGACCCGGTTCGACGTGGCTGACCTTCCAGTCGCGGTTCCACCAGGGAAGATCATGCAGCACCTCGTTGAAGAAAGGGGGCAGCACAGTGAGATCCACCGGGTCCGGAGGATTCTTCTGACCCTTCCAGAGGATGCCAGGCCAATACGTCAATGCCGCGATCACGTCCACCGGCAGCGTGCGGTCGGCAATCTTCATGTCCACACTCTCCCACCAGTCGACAGAACGATCTGCCGAGATGTGCCGAGGCTCGGTAGCTGTCACCGGCGGAGCCGTAGAAGCTGGCAGGAGAGCCGGGCCGGAGCAGCCTGATCGTCATCTGGAGGGCGGGCCGCTGGTCACAGATACTCGGTGCCTTTGGACCCCTCACGTCGTGGTCCGCCGGCGGCTCGGGCCCGATGGTCTACCGGCACAGCGTGACGGTGCCGGTCACGAGGACGCGCATGCGCCATCCCCCCGGGGTGGCGCGAACCGCAAGCGCGTCACCAGGGCACCTCTCCCTCGTCGTCGAAGAAGCGGCCCGTCGGCCCGTCGGCCGATACGGTGGCCAGCCGGATCGCGGCGGCTGCGCCCTGCTGGGGGGTGCGCACTCCCCGGAAGCCGTTGAGGTCGGTCGCCGTGTAGCCGGGGCAGACGGCGTTGATCAGGATGTGGGTGTCGGCCAGTTCCTTGGCGTACTGCACGGTGACGGCGTTGAGGAACGTCTTCGAGGGAGCGTAGGCGATGGCGATGGGGCCCGTCTCGGCGCCAGGCGTGGTCTGGAGCGTGAGGGAGCCGACGCTGCTGGAGACGTTCACGATCCGCGGCGACGGCGAGCGGCGCAGCAGAGGGAGCAGGGCGTTGGTGACGCGGATGACGCCGATCACGTTGGTCTCCACGGCCGCCCGTACCCGGCTCACGTCGACCGTGGTGGGCTCCTGCGGTCCGCCGCCGGTGATCCCCGCATTGTTGACGAGCGCGTCGAGCCGTCCGGCCCGCTCCTCCATCAGCCGGGCCGCCGCTGTCACGCTGGCGTCGTCGGTCACATCCAGCGGCACGCCGAACGCGTCGGCTCCGGCCGCGCGCAGCTTCTCCACAGCGGCCTCGCGCCGCTCCTCGTTGCGCGCGCCGATTCCGACGGACCAGCCGAGGGCGCCGAGCCCGGCGGCGATCTCGTACCCGATGCCCTTGTTGGCCCCGGTCACCAGCGCGACCTTGTGGTGGTTCACGGTGTTCGTCTCACTCATGACATCGATACTTCTCCCCGTCGAGCAGGGCGTCCAAGACCGACTGGGTGGACGGCGATACCGCCCGGGTATCGCTCCTGGTCGTCCCGGTTAGGCTGGTGGGGTGGAGACACGTGAGCTGCGGTACTTCGTCGCGGTCGCCGAGGAGCTGCACTTCGGCCGGGCCGCGCAGCGGCTCGGGATCGCCCAACCCCCGCTGTCGCGGGCGATCGGCGGGCTCGAACGGCGCCTGGGCATCCTCCTGCTGGAGCGCGGCAGCCGGGGTGTCGCCCTGACCGGGGCAGGGGCGGTGCTGCTGCGGGAGGCGCGGGCGGCGCTGGACGCCGTCGAGGCCGCCGAACGGCGCACCCGCCGGGCCGCCCTCGCGGCGACCGGCCGCCCCGCCGTGGTCCTGGCCGCGAAGGCGGGCGCCTCGGGTGAACTGCTGGCGAAACTCCTCGACGCCTACGCCGCCGAGCCCGGCGCCGTCGCCGTGGACGTCGTGCTGTGCGGGCCGGGCGAGCAGGCCCGGTTGCTGCACGACGGCCGGGCCGACGTAGCCCTGCTGCACCGGCCGTTCGACGACACGGCCGGCTTCGACACCGAGGACCTGCACCGCGAGGGGCAGGTCGCGATCCTCCCGGCGGGCCACCCTCTCGGCGCCCGCCCCCACGTGCGGCTCGCCGAGGTCACCGGCCTTCCCGACCTGCCCCTGCCCCGCTGGCCTCGCCCTGACGGCACCTTCCCGGACGGTCCCGGACCGCAGGTGCGCGACCACACGCAACTCACCCAGCTCATCGCCCTCGGCCGCGCCTGCGCGGTCGTGCCGGAGTCGGGCCGCACCGGCCTGCGCGAGGACCTCACCGCCGTACCGGTCCCCGACGCCCCCCACGTCACCACGGTCATCGCCTGGCCCCCGCACAGCCGCTCAACGGCGGTCGCCGGGCTGGTCCGCGCCGCCACTTCCCTGTGACCGACGACGGTGAACGCCGGGACACCGTGCTGGATTTCGGGGACGGCGTCCGGTCTGCCATCAGCTCCCGACACATCGTGCGGTACGAGGTGACCGGCCTGCACCGGCGTTGCCGGAACCGCGCCCCTGGCACAGCCAGGCTCCGACGCGAAGTGACAACAAGCCTGCCTTGGTGACACCTGTCGCGCCTCGGCCCGGTATCCGGGGCGGCCATGGCATGCGTTCACGCGGCCACCAGCGCATGCCGAACTGTTCGAGTCCGGCGCAGCAAAGTGGTCCATCCGTTGCCTGGGCTGCTGGCCGTGTGTGCCCGAGGTTCTGGTTCAGTGGCCGCCCGGGTTCTCCACGCACGGACCGGCCGGGGCTGGTTCGGCATAGATGCCGTACACCTCGCTCACCACGTCCTGCGGGGTGATCACGGCGGAGACGCAGGCGTGACCGTTGTAGAAGGAGAGCGACACCCGCTTGTACGGGGGAGCCTCGGAGAAGACCGCGAGCCCGTTGTCTTCGCCGCAGTCCCACCTGGCCAGGACGGCCCGCACGTCCTTCTCGGCGAACCGCCCGTCCTTGCGCATCGCCTCCAGGGCCGGGCGTATCAGGCGCACGCTGGCCTCCCCGGCCGCCCGGTCCTCGGGGGCGAGTTCCGCGGACATGCGGTACGCGTGGTTCTCGTCGAAGTGCGGGTTCTCCGCGGCCGTGCCGTCGTCTGGGGCCGGTGCCGTTGCTTTCGGTGTCGACGACGGGGAGGCGCTGTCGACCGCCCCTTCGGCGCATTCGGGCCAGGGCGTGAACGACCGCGGGGGCGTGGTGTCGGCCGACGCCACAGGTTGGGCCCGTGCTCCGCAGGCCGTCAGGGCCCAGGCCGCCACGAGCACGGCCGGCGCGAGCACGAAGAGCGAGAATGATCGGCGATCTGGCATGCCCGCATCATCCCCCACCTGTCCGGCGGCGTGCCCGCTCACCGGTAACCGTGCATGTCGGCATGGCGGGCCGTCCAGAAGGTGGCGGTGCACATGCCGGCGTGGAACGAGGGACCGGCCGCGACGACGCGTTCGCCGGGCGTGCGGTACCTGCACCGGGGCGAGCGGGTGAGGTCGTGCATCGTCGCCGTCGGCCGGAACTCCTGCTCGCAGTACAGCGAGCGCGGCGGCGAAAGCCTGTGGCAGGTCGTGCGCGGAGGCCAGGTGCCGTCCGGGTGCCTGCGCCGGGCGTGAGCAGACCAGCGGATCCGGTGCACCGCCCACTGCGCTCTATTACGTCCTGGGCGACCTCAACGTCCTCACTCCAGCGGAAGGCGTGGACTACCCGGCCCACGTCCTGCGTCAACGAGACGGCGCCTACCACCTCGTCAGCAGCCGTGACCCCCAGGCCTTCGACGACGTCTTCGGGCAGCGAACAGTTGGTGCCGTGGCGTCCCGGTACGACGTGCGGGCCTGCGTCTGCCTGGGCACTGCTGCGGCCGCAGCCGGCGTCATCTGGCTCCGCATCTGATGGTGTTCACCAGGCAGGGGGCCGGAACTGGTCGCCGCCCTCGATCTCCTCCGGCCAGTCGACGGGACCGCGGTCCGTCCGGCTGAGGATCCCGGGATCGGGAGGGTATTCCTCGTTGTGCGGTCCGTTCCAGTAGGCCCGCCGGGTTCGCGGAAGCGGGATTTCCACCAGCCTGCCGTCTCGTGGATCATCCACAGACCGAAGCAGTTGTCCTCCTCGTCGTGGATCAGCACCTGCACCGTCTCTGACCGAACCCCCAGTTCCCACCAGGTCCCATCTCGTAGAAGGTGCCCCGCCAGGTGTGTGTCGTCCGGGCGCGTCAGCGGCTCCATGACTTCGTCCGCGTCCTGCGCCAGCACGATGACTTCAGCGATTCTGCTCATGCCGGGATTCCAGCGCCGGCCAACCCCTCGTCACAACCGATTCCAGCCGCTGGCCGGCCCCCGGAGCAGAACAGCGCCTACTTTGGGTTCCGGCCTCTGACAGTGAGCGCGCCGACGGCTCCTGGGCAAGTTTCCGAAGGCCCCTGCTCCGGCAGGGGCCTCTACGCACCTCAGGTGGTGGAAGCCGTCCCCTCGACGTCCCCCTGCCAGGCAAGGGAAGGGCCGCTCCGGCAAAGGACCTGGTGACGGGCGAGACCTGGGCGGGCCCGGCGGAGCCGCCGGCAAGGGCGGGGACCGGCTCAGCGACGGCCGTGAGGCACCTCGCCGGTCGTACGGCGTGCACGACAGCGGTCCGCCGCGTGCCGGTCCCGGTGCCGCAGCCCGTCCCCGGAGCTCCCTGGCGAGGGGCTGGTCCGCGCATCGTCCGGGTGGCAAGTCAGCGGCAAGCGCCTGCCAAGAGGAAGCGGTCAAGGTGTCGCATCCGCTGTCGGCATCGAAACTGGAGCAACCGAGCGTGTCCCCCAGCAGTACCTCCCGAGACCTTCCCGACCACGACACGGTCGCGGCCCACCGCGTCCCGCGTTCGGATCAGGCATTCGTGTCCCATGACGTCCTGGACGCCTACCGCACCTGCGAGTTCGTCACCCTGGGGCGGGACGGAATCCCGCTCGCCTGGCCCACGGCGGTCGCCCGTCGCGAGGACGGTACTCTGCTGATGACCACCTGCCTCGCGTTCGCGCAGAAGGCGTTGAACGTACGGCGCGACGGCCGGGTCGCCCTGCTCTTTTCCGATCCGACGGGCAGCGGCCTCGGCCACGCCCCGCAGGTGTTCGTCAGCGGCCGCGCCGAGTGTCCCGACACGATCATGACGGGACCGCAGGGGGCCGAGGACTACTGGCGCAGGCTCTTCGAGCGGCAGCCGCACAGCCGCTCGTACCTGACACGCCCCATGAGGCCGCTCATGTCGTGGTACTACCTGCGCCTGCTCATCACCGTCGAACCGGAAAACGTCGTCGTGCGACCGCCGTTGGAAGACCTGGTGCACCGCGGAGCGCCGGTGTCCGCGACGGGTACGCCGCCACTGCCCGGAGCGGCGCAGCTGGGGCGCGCGCCCTCGGCCGTGCTGGCCGCACGGGACGCCTCGGGGGCGCCGGTCCTGGCCCGCACCCTGCCACAGCCGACTCCGGGGGGCTACCTGGTCGAGGTGCCGGCGGACTGCCCCGTCGAGGACGGACCCGCCGGCCTGCTTGTCCACCGGCACGACGAGCGACTCAACCACCTGTACAACGCCTTCGTGCGCGGCACCCTGCGGCGGACCGGGGCGGGCTGGATCCTGGCGCCTTCCAGTGTGATCGAACCCATGGGCTCGGGCCGCGCGAGGGACGCCCTGCGGGTCCTGCGCCGGACGAGGCGGTCCACTGACCGCTACCTCGCACGCCGCGGGCTGAGCCACCCGAAGGTGGAATGGGACCGGTTCCGCGCCCTGGCGCGGCCGGCGCCTGTCGTGCCGAGCACGCCGTTGCGAGTGAAGGGTTCCCCCCACCACTGACGGCGGACAACGGACATCGGCGCGCCGGGTCCGCGAGGTTGCTCGTCCCTTCCGGGCGCGGTCCCGAAGACCATTCGTCGCCCGCGCACCACTTACGATGTTCTTGCCATGGTCACATTTAAGGTGCTCGGTTCGTTCCGGGTGGAGGTCGACGGGCAGCCGTCGGACACGCGGGGCCGGCTCGCACGCATGGTCCTGGTCCAACTGCTGCTGGCCCGGGGCGCGGTCGTCCCCACGGAACGCATCGTCGAGAGGCTGTGGCCGAGCCGCGTCCCGCCGAGCGCACAGGCATCGCTCCATGCCTACATCGCGCGTCTGCGGCGGATTCTGGAACCGGAACGTGCGCCGCGAACTCCCGCCCGGTTACTGGTCAGCGCACCCTACGGCTACGCCCTCGCCGTGGAGCGGGACGCGGTGGACGCGTGGGTGTTCGAGGACCGGGTGGCGGCCGGTCGGACGACGGGACTGCCCGCCCACCTGACTGCCGATCACCTCTCCCGGGCACTGGCCGACTGGGGCGGGCAGCCGTACGCCGAGTTCGCGGACGAGCCGTGGACAGCGGGTGAGCGCACCCGCCTGGAGGAGATACACCGCACCGCGCGCGAGCGGCTCTCCGCAGCACAGCTGCGCTGCGGTCAGGCCGCACAGGCACTCACCGAGGCACGGGCGCTGACCAGGGAGCAGCCACTGCACGAGGAGGGGTGGCGGCTGCTGGCCCTGGCGCTGTGGGCCCGCGACCGCCAGGGGGACGCGCTGACCGTGCTACGGCAGGCCCGGCGCGTCCTCGGCGAGGAACTCGGCGTCGTCCCCGGTCCCGCCCTGCTGGAGCTGGAACAGGCCCTGCTGCACCAGCGGCTCGACCTCCTGTACCGGGAAACCGGCGTAACCACCGCGGCCCCCGCCCACCCCGGTGCTGCTCATGCCGCGGGGGAGCCGGTCGCGGCCGAGGACCACGGACCGGCGGCCGGCCCCACCGTGCTGACGACGGACCGCCTCCTGGGCCGGGACGAGGAGCTGGCCCGACTCGCCTCCGCGGCCGACCGGGCCCGAACTGGCCGGTCCCAGGTGGTCCTCGTCTCCGGCGAAGCGGGCATCGGCAAGTCGAGCCTCCTGGAAGCCGCTCTCGGGCAACTGCCCGCCCAGGGCTGGCTGTCCGCCTTCGGGCAGTGCCCGGAGAGTGAGGGCGCCCCGCCCGGCCGTGCCTGGTTCGACATGCTGCCGCGCCTCACGCAAGCGGCTCCGCCCGGCTCGTACGCCGACGAACTTGCCGCGCTGCTGGCCCCGGGCAGTGGGAGCGACCTCGGGCAGTCGGACGGCAGCCCGGCGCGACGCTTCCGTCTGCACAAGGCGCTGCTCGGCTGGCTCCGGGACACCGCTCGGCGGCGGCCCCTGGCCGTCTTCATGGACGACCTGCACCGGGGCGACCAGGAGAGCGTGGAGCTGTTCCTGCTCTGCGCCGAACAGCTGCGGGACGTCCCCCTGCTCCTGGTCGGGTCGTTCCGCACCGGCGAGGGCGATCTGACCGCGGCCCTGGCCCGACTGGCCGTCTGCGCGCCCGTACGGCTGGCACTCGGCGGACTGCCGGACACCGAGGCCAAGGCCCTCCTGAGGCGCGCAGCGGCCGACATGAGCGACCGAGCCGCTGCGGCCCTGGCCGAACGGGCCGGCGGAAACCCCTTCTACCTGCGCGAGAGTTCCCTCCTTCTGGCCGGCGAGGGCGAGGAGCGGGCGCTGGCCAGCATTCCGCAGGGGGTCCAGGACGTGCTGCGGCGCCGGCTGGCCCTGCTCGCGCCGACCGCCACGGCCGGACTGCGCCTGGCGGCCGTCGCCGGACGCGAGGCACCTGTCTCCCTCCTGCTCCACGCCGCCGACCAAGATGCCGACCAGCTCCTCGACGCACTGGACGCCGGTGTCACCGCGGGACTGCTCACCGAACCGAGGCCCGGCACGGTCCGTTTCACTCACGCCCTCGTACGGGACGCGCTGGAAGCCGACCTCACCCGCCTGCGGCTGGCCCGCATGCACTCCCGGCTGGGCCGGAGCCTGATCGCCCTGGGCTCCGACGACGTCGCCGCCACCGCTCACCACCTCCTCCAGGCGGCCACGGTGCTGACCGACGACGCCGGGCCCGCGGTCCACCACGCCCGGCTCGCGGGCGAGCAGGCCATACGCCGTTACGCCCCGCAGAACGCCGCGCCCCTCCTCGACGCGGCCCTCGGCCTGCTGGCCGCGCACCCGGCCGGGTTCGCCGGACAGGACGCTGCGCTGCTGCGGGTCCGGCTGCTCGGCCAGCTGGTCGACTGCCGGATCAGGATGGGCGCCGTCGTCCTCGCACGTGAAGCCCAGCAGCAAGCCGTGCGGATCGCCCGCGCCGAGGGCCGGGACGATCTACTGACCGTGGCTTACACGACCTGGACCGAACCGACCCCCTGGCGCGTCCGCGCGTACGCGGCTTCCGACCCCGAAGCCGTCGAGGAGCTCGGCAGGCTGCTGGCGACCCCGGACCCGGACGACCGACAGCGGTGCCTGCTCCTCGACCAGCTCGCCGACGCGCTCGACGACAGCGATCCGCGGGCTGTGGCCGTCGCACACCAGGCGGTCGCACTCGCCCGTGCCCTGGGCGAGCCCCGGCTGCGGGGTCTGACCCTCACCTCGCTGCTGCGCCGGATCGACTGCGAACTCGACTCCGAGGCCTACCTGCGGCTCCACGAGGAACTCACCGAGGTGGCCGACTCCCAGGACAGCCCCGAGTACTCCTGGATGAGCGCCTACACCGCCGCCCGCCTCGCAGCCGCGGACAACGACCCGGCGCGCATGGAACAGTACCTCGTACGGGCCGACGAGATCGCCCATACCTACGAGCTCCAGGGCGCCTTCGCGGTGGCCAGGCTGCGCCGCCCCATGCTCGCCATGGCACAGGGTCGTTTCGAGGAGGCCGAGCAGGAACTGGGCGCGGCGGTGGCGGAACTACGGGCCCGCGGGGCGGTGGACCTCAGCGGGCTCGCGGGCCTGGCCGTCGGGTGCATCCGGCTCCAGCAGGGCCGCCTCGCCGAGGTCCTCCCCGTGCTCCTCGCGGTGTGGGAGCAGTACCAGCCGCACAACGAGGCCCTCACGGCCCAAGCCCTGCTTGCCGCCGGCCGTCCCGAAGAGGCCCGGGAGGTCTTCGGCCGGCGCGCGCCGCTCCTACGGGACTTCGCCTACCCGATCCTGGCCGGCCTGCGCGGAGCGGCGGCCATCGCCCTCGACGACCGGGAGGCCGCCGCCGAGGTCTACACGGACCTGCTGCCCCTCCAGGAGCTGGCAGGCGGCGCGAGCAGCCTCAGCATCGTCTTCCGGCCCGTCGCACAGACACTGGGCGACCTCGCCGGCTTCCTGGGCCGCCCGGCCCAGGCCCGGCGCCACTACCTCGACGCCCTCCGGGTGGCCGCCGCCTGGAAGTCGCCCCATTGGGAGGCCGCGGCCCGAGACGCCCTGGCCGCTCTGCCGCGGTGCCCGTCTCCGCACAGCGACGCTACGGGCGACCACCCGCCAGCTCGGCCATGAACTCCGCCGCCAGGTCGAGGTATTCCTCGGGCGAGTCCGTCGTCAGCTGCAGGTCCACCAGCACTTCGTCGGTGTCCGCCCGGCACATCGTCCTCAGGTGGTCGCAGAGCTGACGCACGGTTCCCCGGTGGTGGGCCTCCGCCGTATCTGCCTCGCCCCGCGTGACGTGGGCGTTGACGCGAAACACCCGGCGCAGCGCATTCGGGTCGCGCCCCGCCCGCTCGGCCGCTTCGCGGGCCACCGCCCAGAGGCCGTCGAAGTACGGCAGTGGCATCGAGGCGGCGAGCCAGCCGTCCCCACGCCTGCCGACCCGCTCCAGGGCGACCGGGGTGAAACCGCCCAGCAGGAGGGGCGGTCGTGGGCTCTGGAAGGGTTGGGGCAGTACGGTCGACGGGGGGATCGTCCACAGCGGGCCCGTGTGCGTGACCGTGCCGGACCGCCACACGGCCTCGAGGACGTCCAGCGTCTCCTCCAGCCGGGCACCGCGCCTCTGCCACGGCACCCCGGCGGCCTCGTACTCCTCCCGCATCCAGCCCAGCCCGATACCCACGTCCAGACGTCCGCCGCTGATCAGGTCGAGTGTCGTCAGTGCCCGGGCCAGCACGAGCGGCGGATGCCACAGGGCGTTGAGCGTGCTGCTGCCCAGGCGCACCCGCTCGGTCACCGAGGCCGCCACGCCGAGCGCGAGCAGCGGATCGAGGTGGGTGCCGTACCGGGCCGGCATCGTCCCACCCATGTAGCCCTCGGGCGGAGTCAGCGGCGCCAGCAGCCGGTCGGCCACCCAGAGGCTGTGACAGCCCAGCGCCTCCAGGGCCGCGCACATGCGGGCGGTGTGACCGGGGTCGGCGAAGGGGCCGAACTGGGGGACGGAGAATCCGATGCGCATCGGTACGAGTTCCTCGATCGGTACGGGGCGGTACGGGTCGGTACGGCTCGGACCGCGGGGCGTCCAGGCCGCGCCGGACGGGACCGCGGCTCACGCGGACGTGTGACGGCCGCGGATCCGACGCGTCTCGCGCCGGTACTGCCGCTGCCCGAGCACCTTCCACATCGCCCGCGCGGCAAGGGGCAGGCGGGCGAGGAACTCACGGCGCTCGTCGGGCGGGCAGTCCTCCAGGATGGCGCCCAGCGCGATCATCAGCCGGTTCCTGGGCGTCTCGGCCAGACCCCGCTCCCCGACCGCCTGCCAGTCCTTCTCGCTCACGTGACGCGCGACCAGCGGCATGACCTCCCGTTCCTCCTCGTCGAGGTGGGCGCACAACTGCCGGTGGTGTCGGCGGAGGGCCTCGGACAGCTCGTCACGGTCGGCCGCCAGCGCCCGTGCCCGCCACCGGTCCATGAGCATCTGCACCTCGTCCATCCCACCGGTGAGCTCCTGGTGCTGTGCCTCCATCGCCAGCACCTGCTCGGCGTCCAGATCGAGGTGGGGGAGCAGCGCCGGCCAGAGCAACTCGTCCTCCCCGGTGTGATGGGCGTGCAGCCCGACGGTGTACTCCCGCCAGTGCTCGGCGAGGACCCCCGCGCGCACGGTGTCCGACGCCGGAACGTCCTCCACGAGTTCGGCCAGCAAGCGTGACTCGCGGCGGAACACCTGGTGGATCATCGCCATCTCGCGGGTGTAGGGGTGGGCGGTGGAGAGTGAAGCGTTGCTCGTCGTCATGCCCCCAGCCTGCTGACGACGGTTGTCACCCACTTGCACCTCACTTGCCGTCCCCGCCCCGCCCCGAGCGAATGGACCAGTGCTGAGTCTTTCGGGTTGCCTTCGGGTGGTGACGTTGGGTGATCCCTGCGGTATGCCGGTGTCACACGGTACGCGGATGGTGGGGGCCTGACTGCCGAGCGGCGGGCTGCGCGGGAACGGGCGCGGATGGAAGCCGGCCGGAAGTTCGAGCGCGGTGACAGGACGTCGGACATCGCCAAAGACCTGCGGGTGAGCGAGCGTTCGGTCGAGCAGTGGCGCCGGAACTGGCGTGAGGGCGGTCTGGACGGTCTGAAGTCGAAGGGACCCGCGAAGCTGCCGTAGCTGTCGGACGAGCGCTTCGCTCAGTTGGAGGAGGAGCTGGCGAAGGGACCGGCGGCGCACGGCTGGGAGGACCAGCGGTGGACCCTGGAACGCGTCAGGACCCTGATCGGCCGCCGGCTCCATGTGAGTTGCTCGATCGCGGGAGTCTGGCGGCTGCTGCACCGTCACGGCTGGTCCTGGCAGAACCCGTCCCGTCGCGCACTGGAACGCGACGACCACGCCGTCGAGCTGTGGAAGAAGGACGTGTGGCCACAGGTGGAAGCACCGCGGCGGCGCTCGGGGCCTGGATCGTCTTCGAGGACGAAGCCGGGTTCGCGATGGGTCGGCCAAGATTTCCGTGAAGCAATGACAGAGCGTCGTGTCAGGTGGATGCACCATCCGTGCTGCGCTGCGCCGGTGACGCGCCGGTCGGGGCAGCAGGACGCTGCGATCGTGCGGGGGGATGCTGCAGCAGCTCCTCCCGCGCCTGGCCAGGGTGGTGGTGGAGCAGGTGCGGGTGGAGGAGGAACGACTGCGGTTTGCCGACTCGGCGGGTGCACGGTCGCTACCGGCGGCGCTTGGCCGATGCGGCTGCAGGCGGACGCCCGGTTGTCATCGATCTGGGCGTCCGACGCTTGTTCTGCGATACAGCCCGCTGCGCCCGACGGACCTTCGCCGAGCAGGTTGCAGGGTCAACCGTGAGATACGGTCGCCGCACACCTGCCCTCGCCGAGATCGA
>NZ_JBVJMD010000025.1:0-126817 GCF_055584385.1 Streptomyces sp. NPDC104096
GGTGCCCCCTCTGGGGGAGTGCGTGCCAGGCGTCGCCGGGCAGACGGGACTTTCGGAACACGCCCTAGGGCTCCCCGTGACCTCTTGTGGCCTCTTCAAACTCGCCGTTCACACCGCCGTTCCGGCGCACGGAAGCCAACAAGAGACTCCTTCCGCCCCATTCGGGATGTTTGACCATCTGCTGTACAAATCCGCCCCTCTTGCGCCGTACCCCTCCGCCGTCCCGGCTGTTTGGCTTGGTCCAGCGCACGGCCCAACAGGGCACCGACGACCCATCCGCTCACCCTTGTCCGACTCTTCCGGGAGAGAATGTGTCCACTCCGGACAGCGCCACCGGTCCCGCCACCGACGAGCCCGTACCCGAGCCCTCCGCCGACGCACCCCTCACCAGTCTCAGCACCCGGGCGGCCCGCCAGCTCGCCACCACCACCAAGTCGGCGCCGCAGATGCAGGCGATCAGCTCGCGCTGGCTGCTGCGCGCGCTGCCGTGGGTGGACGTCAAGGGCGGCACCTACCGGGTGAACCGACGGCTGACGCTGCGGGCCGGCCGGGGGCGGGTGCAGTTCGAGCAGAACGGCGCCGACGACATCAAGGTCGTCCCCCAGACGCTGACCGAGCTGCCGACCCTGCGCGGTTACGGCGACCTGGAGGTCCTCGAGGAGCTCGCCTCCCGCTTCCGGGTCCGCAGAGTGCGGGCCGGCCAGGTCCTGTTCGAGGCCGGGCAGCCCATGACGGAGGCCTATCTGGTCGTCCACGGCCGGTTCACCCGGTACGCGGCAGGCAAGTACGGCGAGGAGGAGATCCTCGGGGTCGTCAGCGGTGGCGACCAGCTCGGGGACGAGGGCATCGGCCGGCCCGACCCGCTGTGGCTGACCTCGGTACGGGCGGAGACGGCCGGGGTGCTGCTGACCCTGCCCTGGGACCTCGTCATGGACCTCACCGAGCGGGCGCCCTCCCTCGCCGCGCACCTGCGGGCCTACGCCGAGCGGCAGGAAAGGCCCATGAACCGCAAGGGCGAGGCCGACGTCCCGCTCCAGGCCGGTCATACCGGCGAGCCGACGCTCGACGGCGGCTTCGTGGACTACGACCTCGCGCCGCGCGAGTACGAGCTGTCGCTCACCCAGACCGTGCTGAAGGTCCACACCCGGGTCGCCGACCTCTACAACCAGCCGATGAACCAGACCGAGGAGCAGCTGCGGCTGACCGTCGAGGAGGTCCGCGAGCGCCAGGAGTGGGAGCTGGTCAACAACCGGGAGTTCGGGCTGCTGCACAACGCCGACTACGGGCAGCGCATCAGCACCTTCACCGGCCCGCCGACCCCGGACGACATGGACGAGCTGCTGTCCATGCGCCGCAGGACCAAGCTGTTCCTCGCCCATCCGAAGGCGATCGCCGCCTTCTTCCGGCAGTGCAACCGGCACGGTCTGGTGCCCGGCACCGCGAACGTCGAGGGGCACGAGATCCCGGCCTGGCGGGGTGTGCCGATCTATCCCTGCAACAAGCTCCCGATCAGCGACCAGCACACCAGCAGCATCGTGGCGCTGCGCACCGGGGAGTCCGACCAGGGGGTCGTCGGCCTGTACCAGACCGGCCTGCCGGACGAGTTCCAGCCGGGGCTGAACGTGCGGTTCATGGGGATCGACACCGCCGCGATCATCCGCTACCTGGTCACCGCCTACTACTCGATGGCCATCCTGGTGCCCGACGCGGTGGGCGTCCTGGAGAACGTGCAGCTCGGCCGGACCGCCGACTGACCGCGGGGAGCACGACATGAGCACACCCCCCGCCGGCGGCTTCGCGCTGCCCGGACCGCCGGATCTCGCCGGCTCCCTCACCGCCCGGCGCGGCGGGGCGGTCCCCGGCCTCAGACACCGGCCCGTCGCCCCCGCCGACCCCGAGAAGGCCGCGGAGATCGACCGCAGGCTGGAGGAGTGGGCCCGCGCCCTCGACCTGTTCCCCGAGGCCTGGAACGGCGACTTCGCGGGGTTCCAGTTCGGCCGGGCCGTGGTGCTCCAGCACCCGGCGGCGGTCGGCCTGGACCACCTCACCGTCGCGGGCAAGCTGCTGCTGGCCGAGAACATCGTCGACAACTGCTACTGCGAGGAGGACGAGGACAAGGGCGGATCGCGCAGCGGGCTGGGCGGCCGGCTGATCCTGGCCCAGTCGGCGCTCGACCCGTACCACGGCCCGCCCGCGGTCCAGGAGGACTGGCTGCGCGGCATGCAGGCCGACGGACCGCTGCGGTCGTACCACTGGGCCCTGAAGGAGTACGCCGCCCTCGCCACCCCCTCCCAGACCGACCGTTTCGTGCACGACATCGCGCGGCTCCACCTGGGCTACCTCGCCGAGGCCGCCTGGGGCGAGGCCCGTCACACGCCGCGGGTGTGGGAGTACCTGGTGATGCGGCAGTTCAACAACTTCCGGCCCTGTCTGTCGATCGTCGACGCGGTGGACGGCTACGAGCTGCCGGAGGCGGTCTACGCCCGCCCCGAGATCCAGCGCATCACCGTGCTCGCCGCGAACGCGACCACGATCGTCAACGACCTGTACTCCTTCACCAAGGAACTGACCGACCCCACCCACCTCAACCTGCCCCAGGTCATCGCCGCCGACGAGCGGTGCGGGCTGAAGACCGCCTATCTGAGGGCCGTCGGGATCCACAACGAGATCATGGACGCCTTCGAGGCGGAGTCCGCCCTGCTGTCGGCCGGCTCGCCGCTCGTCGAACGCTACGCCCGGAGCCTGTCGGACTGGGTGGCCGGCAACCACGAGTGGCACGCGACCAACACCCACCGCTACCACCTGCCCGACTACTGGTAACGACGACCCGATCACTGATCAAGCGTCAGACGCGTCACGAGGAGCCCTACTTGACCACCGTCCCCGCCACCACGACCGCATCGGTGCCCACCCAGTCCACGTACCAGAACCGCGTCGCGGACTACTGGAACGCCGAGGAGAACCCGGTCAATCTCGAACTCGGAAGGCTGGACGACCTCTACCACCACCACTACGGCGTCGGAGCCGTCGACTGGACCGTGGTCGAGGAGAGCGACCCGCTGCGGCGGCAGGACCGGATCACCGCCGAACTGCACCGACTAGAGCACGCCCAGGCCGAGATCCTGGCCGGCCGGCTCGGCCCCCTCACCCCCGCCGACCGTGTCTTCGACGCCGGCTGCGGCCGCGGCGGCGGCAGCGTGGTGGCACATCTGCGCTACGGCTGCCGCACGGACGGCGTGACGATCTCCGCCAAGCAGGCCGAGTTCGCCAACGAGCAGGCCCGCAAGCGCGGTATCGACGGTCTGGTGCGCTACCACCACCGCAACATGCTCGACACCGGTCTGGAGACCGGCGCCTACGCCGCGTCGTGGAACAACGAGTCCACCATGTACGTCGAGCTGGACCAGCTCTTCGCCGAGCACGCCCGCCTGTTGCGCCGCGGCGGCCGCTACGTGGTCATCACCGGCTGCTACAACGACACCTACGGGCAGGCCTCCCGCGAGGTGTCGCTCATCAACGCCCACTACATCTGCGACATCCATCCGCGGTCGGCGTACTTCCGGGCCATGGCACGCAACCGGCTCGTGCCCGTCCACGTGGAGGACCTCACCGAGGCGACGATCCCCTACTGGGATCTGCGCCGGCAGGCCCCCCACCTGGTCACGGGCATCGAGGAGACCTTCCTGTCCGCGTACCGCAACGGCAGTTTCCAGTACCTGATGATCGTGGCCGACCGCGTCTGAGTCCCGGCCCGTCGGACCCGGCCCCGGGGTGTCCCGCCCCCCGGGGCCGTCCGGCGTGCGACCGCGGCCGGTTCACTCGCCCGCGTGGGCCCGGTCCAGGGCGGCGATGTCGAGCTTGCCCATGGAGAGCATCAGCCGGGTCGTACGGGCCGCCTTCTGCGGGTCGGGGTCACCGATCATGTCGATGAGGCGGTCGGGTACGACCTGCCAGGACAGGCCGTACCGGTCCTTGAGCCAGCCGCAGGAGCCGGGTTCGCCGCCGTCCTCGGTGAGCCGGGTCCAGTAGTGGTCGACCTCCTCCTGGTCCGCGCAGTAGATCTGGAAGGAGACCGACTCGTTGAAGGTGAACTGCGGGCCGCCGTTGAGCGCGACGAACCGCTGCCCGTTGGCGGTGAACTCCACGGCCAGCACGGTACCGGCCGGGCCGGGTCCGGCCTCGTTGGTGTAGCCGGTCCGGACGATGCCGGAGTTCTTGAAGATCGACACGTAGTAGTGGGCGGCCTCCTCCGCCTGCCCGTCGAACCACAGGCATGTGGTGAATCCGTCGGTGGTCATGCGCGCCTCCCGGGGCGTGGAACTCGGTTCACCGGTGTCGACCGGAGGCGGCCGCGAAACTCATCGGCCGGACGGCCGCCTGCTCCGACCGGCCCGGCCGCCGTGCGGACCGGCGGCGACGGGCCGGCTCGGGCCGGGAGCTCTGCCGAGGGCGAATCTGCCGCGGGCCGAGAAATCCCCGGCGGCCCCGGTGCCCGGCCGAGAGTGGGGAGCGCGGCGCGACCGACCGGCCGCGTCCGACGGACGACCCTCAGGAGGGCCGATGTCTCCACTCACCCCGGCACCCCGGCAGACCTGGCCGCCGTACGCCCAGGAGGGCGACACCCCGGTGACCCGGTTCGACGACCATCTCGCCGCGCAGTTGCTCGCGCAGCGGATCGTCCTGCTGGGCACCCAGGTCGACGAGGTCTCCGCGAACCGGGTCTGCGCCCAGTTGCTGATCCTGTCGGCCGAGGACCCGCGCACCGACATCAGCCTGTACATCAACAGCCCCGGCGGGTCCGTGCACGCGGGCCTGGCCATCTACGACACCATGCGGCTGATCCCGAACGACGTCGGCACGCTCGCGATGGGATTCGCCGCCAGCATGGGCCAGTTCCTGCTGAGCGTCGGCGCGCCCGGCAAGCGCCACGCCCTGCCGCACGCGCGGATCATGATGCACCAGCCGTCGGCCGGGATCGGCGGCACCACCGCGGACATCGAGATCCAGGCGGACAACCTGGAGTTCACCAAGCGGACCATCGAGCGGATCACCGCCGAGCACACCGGCCAGAGTCCGGAGACCATCGCCCGGGACGGCGACCGGGACCGCTGGTTCACGGCCGAGGAGGCCAGGGAGTACGGCATGGTGGACGGCGTCGTGGAGTCCCTCGCGGACGTCCGCCCGGCCGCCGCACGGCGAAGGATCGGACTCTGACATGGGGACGTACACGATTCCGAACGTGGTCGAGCGCACCCCGCAGGGCGAGCGGTCGTACGACGTGTTCAGTCGGCTGCTGTCGGAGCGGATCGTCTTCCTCGGCACCGAGATCGACGACGGCGTCGCCAACGTCGTCATCGCCCAGCTCCTCCATCTGGAGTCGTCCGCGCCGGAGAGCGAGATCGCGATCTACATCAACTCCCCCGGCGGCTCGTTCACCTCGCTGATGGCGATCTACGACACGATGACGTTCGTACAGGCGCCGATCTCGACGTTCTGCGTCGGGCAGGCGGCCTCCACGGCGGCCGTCCTGCTGGCCGGCGGCGATCCGGGGCGACGGTTCGTGCTGGAGCACGCGCGCGTGCTGCTGGGGCAGCCCGCCAGCGGCGGGCGGCAGGGCATGGTCTCCGACCTCGCCCTCCAGGCCAAGGAGATGGTCCGGATCCGCGCCCAGGTGGAGGAGGTGCTGTCCCGGCACACCCACCACGACATCCCGACGCTGCGCGCGGACATGGACCGGGACAAGGTGTTCACCGCGCCGGAGGCGGTGGCCTACGGCCTGGCGGACGAGGTGCTGAGCCGACGCCGGACCGGCTGACGGCGGGCCGTCGTACCGGCCCGTCGCCGGACCGTCCGACGACGGGCCGACAGACGACGGATCGTCGGGCGAGCGGTCGTCAGGCCGCCAGGCAGAGCCCGCCGTGCGGCGCGCGGGGCGTGGGGCGGCCGGCGCGGGACTGCCGGCCGAGCTCCCGGTGGGCCAGCGAGAGCAGGTCGCCGAGTCCGAGGCCGAGAGCGTGGGCGGCGGCCGCGAGGACCTCCGAGGAGGCCTCCTTGCGGCCGCGTTCCACCTCCGACAGGTACGGCATGGAGATACGGGCCTGTTCGGCCACCTCCTTGAGCGTGCGCTCCTGGGCGAGACGTTCGCGGCGCAGCACGTCGCCGATCAGGTCCCGCCAGAGCGGTTCCCTGGCGGCGGGCGGCCGGGCCGACGAGGGGGCCGGGGGTGCCGGGGCCACGGGGGCCGTCGGGGGTGCCGACGACGGCCGGGCGGTGCGCGGGCGCAACGGGATGACGCGGGCTTCGTTCGGCGCTTGGCTGCTCACCCTCCCAGCCTAGGAGTACGGGCGGCGGCGGGAAGGGTACGGCGTTGCGCCCTCGGTGGAATCGGACCGAGCACCCCGGGCGCGCCGGGTTGCCGCTCCGCCCAGGGCGCGCCGCCGACACGGAATGTCCACCTCTTCCGCACACGGTGCGCATGGCATGGCGCACTTCGGGTACGCGGACTCCCGAGGGGCCGCCGGTGCCGCTGTCCGGTGGTCGACCGGTGGTCGAGGAGACCGACGGGAACCGTCGCTTTCGTGGGGAGGGGTGGGATGCCCACCGCCGTGATCGGGCCGCAGGCACGAAGCGGGGCGCGGAACACCGGGGCGGCGCGGGCGCGACCGTTCAGTCCGCGCTCAGTCCCACCACCGCGCGCACCCGCTTGCCGACCGGGACCCGCTCGGCGGTGACCTGGCGCGCCAGCGCGTGGACGATCTCCAGGCCGTGCCGGCCCACGCGCTGGGGATCCCGGGGGAAGCGCAGCGGCAGGGCCGCGCTGCTGTCGTAGACGCTCACGGCGATCGTGGCGTCCGTGCCCTCCAGCTCCAGGATGTACGGTCCGTTGCTGTGCCGGTCGGCGTTGGTGACCAGCTCGCTCACCACCAGCAGCAGCGCGCCGCTCGTGCGTTCGCCGATCGTGGCACACCACTCGGTCCGCAGCTGCTCCACGAAGAGCGTGGCGAAAGACCGCGCCTCCGCTATGCAACCGGGCTCGCCGGTGAAGTGGGTCGCCCGCCGTAGCGGTTCCACGGGTACGTCGAAGCCGGTCGGTATCACTGCCCCGCCCAGGTGCTCGGTCATGCGGTTCTCTCTCGGAAGCCGGACTGGCCGGACGCTGCTGCACCTGTGCTCGTACCCCGCGGGACGCCCCGCACTCCCCGGGACCGCCCAGCTCTTCGGGGTACCTCCGTGCGAGCGCGGCGGTCTCACGGACGGCGGCCACGGGAGGCGCGTCCGGGGGCGGGGCCCGGGGAGCGTCCGGGGGCGGGGCCGGCGGGCGCGGACGGCCCTCTCGGCGCGCGGCCGCCGGTGCGGCTGCATAGCGTGGCAGGGTGAGCCGGCGAACCCCCTCCGAGCAGGCGGTCGCCCGTCCCGGCTGGGTACGGGCCGCCGTGACGGTGCTGGCCGGGCTGGTCGCCATGGGGGTGGTGGCCGCGCTGGGGCTGTGGGCGGCGGGCGCGGCGGACCTGCCGGACGGGGCCTTCCCGCGGGTGGTGGTGGCGACGGTGGTGACCGCCGTCGGCGGCAGCGTCGAGCTGTCCGGGAACGTCGGGTCGCTCGCCGAGAGCCGGGCGGGACTGACGGCGACCCCGCTGTCCGTCACCCTCGTCGGAGCGCTCGTCGTCGGCGCCGGGTTCCTGTGGCCGCTGCGGCACCGCGTCGTCACCACGGTCGCCGAGCCGGCCCGGTGGGCCGCGCGGATCGCCGTGCTGTGGCTGCTCGGAGTGCTCGGGCTGGCGCTGGGCGCCCGGCAGACCTTCGCGATTCCCCTGGGCGAGGGAACGCTCGGCGACCTCGGTGACCTGTTCGGCGTGGAGCCCCGGATGGGTTTCGCCGCGAACGTGCCGTTGACGCTCGCCCTCGGCCTGCTGTGGCTGGCCGTCGTGCTCTTCCTGGCCCTGCTGGTGTCGCGCGCCGCCCCGCTGCCGGCCCGGCTGCTGCGGTTCCAGCAGCCGGTGCGGCCGGCCGCGTACGCCATGGTCGTGCTGCTGCTCTCCAGTGTCGCCTTGGGGGCCTGTGTAGCCCTGGTGGTGGCGGCGACCCAGGGGCACCCGGCCGAGACCTTCGCCGTGATCCTGCTCGGCCTGCCCAATGTCGTCTGGGTCGCGCTCACGATCGGCATGGGGGCCACCTGGGACGGCCGGGTGCAGGGCCCGTTCCGGCTGCCGCTGCCGCCCGGGGCGGACCGGGTGCTGCGCGCCCCGGACGGTGCCACGCTGGACCTGCGCACGCTGACCGATCTCGACGGCCGGTACTGGTGGCTCCTGGTCGCCGCCGCCGTACTGCTGCTGATGACGGCCTTCGTACTGGCGGCGTGTTCACCGACCCGGACGCGGGCCTGGCAGCTCGCCGTCCGGATGGCGGTCGCGCTCGCCCTCACCGTCCTGCTGATCTGTCTGCTGTGCCAGGTCTCCGCGCACTACGGTCTGTCCCTGCTCGGCATCGGCGACCTGGGCGGCAACCTGTCCGGGGACCTCCTCCTCCGGCCGCAGGTGTGGACGGCACTCGGCCTCGCCCTGCTCTGGGGGCTGGTCACCGGATTCCTCGGCGGTCTGTCCGCCCGCCGGCTGCGCCGGGCCGGCGAAGCGCCGCGCTCCGGCCTCGGCCCCTCCCCCTGACCACCCGGGTGCCGGGCCTCAGGCGACCGGCATGACGAGCGCCGGGGCGGCCCGCTGCATCCGCAGTGCGTCGACGGACTCGGCGAGCAGTTCGTACTCGGTGGTGTCGTCGCTGGTGGCGATCCGCACCAGCCGCCCGTCGGCCAGTTCCTCGGCGACCAGTTCCTGTCGTTCCACGTCTGCGCACCAGGCGCGCAGCAGTGCGGGCACGTCGGGCGCGGTCTCCGCGACCGGGACGAGTGAGCTCGGCGGGAAGTGGGGGCTCTCCGGCTGCGGGTCGAGCCGCTCGGCGATCCAGGAGGCCCGGTCCCGCAGCCACCACAGCGCCAGGGCGAGAGTGGGCGCCCGGTAGGTGCCGAGCGGTACCCCGATCCGCCTCCCGTCGCACATGCCGTAGGCGGTGACGTGGCACAGGAATTCGTCGTGCACGGTTCTCTCCCCCGTAGCGTCTCTCGCTTGCCGGTCGGGCCTCGCTTTCCGTGCGGCTCGTGTATGAAGAACTGTCCCTGACATTCGAGTATGTTGACTACTGAAACACTGTCACCATGACTTTCCGGCCACTCTCTTGGCATATTCACCGCACCGTTTGGCCGAAACGCGCCGGGCAGCCCGTTCTCCCCTTGTCCGCACCCTCCGGCCGTACCGAGAACGGCCACGGGAACGGCGTCGAGAACCATGGCGAGAACCGCTACGACAACGCCGCTCCGACCTGACGCCGAAGGCCGGATCACGGCCGTTCCCGGATTCCTCCACCGGCCGCCCACCGGGTAGGACATCCGGCGCGGCGACGAGTTCCACCGCGCTCGACGGACTATCGGCGATCTCCTCAAATGGAGACCGCCGGGATCTCCGTGAGCGCAGGACACCAGGGGTCCGTCCGGAAAAGCGGACGCGGAATTCCGTATGGCACTTCACCGTGAAAGCGCACCGACGCCATGGCGGGATCCGTGCCGCACCGGCCCGACTCCGCCGAATTCCGCAGCACCCGGAAACCGGCCAAGATCCGCGAATGACCTGCGGATTGATCCACGGATTGATCGGCGGAATGGTCGCCGGACATCGTTTCGGGATTTCGCGCTCGACCGCTCCACGGGAAACGGGGCAGGCGATGGCGTCGACAACCCGCCGGCCTGCCCCGCGCCCGTGCTCGGAGGTCTTCCGCCCGAGGCGTTACGGCTTGAGGGCCGCGTCGATCCGGACCAGTTCCTCCGCGTCGAAGTCGAGGTTGCGGATGGCGCCGACGCAGTCCTCCACCTGCTGCGGGCTGCTCGCGCCGACCAGGGCGGAGGTCACCCGTCCGCCGCGCAGCACCCAGGCCAGAGCGAGCTGGGCCAGGGTCTGACCACGGGACTTGGCGATCTCGTCGAGCGCGCGCAGCCGGGCCACCAGGTCCTCGGTGACCGCGTCCGAGTTCAGGAAGGGGCTGTCGCTCGCGGCCCGCGAACCCTCCGGAATGCCGTCCAGGTAGCGGCCGGTCAGCAGCCCCTGCTCCAGCGGGGAGAAGACGATGGACCCGACCTGGAGCTCGTCCAGCGCGTCGAGCACGCCCTCCGTCTCGGGGCGGCGGTCCAGCATCGAGTAGCGCGGCTGGTGGATCAGCAGCGGGGTGCCGAGCTCGCCGAGGATGCGGGCGGCCTCCCGGGTCTGCTCGGCGGAGTAGTTGGAGATGCCGACGTACAGCGCCTTGCCCTGCTGCACCGCCGAGTGCAGCGCGCCCATCGTCTCCTCCAGCGGAGTCTCCGGGTCGGGGCGGTGCGAGTAGAAGATGTCGACGTAGTCCAGGCCCATCCGGGTGAGGCTCTGGTCCAGCGAGGACAGCAGGTACTTGCGGGAGCCCCACTCGCCGTACGGGCCCGGCCACATGAGGTACCCGGCCTTGGTGGAGATCACCAGCTCGTCGCGGAGGCCGGCGAAGTCCGCCCGCAGCGCCTCGCCGAAGGCCGACTCGGCGGCGCCGGGCGGCGGGCCGTAGTTGTTGGCCAGGTCGAAGTGGGTGACGCCGAGGTCGAAGGCGCGGCGCAGGATGGCCCGCTGGGTCTGTACCGGGCGGTCCGGGCCGAAGTTGTGCCACAGGCCGAGCGACAGCGCGGGGAGCTTGAGGCCGCTGCGTCCGGTGCGCCGGTAGGGCATGTCCGCGTAGCGGTCGGGGTGTGCGGTGTACAACGCGACTCCATCAGGGGTTGGCACGGTCGATCGGTTCAGGGAACCGGTACCCACTCTCACCTGTGCCCCGGACAGTGGTCCAACAGAAGAATCCGATGGAATTCAGCGGATACGCTTCTCAATCATGGAACTGCGCCACCTCCAGCACTTCGTCGCCGTCGCCGAGGACCAGCACTTCACCCGGGCCGCCGAGCGCCTGCTGGTCTCCCAGTCGGGCCTGTCGGCCTCGATCCGGGCGCTGGAGCGGGAGCTGCGGGCCCCGCTGTTCGTGCGCACCACCCGCCGGGTGACCCTGACGGAGGCCGGGCGCGCGCTGCTCGCCGAGGCGGAACGGATCCTGGCACAGGTCAGGGCCGCGCACGAGGCGGTGGCGGCGGTGCAGGGCGTGCTGCGCGGCACGCTGGCGCTCGGCACGGAGCAGTGCATCGCGGGGGTGAACGTGGCGGCCCTGCTCGCCGCCTTCCGGCGCCGTCATCCGGACGTGGAGATCCGGCTGCGGCAGGCGGGGTCGGGGGCGCTGGCCGAGGAGGTGGCGGCCGGGCGGCTGGACCTGGCCTTCGCCTACCGCACCCAGGCCGACACCGACCAGTTGCGCTCGGTGTCCCTGGCCGGGGAGCCGATGACCCTGCTGTGCCATCCGGCGCACCCGCTGGCGGTCGCGGGCGCCGCGGTGACCCCGCAGGACGTCGGCGGCGAGGTCTTCGTCGACTTCCACCCGGACTGGGGCCCGCGCCGCACCACCGACGCCGCGTTCGCCGGGGCCGGACTGCGGCGGACCGTCGCGCTGGAGGTCAACGACGTGCACAGCCTGCTGGACCTGATCGACGAGAACCTCGGCGTCGCGGTCGTGCCGCGGCACTTCCGGCACAAACGGGCGTCGCTGACCGCGCTGCCCCTGAAGGGCACCGGCGAGACGGTGTACGAGAGTGCCGCCCTGCTGCCGCCCGCGCAGGGCACCAGTCCCGCGGCACGGGCCCTGATGGCGCTGCTGGAAACAGGGGGCGCCTGAGCGAGGACTGGGCGATGGTGGACGTATGCATGCAAAGGACGTCCTCATCGACGCGTACGGCCGCATCCGGGAAGAGGTCCATTCCGTGGTCGAGGGGCTGGGCCCCGACGACCTCCACGCCCGGCCCGGCCCCGAGGCCAATTCCGTCGCCTGGCTGGTCTGGCACCTCACCCGGGTGCAGGACGACCACCTCGCCGACGCCTTCGGGCTGGAGCAGGTGTGGCTGGCACAGGAGTGGGAGAAGCGTTTCGGCCTCGACCTGCCGCGCCACGACACCGGGTACGGCCACACCTCGGCGCAGGTCGCCGAGGTGCGGGTCGACTCCGCCCAACTGCTGACCGGTTACTACGACGCCGTGCACGAGCAGAGCCTGACGGCCCTGCGCGGGGTGGCCGCGAAGGACCTGGAGCAGGTCGTCGACACCCGGTGGGACCCGCCGGTCACCCTGGGCGTGCGGCTGATCAGCGTCCTGTCCGACGATCTCCAGCACGTCGGACAGGCCGCCTACGTCCGCGGGCTGCTTCAGAGCTCGGCCGCGTAACCCGGCAGGACGACGTCCTCGATCAGGGCCCTGCGCTCGTCGAACGGGATGAACGCGCTCTTGAGGGCGTTCACCGTGACCGTGCGCAGGTCCTCGACGCCCCAGCCCGCCTGCTCGACCAGCAGCGTCATCTCGCGGGTCATCGTCGTACCGGAGACCAGCCGGTTGTCGGTGTTGAGGGTGACCCGGAAGCCCAGGTCCTTCAGCGCGGTGATCGGGTGCTCGGCGATCGAGGTGGCGGCGCCGGTCTGGAGGTTGGACGTCGGGCACATCTCCAGGGCGATACGGCGGTCGCGCACCCAGCCGGCCAGGCGGCCGAGCTTGCCGTCGACGATGTCCTCGGTCAGGCGCACGCCGTGGCCGATGCGCTGGGCGCCGCACACCTGGAGCGCCTGGTGGATGCTGGGCAGACCGTGGGCCTCGCCGGCGTGGATGGTGAACGGCACGCTCTCGCGGCGCAGGTGCTCGAAGGCGGCCAGGTGGTCGGCGGGCGGGAAGCCGTCCTCGGCGCCCGCGATGTCGAAGCCGACGACCCCGGCGTCACGGTAGGCGACGGCCAGGTCGGCGGCCTCGCGGACCCGGTCGAACATGCGCATGCCGCACAGCAGGGTGCCGACCCGGACGGGGGTGCCCGCGGCGGCGGCCTTGGCCATGCCGGCGGCGAGGCCCTCCTGGACGGTCTCCACGACCTCGCTCATCGTCAGCCCGCCCCGGGTGTTGAGCTCGGGGGCGTAGCGCACCTCGGCGTAGACGACGCCGTCGGCGGCGAGGTCCAGGACGTACTCCTCGGCGACGCGCAGCAGGCCCTCGCGGTTCTGCATCACGGCGAGGGTGTGCTCGAAGGTGGCGATGTAACGGACCAGGTCGCCGGAGTTGGCCGCGTCGTAGTACCAGGCGGCGAGCGCGTCGGGGTCGGTGGTCGGCAGGGTGTGGCCGATCTCGGCCGCGAGCTCCACCACGGTGGCGGGGCGCAGACCGCCGTCGAGGTGGTCGTGCAGGACGGCCTTGGGCAGGCGGCGGATCACTTCGGCATCTACGCGCGTAGCAGTCATGGCGGGGTCTTCCCTCGGAGCGAGTCTTGAGCGGGTGGTTCGAAGCGGCGGACGGGTCCGCGGCGGAAGCGGGTGCGGCGAGTGGAGCCGTGGCGGAAGGGGCCACGGCGGGAGAAAGTACGGCGGGAGGGGCCGCGGCGGAAGCGGGTGCGGCGAGCGGAGGCTCAGCCGGCGGGCTGGAGCAGGTCCCAGCGGTTGCCGTACAGATCCTCGAAGACCGCCACCGAGCCGTACGGCTCGTGGCGCGGCTCCTCCAGGAAGGTCACGCCCGCGGCGAGCATCCGGGCGTGGTCGCGGGCGAAGTCGTCGGTGTGCAGGAAGAACCCGACACGCCCGCCCGTCTGGTCGCCGACCCGGCCGCGCTGCGCGTCGTTCTTGGCCCGCGCCAGCAGCAGCGCGGTACCCGGCCCTTCGGCGCCGGACGTCCCGGGCTCCACGACGACCCAGCGCGAGCCGTCGGGGCGGGGGGCGTCCTCGACGAGGCGGAATCCGAGCGCCTGCGTGTAGAAGCGGACCGCCTCGTCGTAGTCGTCGACGACGAGGGTGACCAGGGCGATGCGTCTCATCGGGGCCTTTCGGTACGTGCGATTGACGGGTGAGGTTATACGTAAAACTTCGTGCACGCCAGTCACCCGTCCGGGCTCGTCCGGCCCCCGCTCCCCCGGCGTAGGTCCCCGGACCGGGTCACGCTCCGCCTCCGGCCCGAGGCGCGGCGGCGACGCCGCCCGCTAGCGTCCCCACCATGACGATCACCGGCGCACCCCGCACCCTCGAACAGCGCAGACACGACGTACGGGACCGGCTGGAGCGGGAGCGGGACGTCTGGGTCGCCACCGCGGACGCCGAGGGGCTGCCGTGTCTGGTGGCGCTGTGGTTCGTCTGGGACGGCGAGGCGCTGTGGCTGTCCACCAGGCCGGCCAACCCCACCGGCCGCAATCTGCGCCACGGCCGACGGGTCCGGCTGGCGTTCGGGGACACCGTGGACGTCGTCCTCGTGGACGGTGACGTGGAGACGTTCGCCGCGGCGGACGTGCCGCGGACGGCGGCGGACGCGTTCCGTACGAAGACCGGCTGGGACCCGCGCGCGGACTCCGCGGCGTACGCCTACTTCCGGGTGCGTCCGCGCGCGGTGCAGGCCTGGCGCGGGGTGCACGAGCTGCCCGGCCGGCATCTCATGCGGGACGGCGTCTGGGCCTCCTGATCACCCGACCCCACCGACCGGCCCGGTCGGCCGACCCCCTCGCCCCACCCGACCCCGCCGGCCCCCTCGACCGGCGCTCAGGAGTTCCGTGCGCCTGTCAGCTCGCCGCGCCTGCGTTCGAGGTGGGCGCGCTCCGCCGCGCTGTCGGTGAGCGCGATCGCCGCCTCGTACGCCTGGACCGCCTCGACGGTCCGGCCCAGGCGGCGCAGCAGGTCGGCGCGGACCGCGTGGAGGACGTGGTACCCGTCGAGGCCGAGGCCGTCCACCAGGTCCAGGGCGGCTCCGGGGCCGTGGACCTCGGCGACGGCGACGGCCCGGTTCAGGGCGACGACCGGGCCGGGCGCGAGGGCCGCGAGCAGGTCGTAGAGCCGCAGGATCTGTCCCCAGTCGGTGGCCCCGGCCGTCGGCGCGTCACTGTGCACGGCCTGGACGGCGGCCTGGGCCTGGTAGGGGCCGGGCCGGTTGCGGCGCAGGCAGCGGCGGACCAGGTCCTGTCCCTCGGCGATCAGCCCGGCGTCCCACCGGGTCCGGTCCTGCTCGGGCAGCGGGACGAGCGCGCCGCCCGCGTCGAGCCGGGCCGGACGGCGGGACTCGATCAGCAGCATCAGCGCCAGCAGGCCGGTGACCTCGGGCTCGTCCGGCATCAGCTCCGCCAGGAGACGGCCGAGGCGGACGGCCTCGGCGCACAGTCCGGGATCCCCGTTGTATCCCTCGTTGAAGATCAGGTAGACAACGGCCAGCACGCCCTTCAACCGGTCCGGGAGGTCCGCGTCACGGGGCACGCGGTACGGGATCCGGGCGTCGCGGATCTTGGCCTTGGCGCGGACCAGGCGCTGGGCCATCGTCGGCTCGGCGACGAGGAAGGCGCGGGCGATCTGCGCGGTGGTGAGTCCGCCGAGCAGGCGCAGGGTCAGGGCGACCTGGGCCCGGGTGGCGAGCGCGGGATGGCAGCAGGTGAAGATCAGCCGGAGCCGGTCGTCGCGCACGGGTCCCTCCTCGCCGGGCGGACCGGCTGCGTACAGCCGGGCGGCCTCGGCCTGCCGGGCGTCCCGGGTGGACTCGCGGCGCAGCCGGTCGACGGCCCGGTTGCGCGCGGTGGTGATGATCCAGCCCGCGGGGCTCGGCGGCACCCCGGTCTCCGGCCAGCCGCGCACGGCCGTGGTGAAGGCGTCCTGGACGGCTTCCTCGGCGAGATCGATGTCACCGAGGAAGCGGACGAGGACGGCGACCGCGCGGCCGTACTCCGCGCGGAAGACCGCCTCGACGTCGGGTGGCATCAGGCCTCGCCCATGAACGGGCGCACCTCGATGGGGAGTTTGGTGGCCCAGGTCGCCCGGCGGCCCCAGTGCAGGGCCGCGTCCAGGTCGGGGGCCTTGATCAGGCAGATGCCGCCCAGATACTCCTTGCCCTCGGCGTACGGCCCGTCGGTGACGAGGACGTCGTCTCCCTGCGGGCGCAGGACGGTGGCGGTCTCCGTGCCGTGCAGTCCGCCCGCGAAGACCCAGGCGTCCGCCTCGCGCAGCTCCTGGTGGAAGGTCTCCAGGTTGCGCCGGATCCGCGCCATCCCCTCGGGCGAGGGCGGCTCCCCGTCGGTCGGCGTGATCACGCTGAGCAGGTAGTACTTCATGACGGCCTCCATGGCGTCGTGGGTCGGTCCGGGCGTTTCCCCACCTCCTACACGAACGGCGCCCCGCCGGATCGACACCCCGCGCCGGGCCACCGGAAGATTCTGCTCATGACCGTCGCACCGCACCCGCTCGTCGCCCGCGCCCGCCTCCTCGCGGACGACGTCCTCGCCCCGCACGCCGAGCGCGTCGACCAGGAGGGCGTGCCCGCGAGCCACATCGAGGCCATCAAGCGGTCGGGGCTGCTCGGGGTGAGCGCTCCGACGGAGTACGGCGGCTCGTCGGCACCCGGCGCGGTGGCGCGGGAGACGGCGGAGATCCTGGCCGGGGCGTGCTGTTCGACGTGGTTCGTGCAGACCCAGCACCACACACCGGTGCTGACCCTGGCCAAGAGCGAACTGCCGGTACGCGAGCGCCTGTTGGGTCCGCTGGCGCGCGGTGAGCTGCTGTCCGGGGTGGCGTACGCGCACCTGCGCGCGTATCCGCGCACGCCCGTGCGGGTCACCCGGGAACGGGGTGGGTGGCGGTTCGACGGAACGGTGCCCTGGTACACCGGGTGGGGGCTGAACGACGTACTGCTGCTGGCCGGGGTGACCGAGGCCGGCGAGGCGCTGTTCGCCTTCGCCGAGGCACGGGAGCAGCCGGGGCTGCGGGCGTCGCGGCCGATGCGCCTCGCGGCCCTGACCGCCGCGCGCACGGTGTCGCTGGAGCTGGACGGACTGCGGCTGGCCGAGGACGCGGTGGCGTCGCGCACGCCGTACGACCGGTGGGCCGTGGCGGACCGGGTGAAGTCGGCGAACGCCTCACCAGCCGTGTTCGGGGTCGCGCGGGCCGCGCTGGATCTGCTGGACGACGACACCGCCGGGCCGCTGCGCGACCGGCTCGACGAGGTGCGGCGCCAGGCCTACGACCTCGCCGACCTGTCGGTGACGGACGAGCGACTGGAGGAGCGGCTGGCGCTCAGGACGCGCGCGCTGGAGGTACTGCGGGCGGCCACCACGGCCGCGGTGGTGGCGGGCGGCGGACGGGCGATGGCCTTGACGAGCCGTGCCCAACGCCTCGCGAGGGAAGGGTTGTTCCTGCTGGTCCAGGGTCAGACGGCGCGGTCCCGGCAGGCACATCTGCGCACACTGGTGGACGGGTCCGGCTGAGCGGCGGCCGGGCACCGCGTGCCACAGCCGACACGCCCGTCCGCCGTCCTGATCAGTCCTCGTCGCGGCCGGGGACCACGACGAGGAAGGCGTCCGACTTCAGATCCATGACCACGGTCGCGGGCTCGCCCTGTGCGCGGCGGGCCGCCGCGAACTCCTCCGCGGGCCAGGAGCCTCGCGGGGCTCCCGCGGGAAAGCGCTGCAACACCTTCGCACCCATGGCGGCGGACACCTCCGAATTCGACCGTGAGAACCGTAAGGACCGCCTGCCCCCGATCGGCGCGGTCATGTGCGCCGACCGGGGGACGGGTCTCGTACGGGGCCGTCAGCGCGGCGCGTGCTCCTGCGACTCCGGCGCGGAGTCCGCCGGGTCGAGCGGCCCGCCGTCCGCGGTCCGCGCGGTGTCCGCGGCGGAAGTCCGGCTCAGCCGTCCCGGCCACCACGACCTGGCCCCGATGTCCAGCACCAGGGACGGGACCAGGAGCGAGCGCACCACGAGGGTGTCGAGCAGGACGCCGAAGGCGACGATGAAGGCGATCTGCACCAGGAAGGCGAGCGGGATGACCCCGAGGGCGGCGAAGGTCGCCGCGAGCACCACGCCCGCGGAGGTGATGACCCCGCCGGTGCTGACCAGACCGCGCAGCACGCCCTGGCGCACTCCGTGCCGCATCGACTCCTCCCGGACCCGGGACATGAGGAAGATGTTGTAGTCGACCCCCAGGGCGACCAGGAACACGAAGCCGTACAGCGGGACCGACGCCTCCGTGGCGGAGAAGCCGAACACATGGCGGAAGACGAGGGCCGAGACACCCAGTGTGGCCAGGAAGTTGAGCGCCACGGTGGCCACGAGCAGCGCCGGCATCAGCAGCGAGCGCAGCAGCACCGTCAGGATGACGAAGATGATGACGAGGACCACGGGGACGATGAGGCCTCGGTCGCGCTCGGCGGTGCGCAGGGTGTCGTACTGCTGGGCGGTGTAACCGCCGACGACGGCGTGCGCGCCGGGGATCGCGTGCAAGGTGGTGCGCAGCCGGGCGACGGTCCGCTTGGCCTCGTCGCTGTCCGCGGCGGAGGTGAGGGTGACGTCGACGAGCACCCGTCCGTCGACGACCAGGGCCTTGCCGCCGGGGCGGCCGGAGCCGGCCACACCGGCGGCGGAGTCGACACCCTCGGTGTCCTTGGCCGCCGCGACCACCCGGTCCAGTGCCGCGGCGTCGGCGACGACCACCGTCGGGTTGCCGGAACCGCCGGGGAAGTGTTCGCCGAGGGACTTCTGGGCGGCGACGGAGGGCACGTCGTTGACGAAGATCTCGTCGAGGGGGACGCCTCGGGAGCTGAGGGCCGGGGCGAACGCGACGCACGCCAGCAGGCCGGCGAGCGAGATCGCCCAGACCTTGCGGGGCGACCGGTCGACGAGCTGCGCGACCCGGTGCCACACCCCCGCCCCGGCGCCGGGACCCCGGGCGGGCTTGGGCTTCGCGGGCCAGTAGGCGGCGCGGCCCAGCAGGACGAGGGCCGCGGGCAGGAACGTCAGGGCGCTGAGCGCGGCGCAGCAGATGCCGATGGCGCCGACCGGGCCGAGTGCCCGGTTGTTGGTGAGGTCGCTGAACAGCAGGGCGAGCAGCGCGAGGGCCACGGTGGCCGCGCTGGCCACTACGGCGCCCCAGGACTGCCGCAGCGCGGCCCGTACGGCCGTGAACCGGTCCTCGCCCAGGGCGAGTTCCTCGCGGAAGCGGGCGGTCACGAGCAGGGCGTAGTCGGTGGCGGCCCCGATGACGAGGATGGAGAGGATGCCCTGGATCTGTCCGTCGACGCGGACCACGTCGTGGTCGGCGAGCACGTAGACCACCGCGCAGGCGAGCCCCAGCGCGAAGACCGCGCCGAGGATGACGATCAGCGGCAGCAGCAGGCTGCGGTAGACCAGCAGCAGGATCACCAGGACGGTGACCAGTGCCACGACGAGGAGCAGTCCGTCGATCCCGGAGAACGCGTCGGCCAGGTCGGCCTGGCCGGCGGCCGGTCCGGCCAGCTGGACCGTGGTGCCGGGGACGCGCGCCGCTGCGGACCGGATCCGGTCGAGGGTGTCGGGGAGTGCGGCTCCGAGGTCGGGCCGCAGTTGCACGACGGCTTCCAGGGCCGCGCCGTCCGCGGAGGGGATCGCGGGCGACACCCGGCCGACGACGCCCGGCATACCGGGGAGCGAGGCCAGCGCACGGTCGGCCGCCGCGCGGCTGTCGGCGATCCGGGCGCCCGCAGCGGCGTCGGCGGGGGCGGTCCACAGGACGATCGCCGGCAGTGTCTCGTCCTGCCGGAAGGCCCGCTGTTCGGCGACGACCTCGGTCGACTCGGCGCTGCGCGGCAGGAACGCGGCACGGTCGTTCGTCGCGACCTCGCCCAGGCGCCCGGCGTAGGGGCCGAGCAGACCGCCGACGCCGAGCCACACGGCGAGCAGGACCAGTGGGACGAGCCGGACCAGTCGGCGGGCCCGTCGTGGAGTGGTGGACATGGTTCTCCGTGCTCCGAGGGAGGAAGGGTGTCTCGACGGTAGATAATCTTAATGAAAAACAATCTTGATGATTGAGATATATCGACCGGCGACGATCGTAGACGACACCCACCCTTCGGCCGCCCACCGGCCCGCGGATGCGCGGACACGCAGACGTTCGAACACGCGGGCACATGAGCCCATGAGCCCATGGCCACACAGGCACACGGGCACACGGGCACACAGGCACACAGGCACACAGGCACACAGGCACACAGGCCACGATGGCGCCGGATGTGCTGACGTGCGGGCCGCCGCCCCGTCAGTGTCCGGAATGGGGATCCGTGATCCCGGCGAGTTCCTCGTTCATGGCCGTCAGGAAGCGCAGGACCAGCGCCAGCTCGTCCTCGGTGAAGCGGGACCGGGCGGCCGCCGTGGCGTCCGCCAGCGGACGGAAGTAGGTCCGGGCCGCCGGCAGGGCGCCGGCCGCGTAGTGCAGGTGCACCACCCGGCGGTCGGCGCTCTCCCGGACACGGCGGATGTGTCCCGCGCGCTCCAGCCGGTCCACGCACGCGGTCACCGCGCCCGAGGTGAGCCCGAGGTGCTCGCGCAGCCGCTTCGGGGTCATCGGTCCGTCGGAGTCGAGGATGGCCGCGAGCGCCTGGACGTCCGTCGGGTGCAGTCCCTGCTCCCCCGCGAACCCCTGCATCAGACGGTTGATCTCACCGTTCATCCGGCGCAGCTGGACGCCGAAGGCGGGCAGGTCGGTCGGCACCGCGTCGTCGGGGGACCGCTGTCCCCGCGCGAGCTGCTCCCGGTCGTTCGCTGTGGCCACACGGTCAGCGTATAGAAACCCGAACGCCGCATCCGGAGGGGTCCGGCGCGGGGAAGTGATGCGGGAGGGATCGATCCCGATCGAGGGGGCCGCGACGCGAAGGACCGCATGCACATGAACGCAGACGACCCCGGAGCCGGGCTGCGCTGCCTGGTGACCGGTGCCACCGGCTACATCGGCGGCCGGCTCGTCCCGGAACTGCTCGACGCGGGCCACCGGGTGCGGTGTATGGCCCGCTCCCCCGAGCGGCTGCGCGACCATCCGTGGGTGGACGAGGCGGAGGTGGTGCGCGGCGACGTCACCGACGCCGAGTCCGTCGCCGCCGCCCTGCGGGACATCGACGTCGCCTACTACCTGGTGCACGCCCTGGGCAGCGGCAAGGACTTCGAACGGACGGACCGGGAGGCCGCCCGGGTCTTCGGCGAGCAGGCCCGGGCCGCGGGCGTACGCCGGATCGTCTACCTCGGCGGCCTGGCCCCCGAGAAGGTCCCCGAGCACGAGTTGTCGCCGCATCTGCGGTCGCGGGGGGAGGTCGGCCGCATCCTCCTCGCCTCGGGGGTGCCGACGACCGTGCTGCGGGCGGCCGTCATCCTCGGCTCCGGGTCGGCCTCCTTCGAGATGCTGCGCTACCTCACCGAACGCCTCCCGGTGATGGTCACCCCCAGCTGGGTGCACACCCGGATCCAGCCGGTGGCGGTGCGGGACGTGCTGCGCGTCCTGGTCGGCAGCGCCCGGATGCCCGCGGACGTGAGCCGCGCCTTCGACATCGGGGGGCCGGACGTCCTGACGTACCGGGAGATGATGGTGCGCTACGCCGCGGTCGCACACCTGCCGCGCCGTCTCATCGTCTCCGTGCCGATGCTCTCCCCGGGCCTGTCCAGTCACTGGGTCGGCCTGGTCACGCCGGTGCCCGCGGCGATCGCGCGGCCGCTGACCGAGTCGCTGCGGCACGAGGTCGTCTGCCACGAGCACGACATCGTCCGGTACGTCCCCGACCCGCCGGGGCATCCGATCGGCTTCGACGAGGCGGTCCGGCTCGCGCTGCGCCGGGTGCGCGAGGCGAAGGTGACGACCCGGTGGTCGTCCGCGTCCGTGCCCGGCGCCCCGAGCGACCCGCTGCCCACCGACCCGGACTGGGCGGGCGGCAGCCTCTACACCGACGAGCGCGAGCAGCCGGTCGAGGCGTCCTGCGCGGCGCTGTGGCGGGTGATCGAGGGCATCGGGGGCGAGAACGGCTGGTACTCCTTCCCGCTGGCCTGGGCCGTGCGCGGCTGGATGGACCGGCTGGTCGGCGGGGTCGGACTGCGCCGCGGCCGCCGGGACGCGACGCGGCTGCGGGTCGGCGACTCGCTGGACTTCTGGCGGGTCGAGGAGATCCAGCCGGGACGGCTGCTGCGGCTGCGCGCCGAGATGCGGCTGCCGGGTCTGGCCTGGCTGGAGATGTACGTGGACGCGGACGGCGACGGCCGCACCCGGTACCGCCAGCGCGCCCTGTTCCATCCGCGCGGACTGCTCGGCCAGGCCTACTGGTGGAGCGTCTCCCCCTTCCACGCCGTCGTGTTCGGCGGGATGGCCCGCAACATCGCCCGCGCCGCGGCGGCGAGCCCGGTCCGCCCCGACACGGATCGCACGCCCCCGGGCTGACGGCCGCGTCCACCACGCCACCCGTACCCGGGAGCGTCCACGACCGCGCGCCACCGGTACTCCGGGGCACCCGCGACCGCCGTGCCACCGCCGTCCCCACCCGGGAGCACCCGCATCCGCAGCGCCACCCCTGCCCGAGAACACCCGCATCCACCGGACGTCCCGGGCCGGAAGCACCTCAGCGGCCCCCACTCTTCTCCGGAGCATGCCTCATGAACGTCTCGGTCGTCCTGTTCACCTGCGACCTCCGTCTGCACGACCATCCGCCGCTGCGCGCCGCCCTCGACGGCGCCCGGCAGGTCGTACCGCTCTTCGTACGCGATCCGGCCGTGGACGGCGCCGGGTTCGCCGCCGCCAACCGGCTGGCGTTCCTCGCGGACTGCCTTCGGGACCTGGACGCGGGACTGCGCGAGCGCGGCGGGCGGCTCGTCCTGCGCCACGGCGACGTCGTCGAGCAGGTCTGCAAGGCGGCGGCCGAGTCGGACGCGGACGAGGTGCACATGGCGGCCGACGTCAGCGCCTTCGCCCAGCGACGCGAGGAACGGCTGCGGGCCGCGCTGGAGGCCCAGGGCGTACGGCTGCACGTCCACGACACGGTGAGCACGGCCGTCCCGCCGGGTGCCGTGACGCCGGCCTCCTCGGACCACTTCGCCGTCTTCACCCCCTACTTCCGGCAGTGGTCGCAGCAGGCGCTGCGCGACACTCTCCGCGCGCCGCGCGCCGTGCGGGTCCCGGACGGCGTCGGTTCCGATGAACTGCCCTGCCGGAAGGAACTCACCGCGGTGTCGGAGGGCCTGGCCGCGGGCGGCGAGACGGCGGGCCGGGAGCGGCTCACGGCCTGGCTCCGCCGCGGCGTCGACGCCTACGAGACCGGCCAGGACGACCTCGGCGGCGACGCGACCTCCCGGCTCTCCCCGCACCTGCACTTCGGCACCCTCTCCCCCGTGGAGGTCGTCAACCGGGCGCGCCGCGCGGGCGGTCCCGGCGCCGACGCGTTCGTACGACAGCTCGCGTGGCGGGACTTCCACCGCCAGGTGCTCGCCGCGCGCCCGGCGGCGGCCACCGCCGACTACCGCACCAAGCGGGACCGCTGGCGGTCCGAGCGCACGGCGCGGGAGGACGTGGCGGCGTGGCGGGAGGGCCGCACGGGCTATCCGGTGATCGACGCGGGAATGCGCCAACTCCGTTACGAGGGCTGGATGCACAACCGCTGCCGACTGCTGACGGCGAGCTTCCTCACCAAGACGCTCTACGTCGACTGGCGGGTCGGCGCCCGGCACTTCCTGGACCTGCTGGTCGACGGGGATGTCGCCAACAACCAGCTCAACTGGCAGTGGATGGCCGGGACCGGCACCGACAGCCGCCCCAACCGGGTGCTCAACCCCGTCACCCAGGCCAAGCGGCACGATCCCGACGGGGACTACGTACGCCGGTGGGTGCCCGAACTGGCGCGCGTCGAGGGGCCGTCGGTGCACGAGCCGTGGAAACTCCGGGGGCCGGAGCGCGCGGCGGTGGACTACCCGGAGCCGATCGTCGACCTCGCCGAGGGACTCGCCCGCTTCCGGGAGGCCCGCGGACGCGACTGAGTGCGCCCCGTCCTAAGAGCTCCGGACAAAAGTGGGGCCGATCGGCGGACGGTGTCCGGTGCGTGCGATCGCAAGACGCCGGAAGGTCCTTGCAGCGGAGCCACCAGGGCCTTTCGGCAACGCCGCGAGCGTGCGTGCCGGGCGCCGTCCGCCGGGCCCCGCTTTTGTCCGGAGCTCTAAGTGTCCGCCGGGCCGCCCGGGCTCCCTGGCCGCCGGACCCGCCGAACGCCGAGCCCGTCGAACTCCGCGTACAGACCGGCCAGTACGTCCAGCGCCTCCCTCAGGCTGTTCGGTCGCGCCATCTTGTGGGTGGCCCGGCCGAGCCAGCCGGGACCGGCGAGCATCATCAGGGGCTGTCTGCGGGCGCCCTTCACGCCCCACTGCGCGGCGGCGACGTGCTGGGCCAGCGGCAGGCTGGCCGAGGAGCGCGCCTGGGCCCACAGGACCACGGCCGCGGGTCCGAGCCGCCCGACCGCGGCGATCAGCGCCTCGGCGGGTACGGCCGCCCCGAACATCCGGGTGGGCACGCCGAGTTCGCCCAGTCCCGCGTCGAGCGCCTCCAGCGGCAGGGTGTGCTGTTCGCCGGGGACGCAGGCGAGCACCACCGGTCCCGGCGCTCCGGGATCGACGTCCGCGTACCGTCCGATGGGGCGGGTGTGCCGGTGCAGGGTGCCGGAGACATGCCAGGACAGCAGGTGCTCGACCTCGACGTAGCGGTCTCCGGACGAGGCCCACTTGCGTCCCACCGCGTGCAGCGTCGGCACCATCACCTCCTGCCAGGCGACCGTCAGCCCGTGCTCCTCGACGGCGCGGGCCAGCTGCTCCTGAACCGCGGGGGCGTCGAGCCGGACGGCGGCGCGGGCGAGGCCCCGGCACTCCTGGCGCACGTCGCCCAGAGGCAGCGACCCGGTCGCGGCGGGCACGGCCGGGGCGGCGGCCCGGGGTGCCGTGCCGGCCGCCTCGCCCTGCGCGGCGCGGGCCGCCTCCGCGGGCGGCACCCCGGCGGACGTCAGCCGGCACATCGTCTCCAGCGTCGCCACGTCCTGCCGGGTCCAGCGCCGGTGGCGTCCGTCGGGGCGGACCGCCGGACCGATGCCGTATCTGCGGTCCCAGGAGCGCAGCGTGGTGGGCGACACCCCCAGCCGGCGGGCCACCGCACCGGTGGTCAGACCCGCGACGGCCGCACCGTCGTTCGACTCCTCGTCCGGGACCTCGTTCGGGGACTGACTCGGGGACCCGCTCGGGCTCTCGGCCGGGGTCTCACTCGCGGACTCGCTCATGAGCCGACTCTACGACGGCCAACCGATGCACAACCGATGCGCATTGAGCGGACGGCTCCGCCGCTCGCAGGATGGCGCTACCGGTGCCCGTCGACGGTGTCGTGGACCGGTCCGTACGATGCGAGGAGTCGCCGCCATGAGTCCGGATCCGAGCGCCGCGTCGCCTCCCGCCGCCCCGCTGTGGACCCGGCCGGAGGAGTCGTACTCCGACGAGGAGCTGGCCCGCGGTCTGGTGGCGGGCGACGAGGCCTGTCTGGCCGTCGTCTGCCATCGCTGGTCGGCACTGGTGCACACGCTCGCCCGGCGTTCCCTGGGGGACGCCAGGGAGGCGGAGGACGTCGCGCAGCAGGTGTTCCTGGGGGTCTGGCGCGGCCGCCTGGGCTACCGCCCGGAGCGCGGCACGCTGGCGGGATGGATCGTCGGCATCACCAGGCGCAAGGTCGCCGACGCGCTCGGCGCCCGGACCCGCCGCGCCGACCTCGTCGCCGCGGCCGGCTCCATGCTCGCGCCCGCCGCGCGGCCGCAGCCCGAGGCCGTCCTCGACCGGATGCTCGTCCACCACGAGCTGGCCCGGCTCCCGGCCCCCCAGCAGCGGGTGCTGCGGCTGACCTTCTACGAGGACCTGACCCAGGCCCAGATCGCGGAGCGCACCGGCCTCCCCCTGGGCACGGTGAAGAGCCACGCGCGCCGCGGGCTGCTCCGGCTGCGCAGCTGCCTCCACCAGGAGACGTGCGCCTGAGGCGACACGGGCCGGGCGGGCGACCACGTGCCGCAATCGCTTTCGATGCACGAACAATGCATCGATCAGACCGATGGATCGATCGACACCCGATCCGTACCCGACCGACACTCGATCCGCGTCCGATCGGCGCCCGAGCCGCGCCCGATCCGCGCTCTTCCGGTGGCCTGGAAAGGGTGGCGATCGACCTGATCTCGTCACCCTCTACACATAAGGGGGAAATAAGAGCAGAATGGGGTACAAGCGGCGTTCACCGCATACCGCGCCAGCGGTTCGGCCTGTCAGCCAAAGGAGACGCGTCATGGCCAACGTCTCACCGACCAGGGGTGACATATCCACTCACCCCGATGCCGCCGAAATGCGGGAACGGTACGCCCGCATGCTCGGTGGTCGTGATGTGGTGCTCATGGACGGGCCGGTGTTCCTGCTCGGCCTGTACTGCGCCGCGTCCCCGTGGATACTCCACTACACGCTGAGCCAGCCGGCGCTCGTGCCCCACAACCTGATCATGGGCGTGGCCATCGGCCTGCTGGCCCTCGGATTCACCGCCGCGCCCGCCCGGATGTACGGGCTGAGCTGGGCCATGTGCGCCCTCGGCGTGTGGATGATCATCGCGCCCTGGATCGTCGGCACGAGCCCCGACACCGGAGTCGTGCTGAACAACATCATCATCGGCGCGCTGGCCATCATCCTCGGCATGATGTGCGCGGTGACGGCGGCACGCAGTCTCCCCAAGCCATAAAGTCTCGCAACTATCACAGGAGGCGAGTCGACGGGCCGGCCGGTCCGCATCCAGCGGGCCGGCCCGCCTGTGTCCGCCCACGGACGCCCACGGACGCCCGTCGACGGCTCGGACGCCCGTCGACGGCCGGTCAGGTTCCGGCGGGCTCCGCCTCCGGCGCGGACGGGGCGTCGTACCGCTCGCTGATCTCCTTCCCGCCGAACGGCCACACCTTCTCCCGCCACGCCCAGACCAGGAACGCCACGCAGCCGAGGGCCAGCCAGGCCAGCGACCATTCGATGGGATGCCGGCCCGGGGAGTTGTGGTCGGCGTAGCCGTAGATGACGCACCAGCCGGCGAGCGCGAGGACGCTCGGCAGCGGGTAGAGCCACATCCGGTACGGGCGGCCGAGCGTCGGCCGGCGCCTGCGCAGGACCGTCAGCGCGACGATCTGGGCGAGCGCCTGGACGATCACCATCACGGTGGTCAGCAGCTGGATCAGTGTCGCCAGGTCGGTGTGCCGGCCGATCAGGAAGCCGATCGCGGTGATCACGCCCATCGCGGCCAGGCCCGGCACGGGGAACCGGTGCCGGGGGTGGAGCTTCGCGAACGGGCGGAAGAACACCCCGTCGCGGGCGGCGTCGTACGGCACCCGCGAGCCGCCGAGCAGCCCGGTGAACACCGAGGCGAAGGCCGTGATCAGGATCAGGACGGTGACCGTGTCGGCGGCGCCCCTGCCCCAGGTCTCCTCCAGCACCGCCGACGCCACCGAGGTGGAGGCGATGTCGGCCGGGTCGGTCATCCGGCGCCAGTCGACGACGCCGAGCGTGCCGATCTGGAGCAGCAGGTAGATCCCCATGATGCCGAGGACGGAGAAGACGATGGAGCGCGGCAGGGTGCGGCCGGGGTCCTTGATCTCGGCGCCCATGTAGGCGGTGGTGTTGTACCCGAGGTAGTCGTAGATGCCGATGGTCAGACCGGCGGCGAAGCCGGGCCAGAAGCGGCCGCTCGTCAGGTCGAAGGCGCCGGCCGGGTAGGTGAAGGCCAGGTGCGGGCTGAAGTGGGTGGCCGCGGCGGCGATCACCAGGACCACCGAGGCGATCATCACCACCCACATCACGGCGGTGATGCGCGCGATGTGCTCGATGCCGCGCCAGAGCAGGAGCACCACCAGGGCGATGACACCGAGGCCGATCAGATCGCCGGACGTCCGGCCCAGATCGGGCGCCAGATAGCCCAAGTACTGGACGAAGCCGACCACGCCGGTGGACATGATCAGCGGGATGAAGAGCATCGCCGTCCACACGAACAGGAACGGCACCAGCCGCCCGGTGCGGTACTGGAAGGCCTGGCGGAGGTAGACGTAACTGCCGCCCGAGCCGGGCATGGCAGCGCCCAGTTCGGCCCAGACGAGCCCGTCGCACAGCGCCAGCACGGCGCCCGCGACGAACCCGACGACCGCCTGCGGGCCGCCGAACGCGGCGACCATCAGCGGGATCGTCACGAACGGACCGATGCCGCACATCTGGCTCATGTTGATGGCGGTGGCCTGGAACGGACCGACGCGGCGGACGAACCCCCCTGGGGCAGGAGGGGCAGGGGGCGGGGTACCGGACATGAGGACTCCTGACACGCGGCAGGGAGACGGGCTCGCCCGGCGGACCGACCGAGTGGCCGATATAGTTAAGGAGTTTTACTAGAGGCGTCAAGTATGCGTCGGCAGTGCACGAGAATGGTCCGATGCCCGCAAGTGACGCCGTAGAGCCGCCGGATCGGCCCTGGAACCGGCAGCGCCTGCGCAGCACCAACGAGCGGCTGCTGCTCGACCGGCTGCGCGGCCTCGGCGCGGCGTCCCGCGCCCAGCTGGCCCGTGAGACCGGGCTGTCCAAGCCGACCGTGTCCAGCGCGCTGGCCGCGCTGGAGGCCGTCGGGCTGGTCCACGAGGTCGGCACCCACGCCCCCGAGCGCGGGCGCACTGCGGTCCTGTACGCCCCCGACCCGGCCGCGGGGTACGCGCTGGGCGTCGACGTCGGACGCGGCTGGCTGCGGGTGGCGGTCGCCGATCTCGACGGCACGCTGGTCGCCCGCGCCGACGTACGCAACCGGGCCCGCGGCTCCGGCGCGCTGGCGGACCTGGTCGTCTCCACCGCCCGGCAGGTGGTCGCGAACTCCGGCGTGGACCCGGCCGAGGTGGTGCACGGGGTGGTCGGCACGCCCGGCGTGTACGACGAGAAGCAGCGCCGGGTGCGCTACGCGATGCATCTGCCGGGGTGGGGCAGGGCCGGCCTGCTGGAGGAGCTGCGGGAGGCCCTGGGCGTCCCGCTGGAGATGCACAACGACGCCAATCTGGCCGCGCTGGGCGAGTACACGTACGGGGTCGGCGCGGGCAGCCGGCTGTTCGCGTACATCCTGATCGGCACCGGTCTCGGCATGGGGGTGGTCAGCGAGGGACGGCTGTTCACCGGGGCGCACGGGCTGGCCGGGGAGATCGGCTTCCTGCCCTGGCCGGGACAGCCGAAGCCGGAGCGGCTGGAGGACGCGGTGTCGGGGGTGGCCGTGGTGGAGGCGGCGCGCCGGTTCGGGATGAGCGGGCAGCTCACCGCGAAGGCGGTCTTCGAGGCGGCCCGCCGCGGCGACCCGGCGGCGCTGCGCGCGGTGCGGCTGGAGGGCGAGCGGATCGCCCACACGGTGGCGGCGGCCGCCGCCGTGCTCGACCCCGACCTGGTGGTGCTCGGCGGGGGCGTCGGCCACAGCGTCGACCTGCTGCTGGGGCCGGTCCGGGAGCGGCTGCGCGCGCTCACGCCGCTGCGGCCGCGGATATCCCCGAGCCGACTGGGTGAGGACGCGGTGCTGCTCGGCGCGGTGGCGACGGCGCTGGGCACGGCCCGGGACACGGTGTTCGAGCGCAGGTCCTCGGGGGCGTGAACCCCCGGCCGTCAGGGCCGCGACGACCCGGCCGACCGCGGCCCCGACGGCCCGGCCGGCCGCGTCCTGGACACCCGGGCCGCGGTCGTTGACCCGCCCTGCCTCGCGTCCTAGCTTGAGTCAAGTCAGTAAAGTTTCCTAACTTTATGACGCTCCTTTACGAGGCTGGAGACCGCCGTGTTCCCTCGCCCCGCCGCCCGTCGCTGTCTCGCCGCCTCCGCCCTGGCCATGGGGCTGGCCTGGTCGCTCGACCCGGGTTCGTGGGCCGAGACCCGGCACCCCGCGCCACCGGCCGGACGGGTCCGGACCGCCCGCGTTCCCGCCACCCACGTTCCCGCCACCCACGTTCCCGCCGCCGCGGACACCGCCACCCCGCTCACCGGCTATGCGATCCAGTCCACGGCGAAGGTGACCGACGCCCCCTCGGCCGTCTCCTCCCCCGGCTATCGAACGGCTGGCTGGTACCGGGCCGGTCCTCGCTCCACCGTCCTCGCGGCCCTGCTCGCGGCCGGCCTCCACGCCGATCCGTTCCGCTCCACCAACCAGCAGCGGATCCCGAAGGCCGACTTCCAGGTGCCCTGGTGGTACCGCTCCGACTTCACCGTCACCGACCTCACGGCACGCACCTATCTCGACTTCAGCGGCGTGATCTCGGCGGCGGACGTGTACGTGAACGGCAGGCGCGTGGCCGGGACGGCGGACGTCACCGGCGCCTACACCCGGCACGAGCTGGATGTCACCTCCCTCGTCCGGGCGGGCACGAACACGGTCGCCTTCCGGGTCCGGCCCAACGATCCGGACAAGACGCTCACCATGGGCTGGCTCGACTGGATCCAGCCGCCGCCCGACCAGAACATGGGCATCGTGCGCGACGTCGTGGTCCGCCGGGGCGGGCCGGTCGCGCTGCGCGACGCCCACGTGGTGACGGAGCTGGACGTGCCGTCTCTGGCATCTGCGCACCTGACGGTCAAGGCGCGGGCCCGCAACGACTCCGGCGCGGCCGTCACCGCCGAGGTCGGCGGCCGCGTCGGTGGCACGTCGTTCACCAGGACCGTCACGCTCGCCGCCCACGAGACGAAGACCGTGACCTTCACCCCCGCCGACGTCCCCGGCCTGCGGCTGGCCTCTCCGAAGGTCTGGTGGCCCGCGGGCATGGGCGGCCAGCCCCTGTACGGCCTGGATCTGACCGCGTCGGTCGCGGGCCGGGTGTCGGACACCGCGCACGAGGACTTCGGCATCCGCGACGTCCGGGCGCCGCTGAACGCCGACGGCGCCCGGCAGTACCGGATCAACGGCCGCCGACTGCTGATCAAGGGCGGCGGCTGGTCGCCGGACGAGTTCCTGCGCTGGGACGGCACCTACGCCGAGGACCGGCTGAAGTACGCCCTCGACCTCGGCCTCAACACCATCCGGCTGGAGGGGCACATCGAGCCGGACGAGTTCTTCGACCTCGCCGACCGGTACGGCGTCCTCACCCTGCCGGGCTGGGAGTGCTGCGACAAGTGGGAGGGCCAGGTCAACGAGGACGGCTCCGGCGAGAAGTGGACACCCGCCGACTACGCCGTGGCCAAGGCCTCGATGGCCGCCGAGGCCGCCCGGCTGCGCGGCCACCCGAGCGTGATCTCCTTCCTGATCGGCAGCGACGCCGCCCCCGACGCCACCATCGAGAAGAACTACCTCGCGGCCCTCGAGGCCGCCGACTGGCCCAACCCCGTGATCCCCGCCGCGTCCGACGCCTCCGCGCCCGTGTCGGGCCGGTCCGGGATGAAGATGTCCGGCCCCTACGACTGGGTGCCGCCGCACTACTGGTACGCCAAGCGGGAGGGCGGCGCCACCGGCTTCAACTCCGAGACCAGCGCGGGCCCCGACATCCCCACCCTGGACACCCTGCGCCGGATGATGACGCCGGCCGAGCTGGACACCCTCTGGAAGAACCCGGACGCCAAGCAGTACCACCGCTCCCCGTCGGCCGCCTTCGGCACGCTCAGGCTCTACGACAAGGCCCTCGCCGGCCGCTACGGCGCCCCCACCGGTCTCACCGACTACGTGCGCAAGGCACAGCTCGCCCAGTACGAGGCCGTGCGCGCCCAGTTCGAGGCGTACGGGCGCAACGCGACCGACGCCTCGAAGCCGTCCACCGGGGTGATCTACTGGATGTTCAACAGCGGCTGGACGTCGCTGCACTGGCAGTTGACGGACCGTTACCTCGACCAGGGCGGGGCCTACTTCGGTGCCAAGAAGGCCGACGAGCCGCTGCACGTGCAGTACTCGTACGACGACCGCTCGGTGGTCGTGGTCGCCAACCGGCCCGCCGCCGCCTCCGGACTCACCGTACGGGCCACGCTGTTCGACCCCGACGGCACCCGGCGCTACGACCGGACCGTCACCGGGGTGGCGGTCGGCGGCCACGGTGCGCGCACCACCGCGCTCACGCTGCCCGCGTCGGTGAACGGCCTGTCGACGACGTACCTGGCACGGCTGGTGCTGACCGACCGGGCCGGCCGGGAGGTCGGCCGGAACGTGTACTGGCTGTCCAGGAAGGCCGACACGCTCGACTGGGCGCACAGCGACTGGTACTACACGCCGACGACGGCCTACGCCGATCTGCGGGGGCTGGCGTCGATGGCGCGGGTGCCGGTCTCGGCGACGGGCTCGACGGTGTCGGCGGGCGGCACCTCGACGACCAGGGTCACCGTGCGCCGCACCGGCGGCGGCCGGACGCCGTCGCTGCTCACGGACGTCCACCTCGTGGACGCGAACGGCCGCCCGGTGCTGCCCGTGCGCTGGTCGGACAACCAGGTCAGCCTCTGGCCCGGCGAGTCGACGACGCTGACCGCCACCTACCGGACGGCCGATCTGCGCGGCGGTGCGCCCCGGCTGCGGATCTCCGGCTGGAACGCGAAGGAGCTGACGGTACCGGCGGGTTGATCCCGCGGGCCCGGCCGAGTCCGGGCCCGCAGGGGGCGTCAGCTGACGCTGAGCGCGGTGTCGTCGAGGACGAACGACGTCTGCAGGGTGGAGCCCTCGACACCGGTGAACTTCAGGGTGACGGTCTGGCCGGCGTAGCTCGCCAGACCGAAGCTGCGCTGGGTGTAGCCACTCGCGGCGTTCAGGTTGGAGTAGGTCGCCAGGGTGCTCAGGACGGTCCCTGAGCTGTTGAGGACCTGGACCTTGAGGGTGTCGTAGGCCGTGCTGGTGGTGGTCTCCGCCGTGTCGATGTGCAGATAGAAGCTGAGGGCGGCGGTGGTGCAGGCGGCGGGGATGGTCACCGACTGGGACAGGGTGTCGGTGGTGGCGCTGCCGTAGCCGTCCAGCCAGGCGTAGTACGAGCCCGTACGCGGCGACTGGCTGCTGGAGTCGGTGATGACGCCGCTGCTGGCGCTCCAGGTGGTGCTGCCCGCCTCGAAGCCGTTGTTGCCGAGCAGTTGGGCGGCGGTGCAGGTGCCGGAGCCGCCTCCGCCACCGCTGCCGCCCGAACCCGCCAGCCAGGCGGTGGCGTTGAGGGCGAGGGCCGCGTTGGTGGCGCCGGTGTCGTTCCAGCCGTCGTACAGGGTGTTGCCGGACTGGCCCGTGCCGTCGTCGATGGGCGAACTGTCGCCCCAGAAGGCCACGCGGCCGCTGCCGAAGGTGCTGGTCAGGAAGAACGCGCCGGTGTTGCCGGAGTAACCGCTGCGGTAGAGAAGGCCCTTGACCGAGGAGTTGTCGGCGGGCTTGAGGGTGGCCGTGGTGCCGTCGGCGATCAGGCTCTTGGTGACGGTGCCGAAGGAGCCGTGCAGCACCGCGTCGCCGCTGTCGCTGATCGCGGCCGGGTAGCCGGAGCTGATGTCCAGGGAGTCGATGGAGAAGCCGAAGGGGTCGGTGGAGTCGACGCTGTTGTTGCTCATCAGGTCGTTGAGGACCTCGACCGCGTCCTCGCCGTCGCTGTTGCGGTCGGCGCCGGTGTGGTCGGAGATCATGAACAGCCCGCCGCCGTTCTTGACGAAGTTCATGATCGCGGTCTTCTCGGCGGTGGAGAAGAGCGTGTTCGGTTCCGGCAGGACCAGCGTGTCGAAGTTCGCCAGGTCGGTGGCCGTGGAGCCGCCGTAGCCGAGGCTGGAGCCGGACGGGAGTGTCTTCAGGCTGTAGCCGCCGGTCTTCTGGAGGGCCACGCCCCAGGAGGACAGGGCGCCGGTCCAGTCCGTCTCCGCGGACGGGGTGGAGTCCTGGGAGAGCGGGTCGGGCTGACTGGTGGAGATGATCCAGTCGGCGTTCCCGGCCGTCTCGGCGTGGGCGTTGTCGAACAGGACGCGGTGCGTGGTGGCCGCGTGGGCCGGCGCCACGTCGGTGGTGACCTGAAGGGCGGCCGCGGTGACGAGCAGCCCGAGACCGGCGAGGCCGGTGGTGAGTCTGCGGCGGGACCTTCTTGATCCGAGCATCCGTCGAACCTCCGTGTGGGGTCAGGACATTGCGGGTGCGAGCGCCAACTCTGCGCGCGTAGACCGAAGGTGGGGGTGTCTACACGCGTGGAACGCTTGAAAGGTACACGGCATCAAGGCCTCGGAACCATCAAGCGCGGGCAATAACCGGAAGGGACTGCACCTCGCTCCGGCGGGCAGATGCAGGGCAGCGAGGTCCGACCGTAAGGGGAGGAAATGGAGATCTCGAGCATCTTCAGCGCGATCATCATCGGCATCGTCATCGGCGTGCTCGGACGGCTCGTCGTCCCGGGACGCCAGCACATCGGCATCCTGTGGACGATCGCCGTGGGCATCCTGGCCGCGTTCGTCGGATCGGCGATCGCCGCCGCGTTCGGCGTGGCCGACACCAAGGGCGTCGACTGGATCGAGTGGCTCATCCAGATCGGCCTCGCCGCCGTCGGCGTGGCCGCGCTGGACCGGTCCCGGGCACGGCGGTAGGGCCTGTCCGGCGATTCCCGTCGTCCGCCCGGAGGGCGGGGCGGGCGGCCGCCCGCAAATCCGTTGCGGGCGGCGCTCCGTCACGGTTGGCTGCCGTCGTCCGCCACCACCGCCCGACCCTGACGGAGCCGCCTTGTCCCCGCGCATCACCCCGCTCACCGACGCCGAACCCGGAGCGTCGAGCCATCGGCAGGCCTGGCTGGCGTCCGGCCCCGCCGGAGAGCCGCTGGGCTCCGCGTTCCTGCGGCTGTTCGACCGCGAGGAGCAGCGGCACCTGGCCGAGCTGGAGCTCTCGGTGCACCCCGCCGAGCGGCGGAGCGGCGTCGGTACCCGGCTCCTGGACGCCGCGCTGGCCGCGGCACGGACGCGGGGGCGGCGCTCGGTGCTGGCCCAGGCCGGACTCGGCTCCCCCGCGGACCTGTTCCTGGCGGCGCGTGGCTTTCGGCCCGTGCTGTCCCTGACGTACACGCGGCTGCCGCTGGCGGATGCCGACCCCGCCGTGCTCGACTCTCTCGTCGACCGCCCGTGTCCGGGTTACCGGCTGACGGAGTGGGACGGCACCGTGCCGGACGCGCTGGCGCGGACGTACGCCGACGCCCGGCGGGCCATGGACGACATGCCGATGGGCGACACGGACTACGGCAGGGTCGTATGGGACGTGGAACGCCTGGTCGCGGCCGCCGAGGCGGTCGCCCGCCGCGGCGACCTGCTGCACACCGTCGCCGCGGTGGACACCGCGGACGGCTCCGTCGTCGGCTTCAGCGAACTGGTCGTCCCCGGCGACGGCCGGGGCGACGGACAGCACTACGGGACCGCGGTCCTCCCCGAGCACCGCGGTCGCGGCCTCGCCCGCCGGATGAAGGCGCTGTCGATCCGCCGGGCCCGCGAGCGGCACCCGGAGCTGGGCGGGCTGCTCACCGACACCGCGGACGGCAACGCGCCGATGCGCGCGGTCAACGACGCGCTCGGATACCTCCCCACGCACCGGTCGGTGCAGTACCGGCGCGACCTGTGAGGCGCGGGGCGCCGTCGTCACCCTGACCGGGGGGCCGCCGTCACCCGGCCGGGGCGCCCTACGGCACGTACACGTACGGCGTCGTCGTGGTCAGGGGCGTGAAGCCGAGGCGTTCGAGGATGGGGCGGCTGTCGTCGGTGGCGTCGACCTGGAGGTAGCGGTAGCCGCGGTCGGCGGCGACGCGGGCGCGGTGCGCGATCAGCGCCCGGTAGATGCCCCGGCCGCGCCAGCTCTCCACGGTGCCGCCGCCCCACAGTCCGGCGAACGGCGTGCCGGGGACCAGTTCCATCCGGGCCGAGCTCACGGGCACGTCTCCGGCGAGGGCCACCACACCGACGAGGGTGTCCGGGTCGGCGGCCAGCCTGGCCAGCACCCGGTGCCGCAGCCAGTCGCTGTCCACGCCGAAGGCCCGCTCGTGCGCGTCGGCCATCAGGCCGACACCGACGGCGTCGGTGACCGGCAGCAGGCGGATCCCGGCGGGCGGCTCGGCGTCGAGGGACAGCTTCGCCACCTCGGCGACCAGCAGCGTCTCGGTCGGCTCGGGCGTGAAGCCGGCCGCCCGGAGCCGTGCGCCGAGGTCGGTCGGCAGATCGTGCCCGTAGAGCTTCCATTCGAAGGTGTGGCCGAGGCCGGTGAAGTGGGCGATCTGCTCGGCGATCGCCGCGTCGGCGCCCGCGTCGTCGAGCGCGGACCAGAGGATCCCGTTCCACTCCTGTGCGGGGGCGACCTGGCGGATCACCTGCCCGACGCGTTCGACGCGGGTGCCGGGGCCGTCCGGCCGGGCCCCTTCGCGCATGACCCGGTCGTAGAGGGCGAGCAGCGTCTCGCGTTCCGCGTCGTCCGTACGGCTGGTCCGGTCCGTCCCGTTCATGTGATCCACCCGCCGACCTAAGCATTCCGGAACAGCCGGTTCAACATATTTACGGACGGCACGCCCTGCCCGTCGCACCCGGGACGGGCCCTCGGCATAGCCTGCGGCTCCGGATCAGGTGTCGAAGAAGGTGGAACGTCATGGTGAAGGATGCGGAGCTGGCGCATCTGCGCCGGTGCGTGGAGCTCGCGGCCGAGGCGCTGGCGCAGGGCGACGAACCGTTCGGGTCGGTCCTGGTGGGCGCGGACGGCGCCGTGCTGGCGGAGGACCACAACCGGGTGGCCTCCGGTGACCGTACCCGGCATCCGGAGTTCGAGCTGGCGCGCTGGGCGGCCGCGCACCTGACCGTCGAGGAGCGGGCGGCGGCGACCGTGTACACGTCCGGCGAGCACTGCCCCATGTGCGCGGCCGCGCACGCCTGGGTGGGGCTCGGACGCATCGTGTACGCGGTGTCGTCGCGGCAACTGGCCGGCTGGCTGGGCGAGTGGGGCGTGCCCGCTCCGCCGGTGCGGACGCTGCCGGTCGGCGAGGTCGCCCCCGGGGTGACCGTGGAGGGGCCGGTGGACGCCCTGACCGAGGAGGTACGCGCGCTGCACCGCCGCTTTCACGTCGGCACCGTCTGACGGAGGACCCACCGGGGATCCTCCGTCGGGACCGGAGCCGTCCCGGCGTTGCGGTCAGCGCTGCCGCTGTGGCCGGAAGCGCCGGTGCAGGGCGACACCGCCCAGCAGCAGGGCCGCACTGCCCGCGAGGGCCGGGAGGGTCTGGTCCGAACCCGTGCGGGCGAGGGAGCGGACCGTTTCTTCTCCGGTGTGCGGCGCGGGTCCGGGCACCTGCTGCTCCTTGGGCGGCACGACCGTCCGTGTCGGCGGCGGGCTCACGGGCCGATCGGGCTCCACCGGCTCCACCGGCTCCACCGGCTCCACCGGCTCGTCCGGCTGGTCCGGCTGGTCCGGCTGGTCCACGGAGGTGTTCGTGGACGTGTTGCCGAAGGCCGGGTTGCCGATGCCGACCGCGGTCACCGCGTTGCCGCTGACGTTCACCGGGAGGTCCACGGGCAGCTGGAGGCCGTTGCCGGAGACGACCCCCGGCGAGTCCACCGCCGCGCCGTGCGCGTGGGCCCCGCCGGAGGTGTGCGCCCCGGTGGCACCGGAGGTCGCGGACGTGCCCGAGGTCGCGGACGTGCCCGAGGTCCCGGACGTGCTCGACGTCCCGTACCCACCGGACGTGCCGGACGTGCCGGTCCTCGCCGAGTCCCCGTCGGCACAGGCGTTGCCCGCCGCCGGGTTGAGCAGCCCCACGACGTTCACGGTGTTCCCGCACACGTTCACCGGGATGTGCACCGGGAGCTGAAGCGTGTTGCCGGAGATCAGACCGGGCGAGCCGACCGCGGAACCGTCCGCCGCGGAACCGGCGTACGCGGGAATCGTGACTGCCATCGCACCGGAGGCGGCGGCCACGGCGATCACACCGTTTCGCGCTACCCGTCTCATAGGTCTCCCTGCCTTCCACATCGTCGCGGGCGCTCGCCCGCACCGGAGAGAACGCGGGTCGAACCGGAGTAGTTATGGCTGATCGGGCTTTCACCCCATCGAGTGGCACATATGTCGAACCAGCAGCAATATCGTCATACCGGTCGTCCGTGCGACACCGGCGGGCGCGGCGGCCGCCACGAGCGGTCCGACGACGGCGCCCGGTTCGGCGGCAGCGCCCGTCACGACGCCCGGACCAGCGGGATCACGTCCGGAGGCGAGGATTCCGGGCGCCGCCTATCGTGAGCGGGAAGAGCCCGGACCACAGTGGGGCGCGCTGGAGGCACTCATGCCGGCACAGCAGTCAACACGGCCCGCCCTGCGGCGCCGCGCACTTGTCACAGCCGTCGGGCTCACCCTGCTCGGCGGCGGGCTCCCGACGGCTGCCGCGACCGACGGCGGGACCGATCTGTCCCGGTTCTACCACCAGAAGATCACCTGGTCGCGGTGCCGGGGCAGTGACGCGCCCCGGGACCTGCAGTGCGGCAGGGTCACGGTCCCCCTCGACTACGCGAAGCCCGCCTCCGGCACGATCTCCCTGGCGCTGGCCCGCTACCGGGCGACGGGGAGGTCGCGCGGCTCGGTGCTGCTCAACTTCGGCGGTCCCGGTGGCTCCGGGGTCAGCGAACTGGCCATCGGCGGCAAGGACTTCATGGGCCTGACCAACGGCTACGACGTGGTCTCCTTCGACCCCCGAGGGGTCGGCCGGTCCGCGCCCGTGACCTGCGGCGACGGACTGTACGGCGGCGCGGCGGGCGCGCCGGGCAGCACGGGGAACACCCTCGACGACCCGCAGGCCGTGCTCGGTCTGCTGCGCAAGGCGGCCCAGGCGTGCGCACAGCACTCCGGACCCGTGCTGCGCCACATGGGCACGGTCGACTCCGCCCGGGACATGGACGTCGTACGCCAGGCGCTCGGCGACAAGAAGCTCAACTATCTCGGGTTCTCCTACGGCACCCGGCTCGGCGCGGTGTACGCGGCCCGGTTCCCGCACCGGGTGGGCCGGATGGCGCTCGACGGGGTGGACACGCTGACCGAGCCGCTGGCCGAGCAGGGGGTGGCCGGTGCCGCGGGGCAGCAGGTGGCGCTGGACGACTTCGTCGACTGGTGCGTCCAGGACATCGCCTGCCCGTTCGGCCAGGACGCCCGCCGGGCCGGGGAGCAGATCGTGCAGCTCGTCCGCTCCCTCGACGAGGAGCCGATGCTGACGGACTTCGGTGAGCCGTTCTCCGGTCAGGACCTCGTCGCCGCCCTCAGCCAGGGCCTCTACAGCGAGAAGCTCTGGCCGCTGCTGGAACGGGCGCTGGCCGAGCTCGTCGACGACGGCTCGACGGGCGGGATCATGCAGTTCGTCTCCGGCGGCACCGCGCTCCCGGTCCCGGTCCCGCTGAAGGGCGTACCACCGCCGTCCGGGCCCCGGACCGGCAGCGGCCTCGGCGACGAGGCCGACATCCCGGCCGACAACTTCCCGGCGGCGCTCGTGGCCACCAACTGCGCGGACGACCCCGACCGCCCCACCGCAGCACAGGTCACCAAGGACCTCGGCCGGCTGCGCGGCGAGTACGACCAGGCGTCCCCGGTGTTCGGCGAGTACCGCCTGACCCAGGTGCTGATGTGCTACGGCCGCCCCAAGGGCACCGCCTACATCCGCGACGACGTCAAGAACCTCACCGGCCCGAAGATGCTCCTGGTCGGCACCCGCGGCGACCCGGCGACGCCGTACCGCTGGACCGTGGAGACGGCCGAGCGGCTCGGGTCGTCGGCCGTGGTGCTCGACAACAGGGGCGAGGGCCATACGGGCTACACGTCGTCGAAGTGCGTGCACGGCAAGGTCGACGACTTCCTGCTGTACGGCTCCCTGCCGGCCGACGGCAGCTCCTGCGGCCCCGACAGGAACGACTGAACGCGTCCGTCAGGCCGCCCGGACCGTCACGAACCGGTCGATCGCCGCGGTCAGTTCGGCGGGCTTCTCCACCGGGAGCTCATGGCCGGCGTCGATGATCCTGACCTCCGCGTCCGGGTAGCCCTTCGCCATCCGCAGCATCTGCTTCACCGGCAGCTGGATGTCGTGGAAGCCGTGGACCAGCAGGGTGGGCGTGCGGATCTCGCCGACCCGGTCCAGGACGTCGAAGGCGCGCATGGCGCCGTACAGCGTCATCACGACCTCGCGCGGGGTGCCCGCGGAGGAGCGCACGTACCGCTTGATCTCCTCGCGCGGGTAGCCGGGGGCGAACGCCCGCTGGATGTTGGTGGCGACGAACAGCTTGAAGGGGACCAGGGTCGAGGTCGCCATCAGCAGCCCGCGCCCCCGGCTGTACGTCATCCGGCTGATCGAGCTGACCAGCACCATCCGTTCGACCCGCTCGGGGTGGGCGAGGGTGATCGTCTGGGAGATCATCCCGCCCATGGAGTGGCCGATCAGCACACAGCGTTCGATCTTGAGGTGGTCGAGCAGGGTGAGCACGTCCCGCGCCAGCTCCTCGATCGTGCGCACCCCCGCCCCGCCGCTCTCGCCGTGCCCGCGCAGGTCGAGCCGGACCACCCGGCGCCGCTCGGCGAAGTGCGCCACCTGGTGGTCCCAGCGGTGGCGGTCGGCGGTCCAGCCGTGGATGAACACCAGGGGCACGCCGTCACCGTCTCGGGGGCCCTCGTCGTCGTACGTCAGGGCTGCGCCGTCGACTTCGAGCTGCGCCATGGGTGCCTCCTGGAGTGCGGTCCGGCCGGACCGGCCACCGACCGGTTACTGACCGGTACGGTAACCGGCCGCCCCCCGTTCCGTCACCGGCGTTCCCCGAGGAATTCGAGGATGTGGCCGAACACGTCGAGCGCCGCGCCCCGGCCCAGGAACGGGTCCAGATGTCCGTAGCCGGGGATCTCGGTGTACGTCACGTCCAACTGCGGCTGGCGGCGGGCGAGTACGTCGTGGCAGAGCTGCTGCGAGTCGAGCCACAGCCCGTTCTCGCTGCCCGCCAGCAGCAGCACCGGGGTGTCGATGCGGCCGGCCGCATCCAGCGCGTTGCGCGGCAGCGCCCGGTACCGGTGGTCGGTGTCGTGCCAGCGGACCACGCTGCGGGCCAGCTCGATCCGCCGCAGATGGGGCAGGATCCACAGCGGCGCGGGACCGAACAGCTCGGCCAGCCGGTCGTGGGTGGTCTGCGAGAGGTTCCCGTGCACGAAGAGGGACGCGCCCGTGCCCCACGCCGAGTTGTGCAGCATCTGGCAGGTCGGGTCGGGGCAGCTCGCCCGGCGCGAGGCCAGCGCGAACAGCGGGGTGTACTTCGAGCGCAGGCCGACCTTGCGGAAGTCGACGGGGATGTGGTCGATCCGGCCCTTCAGGAGCTCCCCGGCCACCGTCATCCGCAGCGAGGTGCGGCCCGCCAGTTTCGGTGTCAGGAAGACACCCTGGGAGACCACCCCGGCCAGGCCCGGCACCAGCCCCGCGCTCATGCTCATCGACAGGGTGAGGGAGCCGATGCAGTGCGCGACCACGAACAGCGGGCGGTCGCCGATCCGGCCGCGGACGTACGAGACGGCCTCGGGGATGTCGTACAGGGCGACGTCGTCGTAGGTGTAGCGCTGCCCGGTCTCGTTGTACGGCAGCCGGCAACTGCCCCGCCAGTCCAGCAGCCACGGCTCGTAGCCCTCGTCGAGCAGCACGTCGACCAGGTTGCGGGTCTCGGGCTGGAGGAACATGTCGGAGGACGCGGTGTGCCCGTGCAGGAGCAGCACGGCGGGCCGGCCGGTGTCGCCGGTCTCGACGCGGGTCAGGCCCAGCCGGACGCCGTCGGACGCCCGGAAGGGGATCTCCTCGACGGCCGCCGGACCCAGACGGTGGCGCAGGGGGCGCGGCGCGGCGGTGGTACGGACCCGGCGCAGCGCGGGCCCGGTACCGGTGGTGGCGGTCCTGAAGATCATCGGTACTGCTCCCTGGAGGTCGGGGTACGGCGCAGGTCGAGCAGCTCGGCGGCGGCCCTGGCGAACGGGCCGAGCAGCCCGCGGCCCATCTCCCGGCCGAACCAGGCGAGCCAGGTCAGCTTGGCGGCCCGCCCCTCCTGCTCGGTGAGGTGCGGGGCGACCCGGATGCCGTCGATCTGGTCGCGGACGTAGGAGTCGGCGGGCACGACGACCTCGCCCGCCAGCTCGGCCGGTCCGCCCTCGCGGCCGAGCTCGACGCTCAGCGCACGGGTCTGCCGCCACAGGTCGCGGCGGGCACGCGCGTACTTGTGGCCCTCCAGCCACCACGCTCCGCCGTCGGCGTCGATCAGCCGCAGCCGGTAGCGCAGGAGCCGGTGGCGCAGCCCGTGGTGGTGCGGGATGCCCTCCTCGGGCCGGACCCAGACGTCGCCGCGCTCCACGGTCAGTGGCTCCGCGTGCACGGCCGGGCACCGGACCTCGCCGGTGACGTCCACGCGGCGCTCACTGACCAGTTGGTGCATACCGGCGATGGAGAGGGTGAGTGCCATGGAGCAGGGGGTCGGGGCGGCGGCGTCGCCCCGGCCCTCCTCACCGCCGAGGCCGCGGCGGTCGTCGCCCGCGCCGTCGACCGGGCGCACCTCGCCCCGGGTGGTCTCGGTGAACCACAGGTAGGGCGGGTCGTCCTTCTGCGGGAGGCGGGCCAGACCGTCCGCGGCGAGGCTCTCGAACGTCCTCGCCTGCGCCCGGGCGTCGTAGCGGACGGCGGGCGGCAGGTCCAGCGCCTCCACGAGCGCGGCGGTGCGGTCGCCGATCGCGGCCGGGCCCTGGAGGGTCGCCTCGCACAGCCTGAGCGCGGTGGGGCTGCGCAACACGCGGTTCAGAAAGCCGAGTTCGGGGACCGGGTCGGCCTCCAGACGAGCCAACGCATCGGTGCGCCAGTCGTCCCAGTCCCGTACGCGCACGTGCATCCCGCCGAGCGCCATGTCGCGTACGACGTCGTCGAGGGTGTTGGGCACGCCGGTGAGGTTGTAGTCGAAGCCCCAGGCGTCCGGCTCGCAGACGACGGCCACCGCGACCCGGCTGACCCAGTCCACCGGCGCCGCGTTGAGGCAGCGGAAGGCGGGGACCGTGCGGAGGCGGCCGAAGGCCGAGATCAGGCCGCTGCTGAGGTCCTGCGGGTTGTGTGCGCCGGTGCGGGTGTGGCCGCCGATGCCGCCGGGGCGCAGGGCCGAGACCACCAGACCGTGGTCGCGGGCGCGGCGCAGCGCGACCTCGGCGGCCCACTTGGACTGGTCGTAGCCCGCGACGAGGCGGTCCACGTGGGCGAGCGGGTCGTCCTCGCCCATCGAGGTGATGCCGACCTCGTTGAACACCGCGATGGAGGAGATGTGGTGCAGCGGCTTGGGCCTGCCGGTCGCGGCCAGTTCGGCCAGGGTCAGCGCGCCGAGCACGTTGCTGCCGCGCAGCGAGGGGTAGCCGCGCAGGAAGTCCACGGCCGCCGCCACGCCGACGACGGCGTCCAGTTCGTGGGCGAGGGTGTGCCACAGCTCTTCGGACAGGCCCAGGCGCGGCCGTCGTACGTCGCCGGGCAGCACGGTGATCCGTCGCCGTACCTCGGCCGACCAGGGCAGCCGATAATTCCGCAACTGCGCCGCGAGGCGCCCGACGGCCGCCTCCTCGTCGGGCGCGCGGACCAGGCAGTGGACGTGGGCGTCGCTGTGCCGCAGCAGGTCCAGCAGCATGTGGCTGCCGAGGAAGCCGGTGGCCCCGGTCAGCAGGATCCGGCGCGGCGGCAGCGGCTCGGGCACGTCGACGAACGGCAAGCGGTCGGCGAGCGCGAGATCGGCCAGGATCTGGTCGAGATCCTCGCGCCGGGCCCTGGTGCGGGGGACGGCGGGTGAGGAGGCGACGGTGGGCGACGGGACGGAGACCGCGGCGCGGGCCGTAGGGGCCGGGACGGGCACTGCGGGGGCGGGGTCGTGCGCTGCGGGGGCGGGGTCGTGCGCTGCGGGGGCCGGCCGAGCCGGAGTCGAGGGAAACGCCTGGTCCGCGGGCGCGGCAGGAGTCGGCTGAGCCGCGGCGGCCTCGGGGACTTCCGGGGCCGCAGGGCCTTCCGGGGCCGCGGAGCCCTCCAGGGCCGCAGGGGCTCCGGGTACGCCCGAGGCCTCGTGCGGGCGGGCCGCGAGGTTCGCGAGCGCGGCCGTCGTGCCGCCCGCCGCGATCCAGTGCCGGGCCAGGCTGACCGGCCGGGCGTCGGCGAACACCTCGTCGAGGTCGAGCTCCACGCCGAGGTCGCGTTCCAGCTCCGCGACGAATTCCACGGCGTGCACGGAGGTGCCCCCCGCGTCGAAGAAGTCGGCGTCGGGCGCGAGACGCCCCTGGGGCAGATGACGGCCCGCCGCGTCGGCGATGACGGCCGCCACGGTGTCCACGTCGGGAACCGGGACCGCTTCCTGAGCCGGGACCACCGCGTCCGGAGCCGGGACCGAGGCCGCCCCCGGGCCCGAGCCGTCGGGTGGCTGTGCCGCGGCCTCGCCGGCCGCCACCTTCGCCAGCAGTTCGGTCACGCCGAGCCCGCCGCCACCCCGTTCGATCGACTCGGCGACCGACCACGGCCGCCCGGTGTCCTCGCTGTTCACGTCACGCATGAGAGCCCTTCACGTTGCGCACGGTCCTTTCCGTCATGCCCGCTCCCCCGCGCTCACCGGCGGTTCCAGGAGCGGAAGGCGCGCAGGTGGTCCGGCGTGGTCACGGCCTCCAGCCGCTCGTCGTCCTGGCGACCGCCGCCCAGTGCGGCGACCACCCGGCGGGCCGGTGCGTTGCGCTCGGTGCGCTCGGCCGTCAGCCTGACCTTCGTGCAGCCCAGGGCGTCGGCGCGGTCGGCCAGCCAGCGCAGCAGGTGCTCCTCGACCCCGCGGCCGAGCGCCCGGCAGCTCAGCATCCAGGCGAGCACGTCGAGCCGGTCCCCCTCGGCCCGTACGGCGATCAGCCCGATCTGGCCGTAGTCGCCGAACCGGTCCCGGGCCGCGGCCGTCCACACCTCGCCGCGCTGCCGCCAGCGGGCCAGGTCGCCACCGTCCGCGGACCGGGCACGAAGCGTGAACTGGTTGGTGCGACGCACCAGTTGCTCCGCCCGCCGTATGTCCTCCTCGGCCAGCTCCCGGATGTCGACCCGGAGCTCCAGCCGGGCCAGGAACTCCTCGAACCCGCCTTCCTCACGGGCTGCGTCCCGTTCCCGCTCCTGCGCGTAGAAGCGGGCCCGCAGCGTGTCCTCGGCGGTCGCGGCGGCCGGGACCAGCGGCCACAACCTGCCCAGGAAGGCGTCCAGTTCACCGGCGGCCGGACAGGTCACGGAGAGCACCTGCGGCAACTGCGCCCGCATCTTGGCGATTTCCGCGGGGTTGTCGTCGAGGAACAGGAAGCTGTCCACGCCCAGGCCGAGGGTGCGGGCCGCCGCCGCCAGCCGGTCCGGTTTGGGGTCCCAGGCGGCGGAGAGCACGCTGAAGTGCTCCGCTCCGAGCGGGCTTTCGGGGCGGCCGAGGACCGCGCGGACGGTGGCCTCGTCGTTGTTGCTGACCAGGACGAGCAGCGCGCCGGCCGCGCGCCACTGGAGCAGCCTGCGGGCCAGCAGGGCACGCGGTCCGGTCAGGTCCACGGCGTCGGGGCCGATCTCGCCGGCGACTCCGCCCCACAGGGTCTCGTCGCCGTCGACGGCGATCACCTTCGGCGCGGGGCGCCGCACCGCTCGTACCACCTCGGCCAGGCGCAGTGCCACGGCCGCCTGGAAGGGCGGGGTGAAGGGCAGATGGGCCAGCCGTTCGGTCCGCTCGTCGAACGGTTCGTCGACGGGGTGGTGCCTGGTCCACTCGTCGGGGCCGAGCACCGCGATGCCGGGCAGCCCGGCGAGCGCGGCGGCCGTCTCGTGCTCCCAGCGGACGAGGCGCTCCGGCGCGTCGGCCGTCGGCAGGAAGCCGACGATCAGCGGCTTCCGGGTCCGCTCGGCCAGGGCGCGCAGCGCGGCCGGGTAGGCGGTGCGCAGTTCGGCGAGCACGGCGTCGTCCACCGGGCCGAAGCGTTCCAGGTCGGCCGCCCGCAGCAGCACCACGCCCACCACGGCGCCGGGGTCGGCGAAGACGCCGGAGGGGTCCTGGAGGCTCGCGAGAACCTGGTGGTACGGGGCTTCCGCGACCGTCGGGCCACCGTGGTCGCCGTCGTCGAGAGCGGCCGCGCACAGCGGCGGCAGATGGCCCAGGGCGAAGGTGGCGGCGAGCGCGAGAGACCCGCGCGCCACGGGCTCCTCGGGGACCGGCACCGCGTCGGCGCCACCGGGCACGGTGCCGGGGACGGCCGCGGGGACGGTGGCCGGCACCACGGCGGGGACGGCGGGCGGCGGGACGGCATCCGTACGGACCCTCGTCCCCGGATGTTCCGCCGCCTCCGCCAGCAGCCCTAGGAACTCCTCCCCCAGTGCGGTGGCGGCGTCCGCGTCGAGGAGGTCGAGGTTGTGGTCGAGCCGGACGCGGCCCGCGTCCGGGATCATGGTGATCATCAGGTCGAGGTCCGAGTGGCCCGTCCCGGCGGGCAGCACCTCCAGGGCGCCGAGGCGGCCCGTGGAGCGTACGTAGTTGAAGTACACCTCGACGAGCGGGGCGTCGGGCCGGTACAGGCCCTGCCGGGCGAGGGTGGGCAGCACGTCGGAGAACACCGCGCCCTTGGCCAGGATCCGCCGGAGCCGCCCGTCGGTGCGGCGCAGCACCTCCTCGACCGTGTCGGCCGCCCGGGCCTCGGCCGGGAACGGCACGGGGATGCCGTAGAAGCCCACCGCGTCGTACGCGTCTGCGTGGATGCGGGTGTCCACGGGCACGGCGAGCACGAACCGTTCGCGTCGGCGTTTCCTGGCCAGCAGCACGGTCAGGGCGCCCAGGCAGAAGGCGGCGGGGGTGACGGCGAGGCCGCTCGCGGCGGCCGTGACGCGTGCCGGCAGGCCGTCCGGGACGGCGAGGGTGACGCTGCCGGCCCGGTAGGACCGGGTCCGCGGGCGCGGGGCGGCGTCGGCGAGGTCGAGGCGCTCACTGCCGTGGAAGGCCCGCAGCCAGTCCGCGCCGATCCCCTCGCCGCCCGGCTGCTGGGCCTCGACGAGCAGGTCGATGTCCCGGTTGGTCACGGTGGCGTCGAGCACGGTGCCGCACAGTTCGGCGTCGATCTCGGCGGCGACGAGCAGCAGGGACTGGAGGTCGCTCACCGCGTGGTGGGCGCCGAACAGCAGGGTCTGGCCCGCCGCGCCGCCGTCGAGCAGCTCGAACCGCCACAGCGGGGTGCCGGTCAGGTCGAACGGCGGCTCCAGCAGGGCGCGCAGCCGGTCGGCGGTGTCGTGGGCGCCGTCGCCGGTGGTCCAGCGCAGCAGCGGCCGGCCGGGCTCGCGGTCCACGCGCAGCAGGCGCCCGCCCTCGGCGGCGGTGACGATCGCCGTGCGCAGGGCCGCGTGCCGGGCGACGAGGCGGGTGAGGATGCCGGTGAGGGTCTGTTCGGTGGTCGGTGCGGTGAGCCGGACGGCGAGTCCGACGGCGTGGGCCGCGTCGGGCATCCCGGGCCGGGCGCTGCGCAGCAGGCGTACGACGTCCCGGGTCGCGGGCCGCAGCTCGGTCTCGGGCACCTCGGCGGGCCGGGCGGGCGCGGACGGCCCGGGGAGGTCGGCGCGGTCGGGCAGGCCGGCGGCGAGGGCGCGGGCGACGCCGCGGATGTCGGGCGCGGCGAACAGGTCGGCCGCGGGCAGTTCGACGCCCAGTTCGCGGGCGAAGGCGTTGCGCAGCCGGACGAGCATGAGGGAGTCCAGGCCGAGTTCCTTCAGCGCGCTCCCGGCGGCCGCGTCCACCAGGCCGCCGGACACCTCGACCACCCGGGCGCGTACGTAGGTCTCCAGCCAGGCGGCGCGGTCGTCGTCGTCCGTCGCCGCGAACACCTTCTTCACCAGGTCGTCCGTGGCCGCGGTGCCGGTCGGGACGGTGATCAGGTCGGCCAGGATCGGGCGGGTGCGCACCGCGTCCGGGTCGAGGGCCAGCAGCTCCCGGTCGAGGGCGACGGGGGCGAGCTGGCGCCGGGGCGTGCCCAGGACCCGTTCGAACAGTTCACCGCCGTCCTGCGGGGAGAACGCGACGAGACCGGACCGGCCGGTCTCGGCGGCCCGGGTGCGGGAGCCGGCGACCATGCCGACCCCGGACCAGGCTCCCCAGTCGAGGCTCAGCGCCCGCCGGCCGGTGCGGGACAGGTGGTGGGCCCAGGCGTCGAGGAAGGCGTTCGCCGCCGCGTACGGGCTCTGACCGGCGGAGCCGAGCAGACCGGCCACCGAGGCGAACAGGACCACGTCGACTGCTTCCGGCGCCAGTTCGGTGAGCAGGGCGGTGCCCAGCACCTTGGGGGCGAGGACGGCGCGGACGCGCGCGTCGGTCAGTCCCGTCAGGGTGGCGTCGTCGAGGACACCGGCCGCGTGCACGATCCCGGCGACGGGTCCGGTGTCGCGTCGTACGGCGTCCAGGGCGGCGGTCAGGCCCGCGCGGTCGGTGACGTCGGCGCGGGCGAGGTGCACGGTGACGCCTCGCCGCTCGACGCCCTCGATCCAGCGGGCGGTGTCCGCGTCGGGGGTGCCCCGGCTCAGCAGGGCCAGTCGGCGCGCGCCCATGCCGACGAGTCGTTCGGCGACGACCCGGCCGAGACCGCCGAGACCGCCGGTGACGAGGTACACGCCGTCCGGGGTGATCCCGTCGGCGCCGTGGCCGTCGGGTCGGGTGCGGGCCAGGCGCGGTACGAACCGGCCCGCGTCGCGCAGGGCGACGAGGCGTTCGTCGTCCGCGTGCCACAGCTGGGTCCACAGGGCGTCGGCGCCGCCGTCGGGGGGCAGGTCGACGAGGGTGGTCGCCAACTCCGGATGCTCCTGCGCCACACTGAGGCCGAATCCCCAGGCCAGTGCCTGCTGAGGTCGCGTCACCTCGGCACTGTCACCGGCCGGTTGGCTGCCACGGACGACGATGAACAGGCGCGGTGCGCGGCCGCCGCCCGGGCGGCCCGCGAGGGCGCGCACCAGGTGCAGGGTGGTCAGACAGCACGCGCGCGCGGCCTCCTCGGCCGTCCGCACGTCGTCGATCGCGGGTGCGTCGAGGGGGGTCAGCTGGACCACCCGCTCGGGCGGAGCGTCGGCGAACTCCTCGCCGAGGAGCCGGGCCAGGTGCCGGGGGTCGGTCGGGTCGAGCACGTATCGGCCGGGCGCTTCCGCCCGGTACGCCGGTCCGCCGCGGGCGATCACGTGCGGCACCTCCGTGCCGAGCCGCCGGGCCAGGTCGTCGGCGACGCCCGTGTCGTCGGCGAGGATCAGCCATCGGCCGGTGACGGGCGGCTCCTGGGCGGCCGGGCGCGGCTGCCAGCGGGTCTCGAAGAGCGCGCCGTCCAGCGGGGAGAGCGCGGCCAGCCTGAAGTCCCGTATCTCCAGCACGAGTCGGTCCTCGTCGTCCCACAGGTTCAGGTCGAGGACGGCCGTGTCACCGGTGTGGGCGCGCAGTTCGCAGGTCACCCAGGCGGGTGCGGTGCGCAGCCCGGTGTGGCGCAGTCGTCCGAGGCCGGCGGGCACGAACGCCCGGCCCTGCGGGGCGTCACCGGGCAGGGCGGCCGTGTGGAAGGCGGCGTCGAGGACGGCCGGGTGCAGCAGATGTCCGGCGGCCGGTCGGGCGGTGAGCCGGCCGAGCCCGGCGGTGGCGGTGCGGTGCCCGGCCGCCAGGCCGCGGAAGGCCGGGCCGTAGTCGATGCCGAGGGTGGCGAGGCGGGCGTAGAGGGCCGTCATGTCGACCTGCTCCGTGCAGCGTTCACGCAGCTCGGCGAGGAATGTGCCCGCGGTGGCCGGTGATGCCTCGACGGCGATCCGGCCGTCGACGTGCCGCTGCCACCGCGCCCGCCGCTCACCCGCGGGAGCGGAGCGGACGGTGAATTCCCGAAGACCGTTCTCGGCGGCCAGCACCCGCAGTTGCAGCCGTACCGGCCGGTCCGGGTCGAGGCGCAGCGGCTGTACGAAGGTGACGTCGGCCAGCGTGACTTCGCCGCCGTCCCCGTCCTGGAGGTCGGCCGCGGCCTCCAGGGCCATGCCGAGCAGGGCGGCGCCGGGCAGCCAGACCTCGCCGCCGACCCGATGATCACTCAGGTAGGCGAAGCGGCTGTCGTTCAGGTCGAGTTCGGTCTGGAAGAGGTGCCGGTCGGGTTCGTCACCGACCTCGACATGGGTGCCGAGCAGGGGCGTGCCGCCGCCGGTCGAGGCGGGCGCGGGGGCGAGCCAGTGGCGTTCACGGGCGAAGGCGTACGTGGGCAGGTCGGTCCGGCGGCCGGCGCCGTCCGGGAACAGCGCGGACCAGTCGGGCGTGTGTCCGGCGGTGTACAACTCCCCCGCCCTGCGCAGCAGTACGGCGTGTCCGTCCTGCTGTCGGCGGAGCGAGGCGACGCCCACCGCGTCGATCCCGGCCTCGGCCGCGACCGCCTCGACGGCGGGCAGCAGGGAGGGGTGCGGGCTCAGTTCGACGAAGTAGCGGTAGCCGTCGTCCAGCAGGCGCCGGACGGTGTCCGCGAAGCGCACGGGACGGGCGAGGTTGACGTACCAGTACGCGGGGTCGAGACGGTCGCCCGGCACGGGCTCGGCCAGCACCGTCGAGTAGAAGGGGGTGCCGGTGCACGTGGCGCGGATGTCGTGGAGGCGGTCGAGGAGCTCGTCGCGCAGGGGGTCCATCAGGGGGGTGTGCGAGGCGAACGGCGTCGACAGAGGCCGTGCGGCGATCCCCCGTTCGTCCAGCCGACGGCGCAGGTCGGCCAGCGCGTCGGCCTCCCCGGAGACGGCGGTGGCGCGGGCGCTGTTGACCGCGGCGACGAACAACCGGTCCGGGTACGGCGCGAGCAGGGCCGCCGCCTCGGCGGGCGGCAGGTCCACGGCGAGCATGCCGCCGCGTCCGGCCAGCGGGACGACCGTCCGGGCGCGCCCGGTCACGACGGTCACCGCGTCGTCCAGGGTGAGGGCGCCCGCGCTGTAGGCGGCGGCGACCTCGCCGAGGCTGTGGCCGAGCACCGCGTCGGGGGCGACCCCGAGCGCCCGCCAGGCGGTGGCGAGCGCGGCGTTGACCGCGAAGAGCACCGGTTGCAGGTACTCGGTGCGGTCGAGCGGGGAGAACTCCTCCGGTGCCCGCAGCACGTTGAGCACCGACCAGCCGTCCCGGCGGTGCACCGCCCGGTCGATCCGGGCCAGTTCGGCGCGGAACGCCTCCGACTCGGCCAACAGGTCCACGGCCATCCCGGGCCACTGGCCGCCGTGTCCGGCGAAGACGAAGGCGACCTTGCCGGTCGGGTCCTCCCTGGGCCCGGCGAGCGGCGCCCGGCCGGCGGCCAGCGCATCGAGGTGGGCGCGCAGTTCGTCCCGGTCGCCCGCCACGATCGCCGCGCGCCGCTCGAAGTGGCCGCGGTGCCGGGCGAGGGTGTGGGCGACGTCCGGGAGGCGGGCGTCGTCGGTGAGGTGCCGGGCCAGCCGCGCCGCCTGCCCGCGCAGCGCCCCCTCGCTCCGCCCGGACAGCACGAACAGCCGCTTGGCCGCGGCCCGTTCGGACCGGGCCGCAGGCTCGCTCCGGGGCGAGGGCTCGGACGGGGATGAGGGCTCCGGCCGGGACGAGGGCTCGGCGGGCGGGGCCTCTTCGACGACGACGTGCGCGTTGGTGCCGCTGATGCCGAAGGCGCTGACCCCGGCGCGCCGCGGCCGCCCGGTCGTGGCGGGCCAGTCCACGGGCCGCCGGAGCAGCTCGAGTCCGCTGTCCTCCCAGTCGACATGGCGGCTGGGCGTGTCCGCGTGCAGGGTGGCGGGCAGCCGGCCGTGACGCAGCGACTGGACCACCTTGATGAGACCGGCGACTCCGGAAGCCGCCTGCGCGTGGCCGATGTTGGACTTCAGCGAGCCCAGGTACAGCGGGCGGTCCGCGGGCCGGGTGCCGCCGAAGACCTCGGCGAGGGCGTTCGCCTCGATCGGGTCGCCCAGCGTGGTGCCGGTCCCGTGCGCCTCCACGTGGTCGATGTCGGCGGGTTCGAGGCCGGACAGCTCCAGGGCCCGCCGGATCACGCGTTCCTGGGCGGGGCCGTTCGGCGCGGACAGGCCCTGGCTGCGGCCGTCCTGGTTGACGGCCGTGCCGCGCAGCACCGCGAGCACCTCGTCGCCGTCCCGGCGGGCGTCGGTCAGCCGCTTCAGTACGAGCAGACCGGCGCCCTCGGCCCAGATCGCGCCGTCGGCGTCGTCGGAGAAGGAGCGGCAGCGGCCGGTGCCGGACAGGCCGCGCAGCCTGCTGAACTCGACGAAGGTCTGCGGTGTCACCATCAGCGTCACCCCGCCCGCGAGGGCGAGATCGCACTCGCCCGAGCGCAGCGCCTGGGCCGCCAGGTGGGTGGCGACCAGGGACGACGAGCAGGCGGTGTCCACGGTCAGCGCCGGGCCGTGCAGTCCGAGCGCGTAGGCGAGCCGGCCCGAGGCCACGCTCAGCGCCGACCCGGTGCCGACGTACCCGTCCAGCTGGTCGAGCCGGGAGCCGGAGAGGTAGTCGCTGCCGAACATGCCGACGTACACCCCGGTGGTGCTGCCCGCCAGTTCCGCGGGCACGATCCCGGCCCGTTCCAGGGCCTCCCACGCGGTCTCCAGCAGCAGGCGCTGCTGCGGGTCCATGGCGGCGGCCTCCCTCGGGGTGATGCCGAAGAACCCTGCGTCGAAGGAGCCGATGTCGTCGAGGAAGCCGCCCTCGCGGGCATAGGTCTTGCCCGCCGCGTCCGGATCGGGGTCGTACAGCGACTCCACGTCCCAGCGGCCGGCCGGGAACGGGCCGACGGCGTCGCGGCCGTCCGCGACCAGCCGCCACAGGTCCTCCGGTCCGCCGACGCCGCCGGGCAGCCGGCAGGCCATGGCCACCACCGCGATCGGCTCGTCCACGCCCGGGACGGTCGTGGTGCCGGCCGGTGCCGGCGTGGCCGCGCGGCCCGGCCCGGTGCGGGGCGACCCGGCGGTCCCCGTCGCGAGCGGGCCCGCGAGCAGGTACGCGGTGAGGCGGTCCGGGGTGGGGTGGTCGAAGAGCAGGGTGGCGGGGAGTCGGACGTCGAGGCGGCCGGCGACGCGGTTGCGCAGCTCCACGGCGGTCACCGAGTCCATGCCGAGCTCGCGCAGCGGCTGGTCGGGGCGGACGGACTGGGCCGAGCGCAGCCCGAGGGCGCGTGAGGCCTCCTCGCGGACCAGGGCGAGGACGCGGCCCGCTCGTTCGGTCTCGGGCAGCCGGGCCAGCCGCGCCGCCAGGCCCGCGGACCGCCCGGCGGCGTGGGGGGCGGGCAGCAGGGACCGCCACAGCGCCGCGTCGGCCGCCGGGCCCGTGCGCAGCCGGGGCAGGTCCAGCGCCCAGGCGACGAGGTGCGGGGTGCCGCGCCGCAGGGCGAGCGCGGTGAGTCCGCGGCCCTGTTCGGGGGTGAGGGGGCGGTGGCCGGACCGGGCCATCCGCGCCAGGTCCGCGTGTTCGGCGGCCAGTCCCTCGCCGGACCAGGCGCCGAACGAGACGGAGGTGCCGGGCAGGCCCAGCGCCCGCCGGTGGTGGGCGAGTTGGTCGAGGAAGACGTTGGCCGCCGCGTAGTTGCCCTGCCCGGCGTTGCCGACGACTCCGGCGGCCGAGGAGACCAGCAGGAACGTCGTGAGCGGCAGGCCGGCGGTCAGCCGGTGGAGGTGGGCGGCGCCGTCGACCTTGGGGCGCAGGACCCGGGCGAGGCGTTCGGGGGTCAGCTCGGCGACGACGCCGTCGTCCAGGAGGCCCGCGCAGTGCACGACTCCGCGCAGCGGCAGCTCATCGCCCACACCGGCGAGCACGTCGGCGAGGGCGTCCGCGTCGGCGACGTCGCAGGCCGCCACCTCGACCTGGGCGCCGAGCGCGCCGAGTTCGGCCGTGACCTCCGCGGCGCGCGGATCGTCCGGTCCCCGACGTGAGGTCAACAGCAGTCGGGGGACGCCCTGTTCGGCGAGCAGCCGGGCGAGGTGGCGGCCGACGGCTCCCAGCCCGCCGGTGACGAGCACGGTGCCGTCGGCGGGCAGGTCGCCGGTCGGCCCGGTCGCGCGGGCCCGCACCAGCCGTGGGGCGAGCAGCGCCCCTTCGCGCAGGGCGAGTTCGGGCTCGTCGGCGAGCGCGAGGGCAGTGGTCAGCCGCTCGGCGGAAGTGTCGGCAGAGGCGTCGTCGAGGTCGAGCAGGGTCAGCCCGAGGTCGGGGTGCTCGGCGCGGGCGCTGCGGGCCAGGCCCCACAGCACGGACTGGGCGAGCCCGGTCACGGCATCGCCCTCGGCGGCCGCGACCGCGCCGCGCGTGACCCAGACGGTCCGGGCGGGCGCCTCGTCGGGCGCGAGCGCCGTCAGGGCGCGCAGTTCGGCGAGCGCGGTGGCCGCCGACTCCTGTGCCGCGGCCGCCGGTTCCACCTCGCCCGTCGGGCGCGGCCAGATCCGTACGACGATGTCGGCGTCCGGCCCGGCCGTCCTGACGCCCGCCGCCGCGAGGCCGTGCGCCATGGCCTCGACCGCGGGGTCCGACGGCTCACCGAGGACGGTCCAGGTACCGGTGCCCGGACCCGCCGTGGGCGCTGCCGTCCCGGACTCGGTGGCCCCCGGGGCGGCCGTCCCCGCTCCGGGCTGCGCGTCCACCTGTGTCCACGTCACCTCGTACAGGTGACGGGCGTGCTCGGACGCCGGGTCCAGGTCGGCCGGCGCCACCGCCCGCAGTCGTACGTTCTCCAGGCGTCCCGCAGGGAAGCCGTCGGCGTCCCACAGGGTCACCTCCAGCGTGCGGTCGTCCGCCGCGCCGCCGGTCCGTCGTACCCGGGCGGTCAGCTCGGTCGCGCCGTCGCCGGGCGACAGCACGCAGCGGCCCACCGAGACCGGCAGCAGTACCCGGCCGTCGTCCGGGTCGAGCGCGGCGGCCACGTGCAGCGCCGCGTCGAGCAGCGCGGGATGGACGGGGTAGGGGTCGCTCACGTCCCGGGCCACGGCGGGCAGCGACAGCCGGGCCAGCAGCTCGCCGTCGCCGGTCGGGACGGCCTCCCGGACGCCCCGGAAGGCGGGGCCGTAGCCGAGCCCCAGGCCGGTCAGCCGATCGTAGGCGTCCGGACTCCAGGCGGGTGCGGCCGCTTCCGGCCATACGGGCGGCGGGCCGTCCCCCGTACCGGTCCCGTCCGCCGTACCGGTGCCCTCCTCGGCCGCGGTGGGGTCGTCCGGCGTGGTGGCGGTCGCGGTCGCGTGCAGGGTCCAGCCGGCGGCGTCCCCGTCGCGGGTACGGCTGTGGACGGTGACCTCCGGTGCCGGTCCCTCCGTGCCGACCTCGACGGACACCTCGACGGTGCCGGCGGACGGCAGGGTGAGCGGGCTGACGACGAGCAGGTCGGCGAGGTCGGCCGGGTGGTCGGGGCGGGCCGTGCCGAGTGCCGCGCGGCACAGCTCCAGCAGGGTCGTGCCGGACACCACGGTCCGGCCGAACACCGTGTGGTCGGGCAGCCAGTCCGCGGTGGCCGGGGACCACTCGTTGCGGAACGTCCAGCGGCTCTGGTCCGCCGACTGGAGCTGGATGCCGAGCAACGGGTGCGCGGCCCGGTCGAGGAGGCCGGACCCGCCGCCGGCGGACTCGGGCTCGATCCAGTACCGCTGCGGGTCCCAGGCGTAGGTGGGCAGCTCGGTGGGCGCGGCGCCGGGCACCAGCCGCCGCCAGTCGACCGGCCGTCCGTGGACGTGGAGTTCGGCCGTCGCGAGGTCCAGACAGGTCGGTCCGTCCTCGTCCCGGCGCAGCGAGCCGACGGTGACCAGGTCCTCGCCCACTTCGTCGCCGACCGTGCGCAGTGCGGTCGACAGGGCCGGGTGCGGGCCGAGTTCGACGAAGCAGCGGTATCCGTCGGCCGTCATGCGCGCCACGGTGGGTCCGAAGCGGACGGGCGCGCGCAGGTTGGTGTACCAGTAGTCGGCCTCGAGTTCCCCGGTGACCGGCTCGCCGGTGACCGTGGAGTACCAGGTGACGGAGGTCGGGGTGGTGACGACTCCGTCGAGTTCGTCCAGGACGCTCGCGCGGACCGGTTCGACCTGGGCACTGTGGGACGCGTAGTCGACGTCGAGGCGGCGGACGAAGACCTGCTCCCGGTCGAGGTCGGCCAGCAGCGCCTCCAGGGCCTCCACGGCGCCGGAGACCACCGTGGAGCGGCCGCTGTTGACGGCGGCGACCGACACGCGGCCGTCGAGTCCGGCGAGACGGGACTCCACCTCGCTGTGCGGGAGACCGACGACGGCCATGGTCCCGGAGCCGGACAGCCCGGTCAGGGCCCGGCTGCGCAGCGCGACCACGGCTGCCGCGTCGTTGAGGCTGAGCGCGCCGGCCACGCAGGCCGCGGCGACCTCGCCCTGACTGTGCCCGATCACGGCGTCCGGGCGGACGCCACGGGCCCGCCACACCGCGGCCAGCGACACCATCACGGCGAAGAGCGCCGGCTGTACGACGTCGACGCGGTCCAGGCCGGGAGCGCCCGCGTCACCGCGCAGGACGGCCGCGACGGACCATCCGGTGAACGGGCGCAGAGCGCCGTCGCAGCGGTCGAGTTCGTCCGCGAACACCGGATCGCGGGCCAGCAGGTCCCGGGCCATGCCGGTCCACTGGGCGCCCTGGCCGGGGAAGACGAAGGCCAGCTTGCCGGCGGGACGGCTCTGCCGGGGCCCGACGACCGGGCCGCCCTCGGTGCCGTGGTCTCCACGCTCGTCCTCGGCGGCCAGGGCGCGCAGCGCGGTCCGCAGCGCGTCGCGGTCACCGGCGCGGACGACGGCGCGTTGCTCGAAGTGGGTGCGGTGGTGGGCGAGCGTGGCGCTCACCGCCGGAAGCGGCGACTCGGGTCGGGCGTCCAGGGTTTCGAGGAGACGGGCGGCCTGGCCGCGCAGGGCGGGGAGGGTGCGGGCGGAGAGGGGGAAGAGGAGGTCCGCCGGCACCCCGTCGGGCACATCCGTCGACGTCTCCGTGGGCGTCGGCGCCTCCGTGGGCGCCGTCCGGGGTGCCTCCTCCAGGACCACGTGCGCGTTCGTCCCGCTGATCCCGAACGCGCTGACCCCGGCCCGCCGCACCCGGTCCGCGCGGCGCGGCCACTCCTCGCCGTCGTGGTGCAGGCGCAGGCCCCCGCCCGCCCAGTCGACGTGCTCGGTCGGGGTCCCGGTGTGCGGGGCGGCCGGTATCCGCTGGTGCCCGAGCGCCAGTACGGTCTTGATGACCCCGGCGATACCGGCCGCGGCCTGGGTGTGGCCGATGACGGACTTCAGGGAGCCGACGCCGAGCGGCCGGTCGGCCGGGCGGTCCGGTCCGAAGACCGCGGCCAGCGCGTTGCCCTCGACGGGGTCGCCGAGCCGCGTTCCGGTGCCGTGGGCCTCGACGTGGTCGATGTCCTCGGGGCGGAGCCCGGCGGTGTGCAGGGCGGCGCGCAGCACCCGTTCCTGGGCGAGGCCGCTCGGGGCGCTGAGCCCCTGGCTGCGCCCGTCCTGGTTGATCGCGGAGCCGCGGACGACGGCGAGCACCCGGTCGCCGTCCCGGCGCGCGTCCGCGAGCCGCTTGAGCAGCACCAGACCGCAGCCCTCGGCCCACACCACGCCGTCCGCGTCGGCCGAGAAGGGCCGGCACCGCCCGGACGGCGACAGCCCGCGCAGTCTGCTGAACTCGACGTGTCCGCGCGGGGTCACCAGCAGGCTCGCACCGCCCGCGAGGGCCAGGTCGCACTCGCCGCCCGCCAGCGCCCGGGACGCGAGGTGCAGGGCGACGAGGGAGGAGGAGCAGGCGGTGTCGACGGTGACGGCGGGGCCCTGGAGACCGAGGGTGTAGGCCAGGCGTCCGGAGGCGACGCTGGACGCCGAGCCGGTGCCCACGTGCCCGTCGAGCTGTCCGAGGGACGCGGCGGACAGGTAGCCGCTGTCGTAGAGGCCGACGTAGACGCCGGTGTTGCTGCCGTTCAGGCTGTCGGGGAGGATGCCCGCGCGCTCGATCACCTCCCAGCCGGTCGCCAGGAGCAGCCGCTGCTGGGGGTCCATGGCCGCGGCCTCGCGCGGGGAGATGCCGAAGAAGGACGCGTCGAAGCGGTCGATGGAGTCGAGGAACCCGCCGCGCAGGGTGTAGGCCCGGCCGACGGCCTCCGGGTCGGGGTCGAGGAGTTGCCGGGTGTCCCAACGGCCCGCGGGCACTTCGGTGATGGCGTCCTCGCCCGAGGTCAGCACCCGCCACAGGCCCTCGGGGTCGTCGGCGTGGCCGGGGAAGTGACAGGCCATGGAGATGACGGCGATGTCGTCGTGGGCCGGTGCGGACCGCCGCGCGGACGCCTCGTCCCCCGGCCGGTCTCCCCCGGGCCCCGGTTCGGCGAGCAGCGCGTCGGCCAGGGCCGCGACGGTGGGGTGGTTGAACAAGAAGGACGGCTCCAGCGGCCGGCCTACGTGCTCCGCGAGTTCGACGGTCAGGGCGACCAACTGACGTGATCCCAGGCCGAACTCGGCGATCGGCCGGTACGGGTCGACGGTCAGCGGGTCGAGTCCGGCCGCCTCGGCGACGGCCGTCGCCAGCCAGGCCCGTAGGCCCTCGGCGGTCTTGGGGGACGGCTCGGAGGTCCGCTTCGGGGACTCGTTCGCAGGCATCGGGAAAAGGTGTCCTCGGGAACTGGGGTTCAGGCGGAATGCCGTACGTACCGGGCACGGCCGTACGGCGGCTGCGGGCGGGCACGGGCCGCGGGGCGGGGGCGGGGTGGACGGGTGTCGGCGTGGGCCGCAACGTGCTCCCGGGCCCGGCCGGGTGCCGGGTGTCGGACCGTCGGCGCGAACGGGCTCGCCCATGCCGGACGTACCCCCGCCGGCCCGACCGGGACCGGCCGCCGCGGGCACCCTGCCGTCGGCCCCGCGCCCCACCCGCCGCCGACGTCGGACCGGTGGCGCCGACGCACGCACCCACGATCGGCGCCGTACCGTCGGCGTCTTACCGTCCGCGTCGTACCGTCGGCGGCGACGGAGTCATCCGTCGTCGGCCTCGCACCGCACGCGCGGACGGACGGACGTGCCCGCGCCCGGTGTCATCCGGTGGCGGGCGCGCCCACCGTCGAGAGGGTGCCGTCGCGGTACGCGGCCCGGCAGGCGCGGCGCTGGATCTTGCCGCTGGAGGTCTTGGGGATGGTGCCGGGGTGGACGAGGACGACATCGTGCACGGCCAGCCCGTGGGCGTCGCCGATCGCGGCGCGCACCAGATCGGTGATCTTCTCGGCCTCGTCGGCGGCCTCGGGGGCCACCTCGGCGACCAGGACGGGCAGTTCGCCCTCCACCCCGGCGTCGATGGAGAACGCGGCGGTGCAGCCGGGCCGCAGTGCCGGGTGGCACATCTCGGCGGCGAGTTCCAGGTCCTGCGGGTAGTGGTTGCGCCCGTCGACGACCATCAGGTCCTTCAGCCGGCCGGTGACGAACAGCTCGCCGGAGCGCAGGAATCCGAGGTCGCCGGTGCGCAGGAAGCGGCCCTCGTGGCCGGCCAGAGTGGCGCGGAAGGTCTGCCGGGTGGCGAGGGCGTTGCGCCAGTAGCCCTTGGCGACGCTCGCTCCGCTCACCCAGATCTCACCCACCTCGCCCTCGGGGAGTTCGACGCCCTGCTCGGGGTCGGCGACGACGAGGGTGACGCCGGGGCCGGGGCGTCCGCAGCCGATCGCGGCCGCGTCCGCCGCCCCGGTGCGCGCTCCCGCGTCGGCCGGTTCCAGCAGGACCGGCGGGGTGTCCACCGAGCCGCCGGTGACCATCACGGTGGCCTCGGCCAGGCCGTAGCAGGGGTAGAAGGCCTCGCGGCGGAAGCCCGCCGGTGCGAAGGTGCCGGTGAAGCGGCGCAGGGTGGCGGCGCGGACCGGTTCGGCGCCGTTGAAGGCGACCTTCCAGGAGCTGAGGTCGAGGCTGTCGACGAGTTCGGGGGTGGCGTGCTTCAGGCACAGCTCGTAGGCGAAGTTGGGGCCGCCGCTGGTGTGCGGGCGGTACCGGCTGATCGCGGTGAGCCAGCGCTCGGGCCGCTGGAGGAAGTGCAGCGGTGAGAAGAGCGTGGTGGTCAGGCCGAGGTGGACGGTGTTCAGGACCGGCCCGATCAGGCCCATGTCGTGGTACGTGGGCAGCCAGCTCAGGACCAGTTCGCCGCCGTACTCCTCGATGGTGTCGGGGGTGTGGCCCATCCGTTCGGTGATGACCCGTTCGTTGTCGAGCAGGTTCCCGTGGGTCACGACCACGCCCTTGGGGGCGGAGGTGGAGCCGGAGGTGTACTGGAGGAAGGCGACCGAGTCGGCGGTGAGGTCGGGTGCGCGCCAGCCGTCCGCCGCGTCGTCGGGTATGTCCTCGGTGACCACCCGGGTGAGGTCGCCCAGTTCGGGCAGGTACGGCGCCAACTCGTCGAGCGCGGCGACGACTTCGCGTCCGCCCAGGACGACCTCGGGTTCCGCGTCGGCGATCAGCCGCCGCATCCGGGTCAGGGCACGGTGGTTGTGGGCCCTTCCCTGCGGGGGGACGCCCGGTACGGCGACGACGCCGGCCGAGAGGCAGCCCAGGTATCCGGAGATGAACTCCAGGCCGGGCGGGTAGAGCAGCAGGGCGCGGGACCCGGCCAGGCCGCGGTCCTGGAGCCAGGCGGCGACGGCCCGGGAGCGACGGGCGAGCCGGGCGTAGGTGATCTCCTGTAATGCTCCGTCACAGTCACCGGTGACGAGATAGCGGTAGGCGACGCGGTCTGGCTGTTGCGAGGCGTGCGTGGTCAGGACATCAACCAGGGAACGAGCCATGAGACGAGTTTCACCTGTCCGAATCTAAGAGAAAGGGAACTGGAGTTCGAAATTCAGGTCCCGCTGATGCGCGGAATCCCCCGACGAACCGGCCCCCTTGCCGGATCGCGCGCGCCGAAGACCTGCCCGGGAAGTCGCGGCACCTCGGCCGCCCACCACCGGCGTCCCCCGCTCGGCGCGCTACCAACGGGTAGACCATAGCAAGTCCGTTCGCCCGACAGGACGGACTCACGTAAACCCTGGATGTCCGACAAGGGGTCGATGACCAGGACTGATTGCACATTAAACCGATACCGACCGGTCGGGCAGTGTCCGGCGGCCGGCGTCAGAAGTCCACAGGGTCCCGCACGATCGGGCACGTCATGCAGTGTCCGCCGCCCCGGCCGCGCCCCAGTTCGGCACCGACGATGGTGATCACCTCGATACCGGCCTTGCGCAGCAGCGTGTTGGTCTGGGTGTTGCGGTCGTACGTGAACACCACCCCCGGTTCCAGGGCGACCGCGTTGTTGCCGCTGTCCCACTGCTGCCGCTCGGAGGCGTAGACGTCGCCGCCGGTCTCCACGACCCGCAGCTCCGGCAGGCCGAGCGCCTCGGCGACCACGTCCACGAAGGCCGTCGAGCCCTCGTCGGTGATCTCGATGCCCGCGGCCGCCTTGTCCGACGGCCGCAGGGAGAAGGTGTGCACGGCCTCCATGATGGCCGGATACAGCGTCACCAGATCACGGTCGGCGAAGGTGAACACGGTGTCGAGGTGCATCGCGGAGCGCAGCCTCGGCAGCCCGGCGACCACCACCCGCTCGGCGGCGCCCTGCTCGAACAGGGCCGTGGCGACCTGGGACACCGCCTGGCGCGAGGTGCGTTCGCTCATCCCCATCAGCACGACGCCGTTGCCGACCGGCATGATGTCGCCGCCCTCGAACGTCGCCTGCCCCCAGTCGCGTTCGGGGTCGCCCCACCAGACGGTGGACCCCACGTACTCGGGATGGAACTGGTAGATCGCCTTCATCAGCAGGGTCTCGCCGTGCCGGGCCGGCCAGTACAGCGGGTTGAGCGTGAGGCCGCCGTACAGCCAGCACGTGGTGTCCCGGGTGTAGAGGGTGTTGGGCAGCGGTGGCATCAGGTACTCGCGCACACCGGTCGACTCCCGCGCGAGGGCGAGGTAGCCGGTGCGGTACTCCTCCGGCAGGTCGGTGGTGGCCAGGCCGCCGAGCAGGAACGTGGCGAGCCGGGACGGGGCGAGGGTCTCCAGATAGGCGCGGGTGCCGTCGATGAGCCCCAGCCCGACCTCGTTCGCGGTGATCTTCCGGTCGAGGAGCCAGTCCCGGGCCCCGGGAATCGCCATGGTCTGGGCGAGCAGGTCGTGCAACTCCACCACCTCGACTCCGCGTTCGCTCATCTTGTCGACGAAGTCCGCATGGTCGCGCTGGGCGTTCTCCACCCACATCACGTCGTCGAAGAGCAGATCGCCGGAGTTGGTGGGGGTGAGCCTGCGATGGGCGAGCCCGGGGGCGCAGACGAGCACCTTGCGCAGCTTGCCGACCTCGGAGTGGACGCCGTACGCGGGGCGGGGGTCTTGACCGGTCATGGTGCACCTTCCGGGTCAGAGGCTGATCCAGCCGAGGGCCAGGGCGGCGATCCCGACCACCGCGCCGACCACCGACACGGCGAGGACGACGAGTTCACGGCCCGAGAACACCCGTCGGTCCTGCTCCCTGCGTGCCATCACGAACAGGGCGGTGGCGGGCGCGTAGACGATCAACGAGAGCAGCAGGAACGTGAGGCCGGCCGCGTAGAGGAGGAACGCGGTGTACACGGTGGCCAGCACGGCGACGAGCAACTCCCCCTGTCCGCGCCCGCTCGCGCCGCCCACCGCCGCCGCGCCCGGTCCGCTCGCCGCCGCGACACGCGCCCCCTCCCGGCGCTCGGCGAGCGCGACCCGTACCGCGAAGGCGGCGGCCAGCAGGAACGGGATCAGCGTCAGCGAGCTGGTGAGGTCGAGCGCGAAGTCGAACGCGTCGTCCGAGAAGAGGGTGACGATCAGGAAGACCTGGCTCAGCAGGGTGGACATCACCAGCGCGGGCACCGGCACGTCGGCCTCGGTGGAGCGTTTCAGGAACCGTGGCATGTCGTCGTCCTGGGCCGCCACGAACAGCACCTCGGCGGCCATCAGGGTCCAGGCGAGATAGGCGCCGAGGACGGACACGACCAGCCCGACGCTGACGAAGACCTGGCCCCAGGTGCCCACGGCGTACTCCAGGACGCCCGCCATGGAGGGCTGCCGGAGCCGGGCGATCTCACCCATCGGCAGCAGACCGTACGACACGATCGTCACCGACGCGAAGATCGCGAAGACGCTGAGGAAGCCGAGGACGGTGGCACGGCCGACGTCCTCGCGGCGGCGGGCGTGCCGGGAGTAGACACTGGCGCCCTCGACCCCGAGGAACACGAAGACCGTGACCAGCATGGTGCTCTCGACCTGCCGGAAGAGCGATCCGGCGTAGTCGGCGCCGGCGAAGTTGTCGGCGAAGACCTGGGGGTCGAGGTAGAAGAGCGCGAGCAGGACGAAGACGATGATCGGCACGACCTTGGCGACGGTGACGATCCGGTTGACGGCCGCCGCCTCCTTCACCCCCCGGCTGATCAGCAGGAAGAACAGCCACAGGCCCACCGAGGACAGCACCACGGCGAGCACCGTGTCGCCTTCGCCGAGGGCGGGGGCGACGGCACCGACCGTCGACATGATCAGCACCCAGTACGTCACGTTGCCGACGCAGGCGCTGGCCCAGTAGCCGAAGGCCGAGAAGAAGCCCAGGTACTCGCCGAAGCCCGCCTTGGCGTACGCGTACACCCCGGCGTCGAGGTCCGGGCGGCGCACCGCGAGCGTCTGGAAGACGAACGCCAGCATCAGCATGCCGGTACCGGCGACGGCCCACGCGATCAGCGCGCCGGCCACGCCCGTGTGCGCGGCGAAGCGGCTCGGGAGGGAGAAGACGCCCGCCCCGACCATGGATCCGACGACCATGGTGGTGAGGGTCGGCAGGCTCAGTTTCGCGACAGCCACGCGTGTGACACTAATAGTGAAATATCGGAAACAGGCGAATGAACTGCCCCAAATGCCTGACGGAGGAATCAGTCCTATCGTTCTGGTATGGAGCACGCACTCAGTCCAACGACCCTCGCCGAGCTGCGGCGACCGCGCCCCTACCCGGCGGTGTCCGTGCTGACCCCGACGCACCGCCGCGAGCCCGACAACGCGCAGGATCCCGTCCGGCTGCGCAATGCCGTGGCCGAGGCCAAGCGACAGCTGGAGACCGATCCCGCGGTCACCCGGTCAGGACGCACCGAAGTCGTCGACCAGTTGGACCGCGCGCTGGCCGAGGTCGACCTCGCGCACGCCGAGGACGGCCTGGTGATCTTCGCCGCCCCGGGAGAGCACCAGGTGTGGTCGCTGGCCCGTCCGGTACCGGAACGGGTGGTGCTCTCGGACACCTTCCTGACCCGGAACCTGGTCTCCGCGCAGGCGGCCGAGCGGCCGTTCTGGGTGCTGTCGGTCTCCGCCGACCGCGTCACGCTCTGGAACGGCGGCGCCGACCGGGTGGCCGAGGAGCGCATCGGCGATTTCCCGATGACCCGCGGCCTCGACAACTTCGACGCCGAGCGCCAGGAGCGCATCGGCGACCATGCCAGCACCTTCCGCGACGAGGGAACCCGCCACTTCCTGCGCGAGGCCGACACCGCGATGAGCCGGATCCTGCGGCACAGCCCGCGGGCCCTGTACGTCACCGGCGAACCGGCGGCGCTGTCCTGCCTGGCCGAGGCGGGTGGGGCCACCAGCAGGAACGCGGTGCACATCCCGCACGGGGGACTCGCGAACGCCTCCCCCGAGGCGGTGTGGCAGGCCGTACAGCCCGTGGTGGCCGCCGAGGCCCGCAGGAACGTGGAGTCCGTCCGCCGGGAGCTCGAATCCGCGCGCGGCCGCAAGGAGTTCGCGGCCGGCGTGGACGAGATCTGGCGCAACGCCATGGAGGCGCGGATCCGGCTGCTCGCCGTCGAGGAGAACTACCGGATCACGGTCCGCGACGACGGCGACCATCTGATCCCGGCCCTGAGCGGCGACCTGGACGCCCGCGAGGACATCGTGGACGAGATCGTCGAGCGGTGTCTGGAGACGGGCGCGGACGTCCGCTTCGTCCCGGACGGCACGCTGGGCGACGCCCAGGGCATCGCGGGCGTGCTGCGCTACTGACCGACCTCCGGCGCACGCGCACCGGCACGCCTGCGCGCTCTCCTGTCCCCTTGACGACCATGAAACGCTGGTCGCCGAGGACCCGCCCGGGCAGCACCGCTGCCCGCCGCGGGGCCCGGAAAGGAGCCTGGGAGTCGTGTCCGACCTGCTGGGGGTAGCTGTTCTGGGAGCCGGCCACATGGGTGCCGACCACATACGACGTCTCGCTCGGGTGGTGAGCGGCGCGCGGGTGGCCGCCGTCGCCGATCCCGACGCGGGACGGGCCAAGGAGGCGGTCGCCGGACTCGACGGTGTCGCGGTGCACACCGAGGTGGAGGCCGCCCTGGCGGCGCCGGGCGTCGACGCCGTACTGATCGCGTCGCCGGGTCCGGCGCACGAGGAGGCCCTGCTGGCGGCCTTCGACCGCGGTCTGCCGGTGCTGTGCGAGAAGCCGATGGTGCCGGGGTCCGCGGGAGCGCTGCGGGTGGTCGAGGCGGAGGCGCGGCTGGGCCGCAGGCTCGCCCAGGTCGGGTTCATGCGCCGCTACGACGCCGAGTACCGCAAGCTGAAGTCCCTGCTGGACAGCGGGCGGTTGGGACGGCCGCTGATGCTGCACTGCACCCACCGCAACGTCTCCTCGCCGCCCGGCTTCACCAGCGCCATGCTGATCGACAGTTCCGTGTCGCACGAGATCGACGCGGCCCGCTGGCTGCTGGACCAGGAGCTGACCGCGGTGAGCGTGTTCCGGCCCCGGGCCGCCTCGGGCGCCCCCGAGGGTCTGCTGGACCCGCAGTTCGTGCTCTTCGAGACCGCCGGGGGCGCGCTGGTCGACGTGGAGGTCTTCGTCAACTGCGGCTTCGGCTACCAGGTGCGCTGCGAGGCGGTCTGCGAGCAGGGCAGCGCCCGGATCGGCGAGGAGCACGCCATGGCCGTGACGGCGGCGGGGGCCGCGAGCCGGGAGGTGCCGCTGGACTACCTCGTGCGGTTCGCGGACGCCTACGACCGTGAGGTGCAGGCCTGGGTCGACGCGACCCGGCGGGGCCGGGTCACCGGGGCGAGCGTCTGGGACGGTTACGCCTCCTCCGTCGTCGCCGAGGCCGGGGTGCGGGCGCTGGAGAGCGGCGGCCGGGTGGGCGTGGAGCTCGCCCCGCGCCCGGACCTGTACGCGGGCGTCAGCCGCTGACGCTGGGGGCGCCGGTCTCCAGGTGGCCGGTGAACCGGCGCGACCAGGTGGTGTCGGAGTCGACGGTGACCGTGAGGTCGTACCAGCCGTTCTGGTACGCGACCACGTCGAAGAAGTCCTCCGTCGACCCGCCCGCCGCGACGCGGTGGGTCCACGGGCCGTCGGCGCGGTAGTGGTTCGCGGTGACGGTGAACGTGACCGCGGCGGCGGCCGAGTTGGTCATCCTCAGCCAGAGCGCCTCGCGGCCCGTGCCGGACTCCGGCGCGTAACGCGCGCTCACCTCGGCCGACTTGCCGACCTTGGTCGCGTCGCCCAGGAACCGGCGCAGGAAGCGGTTGGGGCCGAGCATGGTGAAGTCGTACTTGCCGTCGCCGTATCCCGCGCCGATGTTGAAGGAGTCGGTCGCGGTGGCGCCCGCGTCGACCGTGTACTGCCAGGGCGTGGTGTCGCGGTAGGCGTTGGGGTGGATCGAGAAGTGCGCCGCCCGGCTCGCGGGCGCGCCCTGGTTGGCCATGGTGAACCAGGCGAGGATCCGGCCGCTCGCGCCGAACTCCAGCCGGTCCAGCTGTCCGCCGGGCTGGTAGGGCAGGGCCCGGGCGGGCCTGGTGCCGGGCTCCTGGGCGGGCGGCGTGTTCGTGGTGGGGACCGGGTTGGGCAGCGGCCCGCAGGTGGCGTAGCCGATGACGCTCGTGGCGGGCAGGTCCACCGCGCCGTACACCGGAGCGGTGAAGTCGAAGACGCCGGTGAGGTCGCCGCTCACCCTGCGGCGCCAGGCGCTGATGTGGGGGCAGGCGGCGGGTTTGCCCAGGGCCGTCGTCCAGGTCTCCAGGAAGCGCAGGACCGAGGTGTGCTCGAAGACCTCGGAGGAGACCCAGCCGCCGCGGGTCCAGGGCGAGACCACGATCATGGGGACGCGGAAGCCGAAGCCGTACGGGACCCCGTTGAGGAACTCCCCGGCGGTGCCCGCGGGCGGGGCCGGCGGCGGCACGTGGTCGAAGAAGCCGTCGTTCTCGTCGTAGTTGAGGAACAGGACGGTGGAGTCGAGGACGTCGGGATCCGCGGCCAGCGCCCGGTAGACGAGGTCGACGAAGTGGGCGCCGTCGCCGGGCGGGGCGTACGGGTGCTCGGAGAAGGCCTGGTTGGGGACCACCCAGGAGACCTGCGGGAGCGTGCCCGCGAGCACGTCCGCCCTGATGGCGGCGGCGATGTCGTCGGGGGTCGAGCCGGTGGCCCTCGGCACGGAGGACATGCCCCGGTCGTACAGCGGGTCGCCCGCCCTGGCGGCGGCGAACTTCTTGAAGTACGCGCAGCCGTTGTCCCCGTAGTTGTCCCGGGCGTTCTGGTAGACCCGCCAGGTCACCCCGGCGTCCTGGAGTGCCTCGGCGTAGTTCTGCCAGGTCAGTCCGGACTCGTCGCCGCCGTCGTAGCTGGCCGCGTCGACCTTGCCGCTCCACAGGTAGGTGCGGTTGGGGCCGGTCGCGCTGAGCGTGGAGCAGAAGTAGGCGTCGCAGACGGTGTAGTTGTCGGCGAGCGCGTAGTGGAAGGGGATGTCGGCGCGGTCCAGGTAGCCGAGGGAGCGTACGTCGCCCACGCCCGGGACCCACTTGTCCATCCGGCCCTTGTTCCAGGCGGCGTGCTGTGAGGACCAGGAGTGCGGCAGTTCGCCGTTGCACTGCGCCAGGGTCTCGCCGTCCGCGCCGCCCGCCGCCGGGGTGGCGCTCAGCCGCCACGGGTACCGGCGGCCGGAGCCGTTCGGCTGGTCGAAGACGCCGTGGCCGCCGGCCAGGGTGACGCCGCTGCGGTCGTCGAAGCCGCGCACTCCGCGCAGGCGCCCGAAGTAGTGGTCGAAGCTGCGGTTCTCCTGCATGAGGATCACCACGTGGCGTACGTCCGAGATCGTGCCGGTGGCCGGCGCCGCGGCCGCGGCGGCCGGCCGGGGGCCCGTGCCTGTCGCGATGCCCGCCGCCATGGAAGCGCCCAGTCCCACGAAACCTCTTCGGCTGATCGGTGTCATTCGCCCCGCCCTCGTCAGCGGAGTGCCCTTGCGGCACACCGTCGCAAGGCTGCACGGGGCAGTCGTCGAGCTCCCTGCCCGCGCGGCGAGGTCGAGGTGAATAGCTGTCAAATGCGTCGCACAGAAGGCAACTTGTCTTCAGGCGGTGGGGAAGAGGGCCCTCAGCCCCTCGTCGACGGCGGCGGCGAGATCCTCCTCGCCGGGCGCCACGACCGCGTAGGTGCGGACCAGGAAGCGGCGCAGCGCGGGGGTGTCGAACTGGAGCAGCGCCATCCCGTGGGGGGAGTGGAACTCCAGGACGGTACGGGACCCCCCGCACGGCCAGATGTGCACGTCGCCGCCGCCCGCCGGGCCCTGGAGGCCGGCCTCCAGCAGCGTACGGCCGAAGGTCCAGGTGGCTCCCGCGCCGTCGAGGGAGACCTCGGGCGGGAAGTCGACGTGGACGGCGAGCGGGTCGGTGGCGGTGTAGCGGAAGACGGCGGGGACGGGAAGCTCCCGATGCTCCGCGGTGATCAGGCGGCCGTGGCTGGGCTGCTCGACAGTGACGTCCATGGTCGTTCTCCCCCGGAGTGGTTGGCTGGTCGCTCGGCCGGATCGCCGTCCTGTCTTTACGACCCCGTAGCGGGCCTTCGCATTACGCGAAGCCGATGACAATTTGATGTGACCTGCATCACTCGCTACGTGATGCGCTCACCCATAGAACAAAGAGGCGTCGAACACACGGCTGGACGCGCCCCACGGACTTCGTCGGTCCGCCAAGACGCGTACCTCGCCTACGTCTTACCTCCTCCGACCACGTACATCATTCACCCCGCCCCATCACGCCATGAAGACGCTGGCATATGTCAGAAGCACCACCGAATCGGGTGTTGCCGAATCCCTTACACGGAGTCGCGGGCTGTGCAACAGTCGTAACGGTCCTTCCGTCAGCCTTGGTCGTACCGTTCCCGCATCGGAGTGCGTCATGCCGTCCCCTCGCTCTGCGGACCGCCCCGCCGCGCAGCCGCCCGGACGCGGTTCGGTCGACGCGCTGATATCGCAGGCGCGACGGCTCAAGGGCGAGGTGGACGCCGTACGGCGCGACGCACCCGGCGACGGGACTCACCCGGAAGAACGCTGGCAGCGCGCTCTGTACGATCTGGCGCTGCATCAACTCGACGATCTGGACGCGCACTTGGCGCAGCTGCGGGACGGCCCGCCGGCGCCGCCCACCTCCGGGACGGCACCCGTGCCGCCGCCCGCACCCGCCGCACCCTGCGGCGACTCCCTGCTCAGCCGGGTCGGCAGCGCCGAATGGAACCTGCTGACCGACGAGGCCAGCTGGTCGGGCGAGCTGTTCGCCATCCTCGGCCGGGACCCGGCCGCTCCCCCGCTCACCCTCGACGAACTGCCCTCCCTGGTGCTCGACGAGGACCGTGCGCTGCTGACCGCCATGGTCACCGACTGCCTCGTCGACGCCAGGCCCATCGACGGCGAGTTCCGCATCAGGCGCCCGGACGGCGGCCTGCGCACCGTCCACATGATGGGCGAGCCCGTCCTCGACGCCGACGGCAGCACCGTCTCCATGTGGGCCGTAGTGCGCGACGTCAGCGAACTGCGGCGCACGCAGCGGGCGGTGACCGAGTCCCAGGACTCGCTGCGGCACCACCAGCACCGGGCCCGGACCGAGCACCGGCTCGCGGTCGAACTCCAGGAGGCCGTGCTGCCCCCGTGGCGCGGCGCCCTGCGGCTTCCGCACCAGGGACCCCGTGCGCTCGACCTGGCCGCCCACTACCTGCCCGCCTCGACGAGCACACTGATCGGCGGCGACTGGTACGACGCGCTGGAACTGTCCGACGGCGAGACCCTGCTGAGCGTCGGCGACCTCACCGGGCACGGCCCCACCGTCACCTCCGGCATGGCGATGCTCCTCGGCGCCCTGCGCGGCATGGCGATGGCCGGCACCGGGCCCGCCCAACTGATGGCATGGCTGAACCAGTTGATGGACGCCACCGTCCAGCCGGCCCTCGGCAGCGCGGTCTGCTGCCGCTACCGCCCGGACACCCGCACCCTGGTGTGGGCGCAGGCCGGACACCCCGCCCCGCTGCTGTACCGCGACGGGACGGGGCGCAGGCTCGACTCCCCGGACGGCGTACTGCTCGGCGCCACCTCGGGCGCCGTGTACGGGCAGGCCGAGGTGACCCTCCAGGTGGGCGACCTGCTCCTGCTGCACACCGACGGGCTGGTCCCCGGGCGCAGCCGGGACACCGCCGTGGACCGACTCCTCGACCTGGCCCCGCGCTTCGGCGAGGCGCGCACCGCGCAGGACTGTGTACGGATGGTCGTGGAGGAGTTCGGCGGGGCCGAGCGGCAGGACGACGCGTGTGTGCTCCTGGCCCGCGTGGCCTCGTGATCGCCCGGGTGTCACCGGTCGTGGTCGTCCGGGTGTCACCGGTCGTGGTCGTCCGGGTGTCACCGGTCGTGGTCGTACAGCTGGCGTCGGCTGTGGCCGTACAGCTGTCGTCGTCGATTGTGGTCGCATAGTCGTCGTCGGTCGGGCCCGCGGTCGGTCACCGGTCGATCCGGTGGGTCGGCCGTGCTCTGTCGTCACCTGGTACGGCGTACGACAGCGGCCGCACGCAGCCCTCAGGCCCGCGCGCTGCCGCTCCTCTTCACCGTCTTCGGCAACGCCAGCCGGATCTCCTCGCGCAGTTCGCTGATCCTCGGATAGCCGGCGTACTCCGCGGTGAGCCGGTACATCTCGCGCAGCCGGTCCCAGGTGCGGTGCGAGGAGTTCGAGCCCATCGAGACCAACGCGAGCCGGGCGTAGCGGTCGGCCTGTTCGGGGTCGTCCGCGATGAAGCACGCGGAGGCCATCGACAGGAAGTCGAAGATCTTCGACCGTTGCCTGCCGTCGACCCGAAGGGCCAGGGCCTTCTCCGCGTAGTGCTGGGCGTGCACGGCCGCCGCCGGATCGTGCTCGGCCAGCGTGCGGTAGGCCAGGGCCTGCATGCCGTACAGGTCCTCCTCCTTGAAGGTCTGCATCCAGTCCGGTGTCTCCCGGTCCGCCCGGTCGGAGACGAAGAGGTCCTCCGCCCGCCCCAGGGTGCGGCGCATCGCCTGCCCCTTGCCCATCGACGCCTGCGCCCAGGCCTCCACGGTGTCGAGCATCGCCCTGGTACGCGGCAGCACTTCGTCGCCCACACCGGACTTGGCGAGGTTCATCAGGTCCAACGCGTCGCCGGGCCGCCCCAGATGGACCATCTGGCGGGCCGCCCTGGACAGCGCCTCCCCGGCGCGCGGCCGGTCACCGCCCTCGCGGGCGGCATGAGCGGCGATGAGGAAGTACTTCTGGGCCGTGGGCTCCAGGCCGACGTCGTGCGACATCCAGCCCGCGAGGACGGCGAGGTTGGCGGCGACACCCCACAGACGGCGCTGGAGATGCGGAGGATGGTGGTAGGCGAGCATGCCTCCCACCTCGTTGAGCTGACCCACCACGGCCTTGCGTTGCAGGCCGCCGCCGCGGGCCGCGTCCCAGGCCCGGAACACCTCGACGGAACGCTCCAGTTCCTCGACCTCCTGCGCCCCGACGGGGGCGGCCTCGTAGCGGTCGAACCCGGCGGGATCGGCGTGCAGGGGGTGGTCGAGTCGGGGAGCGTCGGCGGTCAGGGTCGGATCGGTGTGCAGCCAGTCGTACATGGCGCTGCTGAGGGCGGATCCGGCGGCGAGCGCGGCACCCGCGCCCACCAAGCCGCGTCGGTTGAGCATGAGGTCCATTCCCGTGAATTCGGTGAGGACCGCGGCAGTCCGCTCGGGCGCCCACGGCACACCGTCGGGATGTTCCACATCCCCGGCGCCCTGCCGCTTCCCCGCACGCCCGTGCCTGACCAGACCTAGGTCCTCTATGGTCACGACACGGCCGAGTCGCTCGGTGAACAGGGCTGCCAGCACCCGCGGCACCGGATCACGCGGGATCTCTCCCATGTCGATCCACCGCCGCACCCGCGAGGTGTCGGTCGACAGCTGGGGGTGGCCCATGGCCGCCGCCTGCCGGTTGACCAGCCTCGCGAGTTCGCCCTTGGACCAGCCGGCCAGGCCGAACAGGTCCGAAAGACGGGTGTTGGGTTCTCCGCTCACGTCAAGCCCCCAGGTTCTCGGCTGACTTGAATGTAGCCCGGTGAGAGTTGCCGGGCGACTATTCGCCAGGCTTCGCCAGGGTGCGCCAGATGGTGTGCCACGGGGCGACGGGTGTCAGGTAGGAATGCGCCACCCCGACCCGGTCGCCGAGGGACACTCCCCAGGGTGCACCCGGGCGGCCGGGCCGGGCAGCGCACTGACGTCGCAGGCACACGAAGGGATCTGTTTCGCCCATGTACGCAGCATCGTCCTCCGTGTCCGCCCCGCCCCGGCTCCTGCACCCCCGCCCGGGCGGCAGCGGCCCCTACCTCGACCCCGCGCGGTCGACCGCGGCCCCCGTCATCGGTGCGGGCCGGCCGCGGCGGGCCCCGGGCGTCGGTACGCAACCGCTCAGCGGGAGACTCGACTTGTCCGGTCCGCAGGGCGCCCAGCTGCGCGCGGCGATCGCGTCGGTGCACCGGATCTGCCCGGAGTTCTCCCCGGTGCAGGTGCTGCGCCGCAGCGGCCGCTCGGTCCTCCTCGTCGGTACGACGGGACGCAGCACGGCCGTCGCCAAGTGCTTACTCGACCACTCGCCCGTCTGGGCCGAGCGGTACCGCCACGAAATAGCTGCGTACCGCACGTTCGTCCGGCAGCGCCCCCCGGTGCGCGTGCCGAGACTGATCGCGGCGGACCCGGACAACTGCACCCTCGTGATCGAGCGGATGCCCGGCCGGGTGGCGGCCCTCCAGCGGCACCCCGCCGAGGCCCCGCCCCGTACCGACATCCGGGCGGCCCTCGGCGCGATCTGCCGGCTCAACGCCTGGCGTCCTTCGGCGGGAACCTTCGACGCGCCCCTGGACTACGCGGCCCGCATCTCCCGCGACCACGAGCTGGGCCTCCTCACCGACCGGGACATGGGCGACCTCCAGAAGCTGCTGCACGGCATCGCGCTCTCCGCGGGCCGGCAGGGCATGGGCCAGTTCTGCCACGGCGACGCGCTGCTCTCGAACATCCTGCTCTCACCGGCCGGTCCAGTGCTGGTGGACTGGGAGCACGCGGGCTGGTACCTCCCGGGCTACGACCTGGCGACGCTGTGGTCGGTGCTCGGGGACGCACCGGCGGCCCGTCGGCACATCAGCCAGATCGCCCAGTCGGCGGGACCGGCGTCCCGGGACGCGTTCCTGGTGAACCTGATGCTCGTCCTGACCCGCGAGATCCGTACCTACGAGACCGCCGTGCAGCGTTCGCTGAACGAGTCGGCCCCGCCGGCACCGGGCGTGGCCGCCCCGAACGCCGCGCCGTCCGGCGAGGAACAGCGGCTGCTGCTGAGGCGGCTGCACGACGACTGCCAGCTGGCCCGCCGGGCCGTACGCGCGGCGGTCGGCACCCGCTGACGGGGACGACGGTCCGCGGCGCGTTTCCGAGCGACGACGCACACCGCGGACCTTCGTCCTGCCCGCCCCGCCGCCACCGCGGGCACTCGCTCGCTCACCCCCCTCGCCCACTCCCTTCTCGCGCCTCCCGCGCTGCCTCTCCGATGCGCGCTCCGGCGGCCGTCACCGGCCGCCCGACACGGCCATTGGTGTACTCCACTGACGCCCCGCAGGCCCGTGAGCCGTCGCCACGAAACTCGCCGCACGCGCTGCTGACATGGGAAATCGCCTCCCTCTGGGCATGATTGACGGATCGTCGGATAGCCGGTAGCACTGACACGCCCGGCCCCGCACGTCTCATCGCGCCCGATCGCCCCAGGAGGCTGCATTGCCCGCACACGCGACCGCCCCCGACCGAACCACCGGGCGCAGACGCGTCCGCGCAGCCGCGGGCACCGTGGCCTGCGCGGCCCTGCTGCTCCCCCTGCTCGGCGCCGCCCCGTCCGCGGGCGCCACGAACTCCACGGCCCGCCTCCAGCAGGCGTTCGCCGACGCGGCCGCCACCTACCACGTACCGCAGAGCGTCCTGCTCGGCGTCTCCTACCTCCAGTCCCGCTGGGACGGGCACGACGGCGCGCCGAGCGTCACCGGCGGCTACGGACCCATGCATCTCACGGACGCCCGCACCGCCCTCGCGCAGGCGTCGCACCACAGCGACGGCACGGAGGACGCGCGCGGCGACAGCGCCCGTCCCGCCCTGGTGCGCACCGCCGAGGTGCCGACCGACGCGCAGCTCCCCGACCGCCTCAAGACGCTGCCGAAGGCCGCCGAGCTGACCGGCCTGAGCGCCGAGGCCCTGCGCACGGACCCCGCCGCCAACGTGGCGGGCGGCGCCGCGCTGCTCGCCGCCGCCCAGCGCGGTCTGGGCGAGCCGCTGAGCTCCGATCCGGCCGACTGGTACGGGGCGGTCGCCCGGTTCTCCGGCGCGGACGACACCGCCACGGCGGCGGCGTACGCGAACGACGTCTACGACGTGCTGCACAGCGGCGAGCAGCGCACCACCGACGCCGGTCAGGTGGTCGCCCTGGCCGCGCAGCCGGGCCTCGTGCCCGACACCGGGCAGCTGGCCCGCACGGGTCTGCGCACGGTCTCCGCGGACGGCACGGAGTGCCCGAAGACGGTGTCCTGCGAGTGGATCCCGGCGCCGTACGCGGAGTTCGGCGACAACGACTACGGCAATCACGACCTGGGCGACCGCCCGGCGTCGCAGAGCATCAGGTACATCGTCATCCACGACACCGAGGGCGCCTGGGACGGGACCATCAGCCTCGTCCAGGACCCGACCTACGTGTCCTGGAACTACACGCTGCGCTCCACCGACGGCCACATCGCCCAGCACGTGAAGGCGAAGGACGTGGCCTGGCACGCGGGCAACTGGTACATCAACGCCAAGTCGATCGGTCTGGAGCACGAGGGCTTCCTCGCCGCGCCGGACACCTGGTACACGGAGGCCATGTACCGGTCGTCGGCCCGTCTGGTGAAGTACCTCGCCACGAAGTACGGCATCCCGCTGGACCGGCAGCACATCCTCGGTCACGACACCGTGCCCGGCCCGACCACGGCGACCGTGCCCGGCATGCACACCGACCCCGGGCCCTACTGGGACTGGCGCCACTACTTCGAGCTGCTGGACCACCCCTTCGAGCGCACCGCGAAGAAGGACGGCGGCCTGGTGACGATCCTGCCCCGGTACGCGGCCAACCAGCCGGTGTACACGGGCTGTGTCACCAAGGGCGTGCCGTGCGACGCGCACGGCTCCAGCGCGGTCCGGCTGTACTCCGACCACGACACGAGCTCGGCGCTGATCAAGGACATCGGTCTGGGGACGGCACCGACCGACAACGTGAACGACCTGTCCTCGCGGGCGTCGACCGGCCAGCGGTACGCGGTCGCCGGCCACTGGGGCGACTGGACGGCGATCTGGTTCCTGGGCCAGAAGGCCTGGTTCCAGAACCCGAAGAAGCAGCCGACCGCGGTGGACGCGACCGGGCTCGTGATCACGCCGAAGGCGGGCCTGGACAGCATCCCGGTCTACGGGCGTGCCTACCCGGAGAAGGAGGCGTATCCGGCGGGGGTCCCGGCCCAGACGGTGTCGCCGCTGCCGTACCGGATCCTCGCGGGCCAGCGGTACGCGGCGGGCGAGAAGCTGCCGGGCGAGTACTTCTACGCGGTCACCTTCGCCACCGACTCGCACAAGGTGGTCGTCGGCACGGACCAGTACTACGAGATCCAGTACGGGCACCGGGTGGAGTTCGTGCGCGCCGCGGACGTCGACGCCGTACCGTCGTCCCGCTGACGGGCGCCGGGGCCTGACCGGTGCCGGTCGTGACCGGCACCGGTCGGCCCTGTCGGGTCGGTCCTGTCGGGTCAGCCCTGCTGGAAAAGCTCCGCCGGGAGCGGCTTCAGCAGGGCGTACAGGTCGTCGGTGATGGGGCGGTCCCAGGCGGCGATGGTCACCAGGACGTTGTCGCTGCGGTCGAACTGCACGCAGGAGATCCGGCCCTCGGACAGCTTCAGCCGGCGCACGATCAGCAGGTTGTCGCCCTGCATCACGGGCATGTCCTCGGTGCCGACGACGGTCACCTCCTCGTCGTTCTCCAGCGCCAGCAGGAGCTGGGCCACCTCGAAGGGGATCTCGCCCTCGGCGACCTCGCGGGCCGGGGAGCCCTCGGGCAGATTGCCGATGATCATCGCGGGGCCGCGGCCCCCGAAGAGGTCGTAGCGCAGGAAGACACCCTGGCAGCTTCCGTCGGGGGCGGGCAGCAGGCCCGCGCCCAGATTGCCGGGCCAGTCGCCCGGGTCCATGGCCAGAACGTCGAAGTCGGGCCCGGCGGGGGTGGCGCTGCGGCGGCGGAGGAACGACATGCGGCCATGGTACGTGCCCGCGCGTGTTCGGCGACGTGTGGGCGGACCGTTCTCCATGGCGGCGCCGCGCTCCGCGGGAGTGCGCGGGGCGTGGCGGGGGCGTCGACGGCCGGGCGGCCGTGCCGGCGGGGCCGGCCGGCCCCGCGGGCGGCAGGGCCGGCGGGTCTCCGCTCACCGTGATCCGTTCGGGTGCCGCAGACACCACGGGCACCGCCTGCCCTCGCGTCGGCCGGTTTCCAGGCCTGTTCCCGGCCGGTCCCTCAGCCTGTTCCCGGCCTGTTCCCCGGCCGGTGTCCAGACCCGTCTCCCGGCTGGTGGCTCGTCCGTTTCCCGGCCGGTGGCTCCGCCCGCTTTCGCGTCGGTCCCCGGCCTTGCGACGCGCCCGATCCCCCCGCCGTTCCGCGCTTCGCGTCCCGGGTGCTCTCAGTCCGGAACGTGGTCGGCCAGGGCCGTCGGCAGTCCCGTACGGTCCGTGCCGATCTTGCGGCAGACCGCCGAGAGCAGACGTACGACGGTCGGCTCGTCGGTGTCCAGTTCGCCGGCGATCTCGGTGTCGCTGCGGCCCCGGGCCGCCAGCCCGGCCGCGGTGCGCTCACGCGCGGTGAGTGTGTCGGTCTCGTCGGTGTGCAGTCGGCGCGGGCGCAGCCCGGCGGCGGCCAGTCCGTCGCGGGCGGCCCCGACGAGTCCGTCGGCGCCGCACTGCGCCGCGGTCTCGAGACCTCGGTAGAGGTGGTCGGCGGCCTCCTCGGCACGGCCGGCGCGGTGCAGCTCGGTGCCCAGGGCGACCAGGGCGCAGGCGAGCTCGTAGGCGGCCGGGGAACGCTCCAGGTGGGAGACGGACTCCTCCAGGTACTTGACGCGGACGGAGCCCGAGGAGACCTCGGCGGTGGTGCGCAGTGCCTGGCCGATCGTGGAGGGGGCGCCGAACTGGCGGGCGCGGGCCAGCGCTTCGTGAGCGATGGCCACGGCCCGCTCGGGGTCTTCGTGGGCCACGGCGCGGGCGAGATGGAGCTGCCAGGGGCACCAGGCGGGGTTGCGGATGCCGCGCGGGTCGAGGCGGCGGCCCGCGGCGGACAGCTCTGCCGCCGCCTCCTCGGTCAGACCGCGGGCGAGCAGCAGCTCGCCGTACACGGTCTGGGCGTCGGGGAAGACCACGGCCGCCGGGAAGGGCGCGGAGAAACAGTGGTGGTCGGCGATCTGCGCGGCCTCGGCGACCCGGCCACGGGCGATCAGCACCTCGATGAGCGTGCCGACCGCGTACCAGTGGGCGGGAGTGCCGGGACCGACGCGTTCGGCCAGCCGCAGCCCGGCGCGCACGAAGTCCTCGGCCTCGGCGAGCCGGCCGCGCCGGTAGCGGACGTAGGCGAGGAGCGTGTAGGCGAAGGAGAGGTGGGCGCCGCGCCAGCCCTGGCGTTCGAACTCGGCGATGCCGGCGGCGAAGAGTTCCTCGGTTCGGCCCGGACGGTCGGCGTACATGAAGGCGATGGCGACCAGGACGGGCACCTCGAAGCCGCGGTCGGGCTCGGCCCAGCCGAGGCCGCCCGCGAGGGCGCGTTCGGCGTGGTGGAAGGCGACCTGGGCGGGCTCGCCGCGCTGGATGGCGTCCCAGGTGCGCAGGCCGATGATGTACCGCTCGGTGAGGTCACGGCCCTTGAGCCGGTCGGCCAGCCGGGCCAGGCGGCGGGAGCGGGCGGGGTGGTCGGGTTCGTCGGCTCGGAAGGCGTTCCACATGAACTCCTCGGAGACCATGCGCAGTTTCACCCGGGCGTCGTCGGTGACACGGATCGCGCCGGCCAGCGTGTCGCAGGCCTCGGCCAGGCGGTCGCTGTGGGCGAGGACCTGGGAGAGCCGGTAGACGATGTGGTGGCGCAGTTCGGGGTCGGCGATGGGTTCTTCGAGGGCGGCGCGCAGATGGTTGACGGTGGTCGCCGGTTCGGTGAGCAGGGAGGCGCAGCCCAGCTCGTACAGGATGGCGGCCCGGTCGGCGGCGGGCGGGGGTTCGCGCAGGGCGCGTGCCAGGTAGCTGCGGGCGGCGTCGGGGGCTCCGGCCCTGAGGGTCTCGCCCGCGGCGGCGCGCAGCTGCTGGACGACCCAGGGGTCGCCTTCGGGGTGGGTCTCCAGGAGGTGGCGGGCGGCGGCCGCGGGGCCGAGCCCGGCGTCGATGACGCACCAGGCGGCCTGGCCGTGCAGGGCGACCCGGAAACTGCCGGAGATGTTGCGGTAGACGGAGGTGGCGATGAGGGGGTGGACGAACTCCAGGGTGCTCTCGCCGGTCAGGACACGGGCCTCGCGCAGGGCGTCGGCGGCGTCGGCGGCCTCCTCGTGGCCGAGTCCGGCGACGGCGGCGGCGAGGTCCAGGGGGATCTCGGTGCCGAGCACGGCGCACGCCCAGGCGAAGCGGACGGTGGAGCTGCCGAGCCGTTCGATACGGGAGATCAGGCCGCTGCCCTTGGCGGCGGCCGCGAGGTCGCGCAGCAGATGGGCGCCGTCCTCGGTCGGGTTGAGCCCACGGTCGCGGACCTTGGCGGTCAGCTCGACGGTCTCGAACGGGTTGCCCGCGGTGACGGCCCAGCACTCGTGGCAGAACGCGTCGTCGGCGTGGCCGCCGACCGTCTCGCGGACCAGGTCCGCGACGGCGACGGCGCTCAGCGGCTCCAGGTCGAGCGGGCGTCCGCCGGCGCGTCCGGGCAGTCGGCGGAACGACTCCGCGTGCTCGGGGAGTTCGTCGGGCCGGTAGGCGACGACGACCAGGAGCGGGAGTTCCTCGGCGCGGGGGGCGAACGCGGCCAGCCAGCCCAGGGATTCGGGGTCGGCCCAGTGCGCGTCGTCGAGCAGGAGGACCATCGGGGCGCGCTGGACGGCGAGGTGGGTGAGCACCCAGTCCAGCCCGTCGCGCAGACCCTGGAGGTCGGGCGGGGCGCCTTCGGTGGGGGCGCAGATGCCGAGCGCGGGTCCGACGATGTCGTACCAACTGCCCAGCGAGGAGCGCAGTTCGGTCTCCGCCGTGCCCGCGAACTGCGGCTGGAGCAGCTGCCGGGCGACGTGGAAGGCGACGCGCTGTTCCTGGTCCCCGCCACGGGCGGAGAGCACGGTGCAGCCGCGGGCGACGGCTCGGCGGCGGACCTCGGCGAGGAGGGTGGTCTTGCCGATGCCCGCGTGTCCGGCGAAGGCGAGCAGCGCGCCGCGCGGCCGGTCGGACGGTTCGGCACCGTCCGCGCGCAGGCCGGTCAGCTCTCCCAACGCCTCGTCGACGGCGGCGAGTTCGCTCTCACGCTCGAAGAGAGTCCTTCTGCCGCGTGCGAAGTACTGCCCCATGGTGCACCCCCTGTCACGATGATCCACCCGCGCGGGGAGCGGGCGCGCACCGTGACCTACAGGCAGCTCAGCGTACGCCTTGCGGGGCGGGTACGACCCACCCTTGAGCATTACCCGTGGAAGCCGTCGCGGTGTCCGGGCGGTGTCGCGCGCGATGGTGTACGGCTTCGGCCCGACCGCCTCGTCCGAGCCTGCGGCAGGCCCGGCGCGGCGGCCGTCGGGGGAGGTCGTCGAAGGGGGCGCCGAGGGAGGTCGCACATGGCGTGCGGGCGCGGTCGGCCGGCGCACGGCGAGCGGGGCCGACGGCCGGCCGGCCTCCGCGCGGAGCGGGAGCGGACGCCGGGCCGACACCCGTACGGGTCGAGGCGAACGTCAGCCCGACACCCGTACGAGGCGAGATCGAACACGCGTGCGCGACGATGTCCGTACGGGGGCCGGTCGCAGGACTCGCTCGCAGGACCGACGGGGGCGGCCCCGCGTCACTCCTCCGCGGGCGCGGGCGGCACCACCGCGATGGGGCTCGCCGCGTGCAGCAGGACGGCGTGGGTGACGGAGCCCAGCAGATGGCCGGGCACGAGGAGACGGCGGCGGTGGCGGCCCACGACCAGGAGGTCGGCGTCCTTGGAGGCCGCGACCAGGTGCCCCGCCGCGTCGCCGGGCGGCACGTACGCCTCGGCCCCGACGTCGGGATGCCGTTCGCGGTGCGGGGCGAGGAAGCCCTCCGCGAGGGTGCGCGTCTCGCTCTCGACCGCGTCCTGATCGACCACCGGCGGCAGGATCTCACCGGGCGTCCCCCAGATCTGGATCGGCCACCCGTAGGCGGCGACCACCTGGAGCCGGGCCGCGCGCAGTTCCGCCTCGGCGAAGGCGAAGGCGAGGGTGGCGTCGTCGGGGCCGTCCACGTTCAGGCCGACGACCACGCGGGGCCCGGGTGCGGTCGGCGGCGCGTCGTCGACCTTGCGGTCGGGCCTGGGCACCACGACGACCGGGCAGGCGGCGTCCCTGGCGGCGGCCAGCCCGTTGGAGCCGAGCAGCAGGCTGGCGAAGCCGCCGCGCCCCCGGGAGCCGAGCACCAGGAGCTGGGCGGTCGAGCCCAGTTCGGGCAGCGTGGCGCCGGTGGCGCCGTCGACCGCGACGTACTCCGTCTCCGGCAGGTCGGCGCGCCCGGCCAGGAGCTCCCGGACCTGGGCCAGAACGGGGTCCTCCGCCGTCGGCGGCGCGGCCACCGGGACGGCGGCCGGCACCCAGGCGGCGAACTCCCGCACATGGACCACCCGCAGCGGTGCCGCCCGTCTGCGGGCCGCGTCGAGGGCCCACTCCAGGGCGCGCATGCTGTCGTCCGAGCCGTCGACCGCCGCGATGACCGGCAGGGCGCTCATGGTTCCTCACCTCCGGAATACGACCTTCCCGTTCCTGGGGTCAGCCTGGCTCAGGCATCGGCCCCAGGACGGCGTACCAGGTCGCGTGTCCGGAAAAAGGGGTGCGACACGCCCGGATCGGCCCGCGGATCAGGTGAGGTCGAACTCCCCTTCCCGCGCGCCGGACACGAAAGCGCCCCACTCCGCCGGTGTGAAGATCAGGGAAGGGCTCTCCGGGCGGCCGCTGTTGCGCATGGCGATGAATCCCTCGACAAAAGCGATCTGAACATCCCCTCGGCCTCGGCTGCTGGACTGCCACTCGGCGTTGCTGAGGTCCAGCTCCGGCTTGTCCCAGCCCGTGAGCGGCTGCATCTGGATGGTGCTCTCGGCCACGTCCGTGCTCCTCCCGGTTCGTCGTCCGCGGGCCAGCCTAGCGACCGGTTCCCACGGCCGACAGGCCACGTGAGAGGGACCTTCGGGCGCCTTTCGGCCGCCGCCCCGCGGCTCCGCTCTCAGCCGTCCGGGGGCCGCGCCCCCACCAGCCACATGGAGAAGAACTGGGATCCGCCCCCGTAGGCGTGCCCGAGCACTCTGCGGGCGCGGTCCACCTGGTGTTCCCCGGCCTGCCCGCGTACCTGGAGGGCCGCCTCGGCGAAGCGGATCATGCCGGAGGCGCCGATGGGGTTGGCGGACAGCACCCCGCCCGACATGTTCACCGGAAGGTCGCCGTCCAGTTCGGTCACGCCCGCCTCGGTGAGCTTCCAGCCGCCGCCCTCCTCGGCGAAGCCGAGGTTCTCCAGCCACATGGGCTCGTACCAGGAGAACGGTACGTACATCTCGACGGCGTCGATGTCGCGGCGCGGGTCGGCGATGCCGGCCTGCCGGTAGACGTCGGCGGCGCAGTCCCGGCCGGCCCGCGGGGAGACGAAGTCCTTGCCGGCGAAGAGGGTGGGTTCGCTGCGCATGGCGCCGCCGAGCATCCAGGCGGGCGGCCGGGGCGCGCGGGCCGCGCCGGCCCGGTCGGTGAGGACCATCGCGCAGGCGCCGTCGGAGGACGGACAGGTCTCCGAGTAGCGGACGGGGTCCCACAGCATCGGCGAGGCCTGGACCTTCTCCAGCGTGATGTCGTGCTCGTGGAGATGGGCGTAGGGGTTCTTCAGCGCGTTGCGCCGGTCCTTGTAGGCGACCAGCGAGCCGACCGTGTCGGGGGCGCCGCTGCGGCGCATGTACGCCCGGACGTGCGGTGCGAAGAACCCGCCCGCCCCGGCCAGCAGCGGCTGCTGGAACGGGATCGGCAGGGACAGGCCCCACATGGCGTTCGACTCGGACTGCTTCTCGAAGGCGACGGTCAGCACGGTGGCGTGCACCCGGGCCGCGACGAGGTTCGCGGCGACCAGTGCCGTGGACCCGCCGACCGAGCCGGCCGTGTGCACCCGCAGCATCGGCTTGCCGACCGCGCCGAGCGCGTCGGCGAGGTACAGCTCGGGCATCATCACGCCCTCGAAGAAGTCGGGCGCCTTGCCGATGACGACGGCGTCGATGTCGGCCCAGGTCAGTTCCGCGTCGGCGAGGGCGCGCAGGGCGGCCTCGCGGACCAGTCCGGCGATCGACACGTCACGGCGGGCCGCCACGTGCTTGGTCTGGCCGATCCCGACGACGGCCACGGGCTCCTTGCTCATCGCCGATCCCCTTCCAGTACGGCGACCAGGTTCTGTTGCAGACAGGGGCCGGAGGTGGCGTGGGCGAGCACCCGGTCGGACTCGCCCCGGTGGACGGCGGCGGCGGCCTCGCCGATGCGGACGAGTCCGGCGGCCATCATCGGGTTGGCGGCGAGCGCCCCGCCGGACGGGTTGACGCGCACCCGCTCGTCCAGCCGCAGCGCCTTGCGCAGCACCACCTCCTGCGAGGTGAACGGGGCGTGCAACTCCGCGGTGTCGACGGGGGCTTCGAAGGCCCCGGCGTGTTCGGCGGCGAGCCGGGCGGAGGGCGAGTCGGTCAGGTCGCGCACGCCCAGGCCGTGCGCCTCGACGCGGTGGTCGATGCCGCGGATCCAGGCGGGCCGCGCGCACAGCTCCCGCGCCCGCTCCCCCGCCGCGAGGATCACGGCGGCGGCGCCGTCCCCGACGGGCGGGCAGTCCCCGGTACGCAGCGGACGCACGATGTGCTCGCCGTGCGGCACCGGGCCGCGCAGCTGGGCGTGCGGGTTGGCACCCGCGGCGGTCCTGCTGCGGGCGGCGACGGCGGCGAGCGCGGACTCGTCGGTGTCGCCGGCGTCGATGAGCGCCTGCGCCTGGAGGGCGGCCAGGGCCACGGAGTCCGGCCACAGCGGCGCGACGTAGTACGGGTCGAGCTGCCGGGTCAGCACGTCGCGCAGCGAGCCGGGCGAGGACTTGCCGTACGCGTAGACCAGGGCGGTGTCGGCCTCCCCGGTGAGCAGCTTGGTCCACGCCTCGTACAGGGCCCACGCGCCGTCCGTCTCGACGTGCGACTCGGAGATCGGGGGCCAGGCGCCGACGCCGTCGAGGGCGAGGGTGAAGGAGAAGGCCCGGCCGGCCAGGTAGTCGCAGGAGCCGGAGCAGGTGAAGTCGATGTCGGCGGTCCTCAGGCCGGTCCGGTCCAGCACCTCGTGCAGGACGGGCATGAGCATCTCCACCTCGGAGAGCTCGTCGGTGGTGCGCCGGTGGTCGGTCTGGGCGAAGGCGACGACGGCGATCTCGCGGCCCCGCGGGGCTTGCGCGCGCGTCACAGCAGCTCCTTGTACGTGTCGTAGTCCGCGTCGGGTTCGCCGGTGGGCCGGTAGTGGTCGGGGAAGCGGGCGTCGGGCGTCCACACCGGTTCGACGCGCAGGCCCATGCGCACCTGGTCGTAGGGGATGCCGCCGACCCGGCCGTGCAGCGCGAGGTCTGCGCCGTCGAGGGCGATGTGGGCGTAGACGTAGGGGACTTCGATGTCGAGGTTCTTGGCCTTGATGTTGACGATGCAGAAGGTGGTGACGGTGCCGCGGGGGCCGACCTCGACCCGTTCGGCGGTGGCGACACCGCAGGTGGGGCAGGCGCCGCGGGGCGGGACGTACACCTTCCGGCAGGACGGGCAGCGCTCGCCCACGGTCCGCCGCCCGCCGAGCGCGTCGAGGTAGGCGGCCTGGGCGCGGCCGGGGGTGTAGGTGTAGTCGAGGCGGGCGGGGGCGACGATGCCGGTGACCGCGTCCTCGAACTCCCCCGTGTGCGGCGCCGGTTGTGCGCCCGTTTCCTCGGCCGGGCCGTCGTACGGCTCGAAGCAGGCGATGTCGGTGATGGCGCCGGTGCGTTCGGCGGCCCAGCGGACCCGGACCCGCATGCCGGTGCGCACGGCGTCCGGGCCGGGGGCGTCCAGGGCGTGCAGCAGGGCGGTGTCGGCGCCGTCCGGGCGGACCAGGACCCAGGCGAAGGGTGTGTCGAGGGGCTGGCCGCGGCGGGGTTCGTGGTTCCAGGCCCAGGTGGTGACCGTGCCGGTGGCACCGACCTCGACGAGGTCGCGCAGCTCGTCGGCGGTGACGGGGTCGTACTCGACGGGCGGCACCAGGACTCGGCCGTCGACCGTGCGCACCCCGAGGACCACGCGTTCGCGCAGTCCGGTCAGGAAGGCGCTCTGCACCGGGCCGAGGGAGCGGATGAAGGGGAACTCGACGGCGAGCGGGGCTTTGAGGACTTCGGGCATGGCGGCTCTCTCTCCTCGGCGGGATCGGGCGCGCGGGTCGGACGCCGGTCGGGCGCACGGGCGGGGCGCGCAGGACGGGCGCTCGGGTCAGGCGCGCTTGTAGACGGGCGGCCGTTTCTCGGCGAAGGCACGGGCGCCTTCCTTGGCGTCGGCGGTGTCGAACACCGGCCAGCCGCGCTTGAGTTCGGCCGCGAGACCGTCGCTCTCGGTCATCTCGGCGGTCTCGTACACCGAGGCCTTGACGGCCTCCACGGCGAGCGGGCCGCAGGAGTTGACCAGTTCGGCGATCTCCAGTGCCTTCGCCAGGGCCGTGCCGTCGGGGACGACGTGTCCGACCAGGCCGATCCCGGCCGCTTCCCGGGCGGTGTAGGGGCGGCCGGTGAGCAGCATCTCCAGGGCGTGGGTGCGCGGGATCTGGCGTTGCAGCCGGACCGTGGAGCCGCCGATCGGGAACAGGCCACGCCTGACCTCGAAGAGCCCGAAGGTCGCGGACTCGCCGGCCACCCGGATGTCGGTGCCCTGGAGGATCTCCGTGCCGCCCGCGACGCAGTACCCCTCGACGGCGGCGATCACCGGCTTGCGCGGGCGGTGGTGGCGCAGCATCGCCTTCCAGTGCAGATCGGGGTCGGCGGTGAGCCGCTCGCGGTGACGTTCGCCGTCCATCCCCTGTCCGGCCAGGGCCTTGAGGTCCATCCCGGCGCAGAAGGAGCCGCCCGCGCCGGTGAGCACGACCGAGCGGACGGTGTCGTCCTCGTCGGCCTCGATCCAGCCGTCGTACAGGCCGACGAGCATCCCCAGCGAGAGCGCGTTCCTGGCGTCCGGCCGGTTGAGCGTGAGCACGAGTGTGGCGCCCTCGCGCCGCACGGTGAGGTGTTCCGTCCCACCCATCGCCCATCTCCCCTCTCGAGAACGAGAACAGGTTGCAGGAGCGGAGGAGGCACTTCAAGGGTTTTCTGACAGATAGTCAGATTTCTTGGTGTGGACCCTTCCCTGTTGCCCCGCCCTTTGCTCTGATGACCGGCGAACCGTCGGATGCCAGACACCCCCGGGGTCAGGAGGAACGGTGGAGTACAACCTTGCCGACCTGTTCGAGTCGGTCGTCGACGTGGTGCCGGACCGCGAGGCACTGGTGTACGTCGACCACCCCGGCACGGGCGCGGAACGCCGGCTGACCTATGCGGAGCTGGACGCGGCGGCCAACCGGATCGCCCACCACCTCGTCGCCGCCGGGATCCGCCCGGGCGAGCACCTGGGCCTGCACCTCTACAACGGCGTCGAGTACCTCCAGACGGTGATCGGGTGCCTCAAGGCGCGGATCGTGCCGGTGAACGTCAACTACCGGTACGTGGAGGAGGAGCTGACCTACCTCTACCGGGACGCCGACCTGGTGGCACTGGTCTTCGACGCGGAGTTCACCGACCGGGTGGCGGCGGCACTGCCCCGGGCGCCGAAGCTGCGGCACCTGCTGCGGGTCGGGGCCCCGGCGGAGGGGACGCCCGGGACGGACCCGGCGGCCGTGCCGTTCGGCGAGGCGGAGGCCGCGGGCGACCCCGGCCGGGGGTTCCCCGCCCGGTCGGGCAACGACCAGTTCATCATCTACACCGGCGGCACCACGGGGCTGCCCAAGGGCGTGATGTGGCGCCAGGAGGACCTGTTCTTCGCCGGGCTCGGCGGCGGGGCGCCGACCGGCGAGCCGGTGCGCGCACCCCACGAGCTCGCGGAGCGCGTCGCGGCGGGCGGTGCGGGCATCACGTTCTTCCCCACCCCGCCGCTCATGCACGGCACCTCCACCCTGACCGCGTTCATCGGCTTCAACTTCGGCCAACGCATCGTGCTGCACCGCAAGTTCGTGCCCGAGGAGGTGCTGCGGACGGTCGAGCGGGAGCGGGTCACCAGCATGTCGCTGGTCGGCGACGCGATGCTGCGCCCGCTCATCGACGCCCTCGGCGGGCCCATGAAGGGCACGGACTGCTCGGCGCTGTTCAGCGTCTCCTCGTCGGGCGCGATCATGTCGGACACCGTGCGCAGGCAGTTCACCGAACTCGTCCCGAACGCCATGCTGCTGAACAACTTCGGCTCCTCCGAGTCCGGCTTCAACGGCACCGCGACCGCCGACTCGGGGCCCGAGCGCGGCTTCCGCATCCGCGTCAACTCCCGCACCCAGGTGGTGGATCCGGCGACGCACGAGCCGATCGCCGTCGGTGGGACCGGACGGGTCGCCCAGTGCGGGCACGTCCCGCTCGGCTACTACAACGACCCCCGGAAGACCGCCGAGACCTTCTTCGAGAAGGACGGCGAGCGGTGGGTGCTGCTGGGCGACATGGCGACCGTCGACGAGGAGGGCGTGGTCACCGTGCTCGGCCGCGGCTCGCAGTGCATCAACACCGGGGGCGAGAAGGTGTATCCGGAGGAGGTCGAGCAGGCGCTGAAGTCCCATCCCGACGTGTACGACGCCCTGGTGGCCGGGGTGCCGGACGTGCGCTGGGGCAGCCATGTGGCGGCGGTGGTGCAGCTGCGCGCGGGGGCGCCGAGGCCGTCCCTGGAGGACATCCAGGCCCACTGCCGCACCCACCTCGCCGGGTACAAGATCCCGCGCCAACTGGTGATCACCGAAACCGTCCGCCGCTCACCGAGCGGCAAGGCGGACTACCGGTGGGCGCGCGAGGTGGCGGTGGCGGAGGACCGCTGAACCCTCCGCGCCCCGGCTTCACGGCCGCCGCGCCGACGGCTCGGCGGCGCGACGGCCGTCGAGGAACGCCGTGACCCGGCCCGTGAACCACTCCGGGTCGTCCAGCCACGGATAGTGCCCGGCGCCCGGCTGTACGGCGAACTCGGCGTCCGCGAAGGCCTCGGCGGCCTCCCGGGCGAGCTCGGGACGGGGACCGCCGTCGACCTCGCCTGCGAGAACCAGCACGGGCGCGGCGACCCGGCGGAGCGCCCGCCGGGTGGCGACCGGGTCGAAGGCGCCGTCGGAGAAGCAGACGTCCCCGGCGGCGTCGTTCACCTGGTCGTCCAGCGCCGCCACATGGGCGCGGGCGGTGTCGTCCCAGCGTCCGTAGAAGAACCCGGCGAAGGCCGTCAAGTCCTCGTCCGCCCCCTCATCGCCGCCGAGCCATGCCTCGAACACCGGGTACGCCCGGGCGAACCACGGTTCGTCCGCGCGCAGCCGGGCCGCGGCCAGGCGGTGCTCGACGGTCGCCGGCCGCCCCAGGGCCCACGGTGTGGCGGTGACCAGCACGAGCCGTGCGAGGCGGTGCGGGTACCGGCCCGCGTACAGCATCGCCAGGCTGCCGCCCGCGGAGTGGGCCAGCATGTCCATCCGCTCCAGTCCCAGATGGACCCGGAGCGCCTCCACGTCGTCCACGAGCCGGTCGCACCGGTAGCTCGCAGGGTCCGCCGGCACCGCGGAGTCTCCGGTGCCGCGCAGATCGAGCAGGATCAGACGGCGGTGCGCGGTCAGCCCGCCGAGGTCGCCGAGGTACACGGACGCCCGCATCGGCCCGCCGGGCAGCACGACGAGCGGCTCGCCCTCGCCCTTCACGTGGTAGGCGAGTTCGGTCCCGTCGGGCGCGGCGAAGGTCGGCATGGCCGGGATCCTCGCCCCGCCCGGCGGCCGGGCGCAACGGTTTTCCCGGCCCGTGCCCCCGACGGCTCCCCCTTCGCCCCCGAGCGCACGACGAGCGGTCGCCTGCTCCGCACCGCACCGCGCTTCCCAGGGCCACACCGGCCGCAGGAGCGTCGGCGCCTCCTCCGTGGTTCAGGACGTGTCACCGGTACGAGGGCCGTCGGGCCAGGGGAACCCGAGCTCCTCGGCACGCTGACGGCTGCCGCCGCACACCTGTGCGTAGGACTTCGGGTCCTCTTCGGCCAGCCGGCGCAGCGCGGCGGCGGCCTGTGCCTCGGGCGGGGTGCCGTCGTCCGGGACGACCCAGCGGAACTGAAGGGGGCTGTCGGCTCGTTCCGGTCGGCCGGATGCCGACCCCGGCACGTACCAGAAGGTGACCACGGCGGTGTCGGGGTCGTCGAAGCCGCTGCTGATCCAACCGCGGCTCGCATCCCATCGGCTCAGCAGGTCCGGTTCCTCGATCAGTCCCGCCTTGATCAGGCGGGCGACGGTGCGGGCCCGCCAGGACCAGGCGCGGTCGGTCTCCGCCCTGGCGATCTCCGTGTCGTAGGCGGCGGCGTCGAACCGGTGGGCGGGTGGTTCGGTCGCGGGCTCACGGGAGCCCGTCATGGTCTGCCGCCAGTTCTCCCAGACCACTTGGTCCGCGTCCCGCCGGATGGTGACGTAGAGCGCGCCGCAGCACCCCTCCGTGCAGGTGGCCTCCGCGAGTTGCACTTCTCGGGGCTCCTCCCCCGCCCGCAGCCGGCCTCCGTCCAGCAGATACTCGGGGCTGTGGGCGGGACCACGGCCGAAGAGGGCCGGGACCACCGGGCGGCCGTCGATGAGCACACGCGTCTCGACGGGTTCTCGGTCCGCGGGGTCACCGGTCACCACCTCGACGCGGAACCTGTCGGGCGTGGCCGGGTGGCTGAACGGCTGTCGTCCGGTGCGGCGGATCCAGTCGGCCCGCCACCGCTGCACCGCCTCGCCGCCGGTGGCACCCGCCGACGTCCATCGGGGCTCGGCCAGCAGCCGTCCGAGCGATTCCAGCAGTGCCGCGCGCCGCCCGGGCGGCCAGTCCAGCAGCACGCCGGTGCCGCTGCTCAGTTCCTGGGCGAGCGACAGCAGCATGGCTGCGTTGTCGAGGGTGGGCGCCAGCAGACCGGCTCGGCCGACGACGCTGTCGTACACGCGCAGCGCGTCGCGGTAGGCGAGGAGGTCGGTCGGGTCGTCGCGTGAGCTCCCCATCCGGACGAGCAGCCGGCCCGCGTGGGCCAGCAGCCGGGTGTCGTCGGGGTGCCGGTCGAGCAGGCCGGACAGCCGGGAAGCCTCCGCGATCCGGCGGGCGACCGCGCTGCCGACGAAGCGCGGTGAGGCAGGCAGCGCGGTCGACTCCGTTCGCACGGCTTGCCGGTCGCCCGTCCACAGGGCTCGGACGAGTGGTCGCAGTTCGTCGCGGCCGGCGCGGACCGCGAGCCACAGGACAGCGGCAGACCGGCGATCGAGGATGTCGAGCGCGGTGACAGCCGGACCGGTGAGTTCCCGCAGCAGGCCGAGAACGGAGAGATACGGGACGTCCTCGGGCTCGCCGACGCGGCCCAGCAGGGCGATGCCCGCGGTGACGGTGAGCACCGTGGTACCGGTGCGGGTCAGCCGCCGTGCCAGGGTGCGGGCCGCATCCGTCTGTCCGGCCGACAGGGGCAGCCCGACCACGATGGACTCGATCAGGTGCCTGTGGTGATCCTGGATGCCGAGTCGTTCGAAGCGGCGGTGCAGGGTGGCGGGGTCGTCCGGAAGTGGGCTGAGTGCTTCCCGGACGGCATTCAGCGCCTCTTGCCGGGAGAGCGGGTCCTCACCCGGTGCGGTCTTCCGGGGCAGGGAGTAGCCGCGCCGGGACGGGGCCCCGTCGGTGGACTCGCTCAGCAGATGCAGGACACGGTCGTGCAGGGCGGTCGCAGGAGTGAGCGCGTCGCGCTCTTCCCGGGCGCTCACCGGGTGGGGTGGGACTCGATTCCGTAGGTCATGTGCGAAGCATGCCAGCCGGTCGGCGTCCTGTCGAAAAATTTGATGAGGCCGTGGCCGCTGCTCCTGCGTCATCGGCCGGGCACCAGGCTGCCACGGCAGAAGCCGCGCCGCCGAAGCCGGAGCCCCCTGCAAGTAAATTGCGCGGCCGGCACCCGCAACCGATGAGACGATCCGCGCAGGACCTCAACGGAAGCGACGACGAGCCCGATGACTGGCAGACGCCCACTCACCCACGTACTCAGCGAGTTCGCGCGGCCTTTCGGACGTCGTGGTGATCGGAAGCCGCGCCCGCTCGACCTGCTCCTCGCTGGGGGCACCGCCCCCGGAACGGCGCGGGCAGTGGTGGAAGAGGTGATTCGGGAGGTGGCGCCCGACGCGGCTTCGACGGACATCGATCTCATCTCCGACCTCCCCTGGCCTTCGGACGCCCAGGCCGCCCTCGACGCCGTCACCGCTGCGACGGGGGCCCGGGAAGGGGAGACCGCCGTCTTCCTGGACCTGACGGACGAGCGGCAGCGCGAATGGTTCATCACCCTCGTACCGCACACCATCTCCGCGGAGATCTGGGGGCCGAGGGGATCAGGAGTCTCCTTCTCCGCGAGTGACACCGGATCGGCGATCGGGTGGCAGTTGCCCGCCGAGCGGTGGGAGAGGGTCCGCGCGCGGCTACGGCAGCGGGGCGTGGACCCCGACGCCGTGGCGCGAAGGTCCGCCCGAGGCCGTTCCTGACGGAGGTGGAGAGCGAGGCACCCGGACCTCGGTCGTGGATCGCGGGCGGGTACCCGGTGTCGTCGGTGGTGTCCGCCCGGCCGGTCGCCGCCTCACACTGCCGGGTCGCTCCGGCCGTCCGCGTCCCCGGCCATCGGGAACGGCTGCCGGGCGGGGGCGGTCCTGCGGCGGGGGAGCCTGCCCCGGGAGACGGCGAGAGCGGCTCCCGCGAGCAGGATCAGCGCCCCCGCTCCCTGGAGCCGGCCGAAGGACTCGTCGAGGAGGAGCGTGGCGCACAGAGTGTTGATCACCGGGACGTTGAACATCATGAGGGAGGCGTTCGCGGGTCCCACGGCAGCCACCCCGCGGTAGTAGAGCAGGTTGGCCACGGCCGCGGCGCCCACGGCGAGGTACACGGTGTTCAGCCAGACGCCCGACGGCAGTTCGCGCCACCGTACTCCCGCCATGTCGGGTGCGGCGAGGACGCCGAGCAGCACGGCCCCCGCGCAGGTCGCGTACGTGGTGGCGCGCAGCGGTTCGACGCCGGACAGGACACGGGATCCCAGCAGCGTGTACGAGGCCCAGCAGACCGCGCTCGCGAGGAACAGGGCGTCACCCCAGAGCCGTGACGAGCCTTCCTGAGCGCCGCCGCCGGCACCGAGGAAGAAGACCACCGCGCCGACGAGCCCCAGGGCCAGACCCGCCGTCCGGGCCCGTCCCGCCCGTTCCTTGCCGGTCACCAGCAGGTACGCGCTGGTGAGCACGGGGCTCATGACCGGGATGAGGATGCCGGCGTCCAGGGAGGGGGCCAGTGACAGGCCCCAGAAGAAGAAGCCGTTGTAGGCGAAGACGCCCGGCACGCCCGCCCCCGCCGCCCGCCACGCGTTGCGGACCGGGACACGCGTCCCGCGGTCGCCGAACAGCCGGACGGCCAGGAGCAGGGTGGCGGCGCCGACGCCGAAACGCAGGAAGGCGCCCACGGAGTGAGGAACGTGCTCCACGACCGCCTTGGAGCTCGAGAAGGCACTCCCCCAGAGCACCATGGTCATCGACAGTTGCAGGTACGGGCCGCTCGTCCTTCTCCGTGTCTCCATGCCCGCGACTCTGCGGGGTCGGGGCCCCGTCCGGCTTGAACGCTGGTGCGCGGGTCACAATGGGCCCGTGGGACCGGGGAACGGCTGGGCACGGTACTGGCGGGACCGCGCTCGCCCGTTGGAGGCCATGCACGCGCACTTCTTCGAGCATGTGTATCCCCGGCACAGCCACGACACGTATTCCTTCGGTATCACCGACATCGGTGCGCAGAGGTTCCGCTGCCGGGGAGCGGACCACACCAGCGGTGCCGGCATGGTCATGGCCTTCAACCCCGACGAGGTGCACGACGGCCGCGCCGCGGCGGAGTCGGGCTATCAGTACCGCATCGTGCACATCGGTCCCTCGGTCGTCCGCGGGATACTCGCCGACGCCTCCGACGGGCGCACCGGCGCGATGCCGCTGTTCATGCGCCCTGTCCTGACCGATCCTGTGCTCACGGGCGGCCTGGCGCGCCTGCACGCCGCCCTGGTGGGCGGCTCCGCCCCGCTGGCGAGGGAGGAACTCCTGACCGCGGCCGTCCTGGCGATGGCGCGACGCGGCGCCACCCGTGCTCCGCGCGGGCGGACACTGACGGACCGGGCACGACGTCAGGCCGCCCGCCGGGCCCGTGCTCTGCTGGACGAGGCGTTCCTCGGACCGGTCTCGGCGGCCGACCTGGCCGAAGCCGCGGGGTGCAGCCGCTTCGCCCTGTACCGCGCCTTCCAGGGGGAGTACGGGATGCCGCCGAGCGACTACCAACGCCTTCTGCGGCTGCGCCGGGCACGGTGTCTGCTGGCCGGTGGCCTGTCGGCGGCGGACGCCGCGGCGTCCGCCGGTTTCTCCGACCAGGCGCACTTCCACCGCTGGTTCAAGCGCACGTACGGCATCACACCGGGGGCCTTCCAGCGCGCCGTGCTGTGAAGCCGCCGGCCGCCGAACGGCTCATGGACTGTCGTGGAAGCGGTCCCGCAGCTCGCGCTTGAGGATCTTTCCGCTGGCGTTGCGCGGCAGGGTCTCGACGAAGAGCACCCGCTTGGGGGCCTTGAAGGGGGCGAGCTTCTCCCGGGCGTGGGCCACGAGTTCGGCCTCGGTGACCTCGCCGCGCGGCACCACGATCGCGGTGACCGCCTCGATCCAGCGTTCGTCGGGCAGGCCGACGACGGCGACCTCGGCGACGGCGTCGTGGGTGTACAGGGCGTCCTCGACCTGCCGTGAGGCCACCAGGACACCACCGGAGTTGATGACGTCCTTGACCCGGTCGACGACCGTGAAGAAGCCGTGGGCGTCGCGCACCGCGAGGTCGCCGGAGTGGAACCAGCCGTCGCGGAACGCCTCGGCGGTCTCCTCGGGCTTGTCCCAGTAGCCCTCGCACAACTGCGGGGAGCGGTAGACGATCTCACCGGGCGTGCCGTCCGGGACGTCCTTGCCGTCCTCGTCGACGACCCGCGCGTCCACGAAGAGGACCGGACGGCCGCAGGAGTCCATCCGGCCCTTGTGCTCGTCGGGGGCGAGGACGGTGGCCAGCGGGCCGATCTCGCTCTGGCCGAAGCAGTTGTAGAAGCCCAGCTTCGGCAGGCGCTCGCGCAGCCGTTCCAGGACCGGGACGGGCATGATCGACGCCCCGTAGTAGGCCTTGCGCAGTCCGCCGAGGTCGCGGGTGGCGAAGTCGGGGCGGTTGGCCAGACCGATCCACACCGTCGGCGGCGCGAACAGGCTGTCCACGCGGCCCGCCTCGATCAGGTCGAACAGCTCGTCGCCGTCGGGCCCGTCGAGGATGACGTTCGTCGCGCCGACCGCCAGGTAGGGCAGCAGGAACACGTGCATCTGCGCCGAGTGGTAGAGCGGCAGGGAGTGCACCGGGCGGTCGCCCGCGCTCAGGTCGAGGGCGGTGATCGCGCTCAAGTACTCGTGCACCAGCGCCCGATGGGTCATCATCGCGCCCTTGGGCAGCGCCGTCGTCCCCGAGGTGTAGAGCAGCTGCACCAGGTCCTCGGCGCGCGGCTCGGGGCCGTCGTACGGCGCCGCCGTGGCCAGCCGGGCCAGCAGGGAGTCGTCGCTGTCGCGCAGCGGCAGCGTGCGTACGTCCGAGGGCAGGCGCGCGGCCAGGTCCGGGTCGGTGAGGACCAGCGCGCTGCCCGACTGGCCGACGATGTAGGCGAGATCGTCGCCGGTCAGGTTCTGGTTGACCGGTACGTGCACCAGGCCCGCGCGGGCGCAGGCGAGGAAGGCGATCAGGTAGGCGTCGGAGTTGTGGCCGTAGGCGCCGACCCGGTCGCCCGGGGCGAGGCCCTGGTCGAGCAGCACGCTCGCCGCGCGGGAGACGGCCGTGTCGAGTTCTTCGTAGGTCCAGGCGCGGTCGCGGTAGTCCACCGCGACGCGCGCCGGGGTGCGGCGGGCGCTGCGCCGCAGCACCCCGTCGACCGTGCTCCCGTGTCCAGGCGTCATGGGACCTGATCCTCGGTCGGCGGAAGAAGGAGGTCAAGCGCCCGGCCACGGCACGCTCCCGGCCCCGTGCTCCGCGTCGGGTCACATCTTCTTCGCACGGCCCTCCCAGTAGGGGTCCCGCAGCCGTCGCTTGTAGAGCTTGCCGTTGGGGTCGCGTGGCATCTCGGCGACGAAGTCGACGGTCTTCGGGCGTTTGTAGCCGGCGAGCCGCCCGGCGCAGTGGTCGAGGAGGGCGGCCGCGAGGTCCGGGCCGGCCTCGTGGCCCGGGGCCGGTTCGACGACGGCCTTGACCTCCTCGCCCCAGTCGTCGTGCGGGATGCCGAAGGCGGCGGCGTCGGCGACGGCGGGGTGCGCGAGGAGGGCGGACTCGATCTCGGCCGGGTAGACGTTGACCCCGCCCGAGATGATCATGTCGATCTTGCGGTCGCGCAGGAAGAGGTAGCCGTCCTCGTCGAGGTAGCCGAGGTCGCCGACGGTGAAGAAGTCACCGATGCGGTTCTTGCGCGTCTTGGCCTCGTCCTTGTGGTACGAGAAGCCGCCGGTGTTCATCTTCAGGTAGACGGTGCCGAGTTCGCCGGGCGGCAGCCGGTTGCCGTCGTCGTCGAAGACCGCGAGTTCGCTGATCGGCCAGGCCTTGCCGACCGTCCCGGGCTTCTTCAGCCAGTCCTCGGCGGTGGCGAAGGCGCCGCCGCCCTCGCTGGCCGCGTAGTACTCCTCCACCGCGTGCCCCCACCAGTCGATCATCGCGCGTTTGACGTGGTCGGGGCAGGGCGCGGCGCCGTGGATGGCGTGCCGCATGGCGGAGACGTCGTACGACCGTCTGACCTGCTCGGGCAGCGCGAGCAGCCGGTGGAACTGGGTCGGGACCATGTGGGTGTGGGTGCACCGGTGGGTGTCGATGAGGCGGAGCATCTCCTCGGGCGTCCACTTGTCCATCAGCACCAGCCGGTGGCCGATGTGCAGCGAGGCGCCCGCGAACTGGAGGACGGCCGTGTGGTAGAGCGGCGAGCAGACGAGGTGGACGTTGTCGTCGTGCGGCCGGATGCCGAAGATGCCGAGGAAACCGCCGAGGTAGGACTCCTCGGGGAGCTTGCCGGGCAGCGGGCGCCGGATGCCGCGGGGGCGTCCCGTGGTACCCGAGGTGTAGTTCATGACCCAGCCGAGGGTGCGGTCCGCGGGTGCCGACTCCGGTTGTCCGTGGAGGAGTTCGGCGTACGGGCGGAAACCCTCGACCGCGCCGACCGCGTACCGCCGGTCGGCCGGCAGCCCGGCCTCGTCGGCGGCCTGCCGGGCGGTACCGGCGAACCGTTCGTGGGCGAGGAGCACCTTGGCGCCGGAGTCGGCGACGATCCAGGCGATCTCGGGTGCGACGAAGTGGTGGTTGACCGGGACGAGGTAGAACCCGGCCTGGGAGGCGGCCAGATAGGCCACGAAGAACTCGGCCGAATTGGGCAGGACGACCGCGAAGGAGTCGCCGCGTCCGAGTCCGGCGGCGCGCAGGCCGTGCACGAGCCGGTTGGCGGCGGCGTGCAGGCGCCCGGCGGTCCACTGTTCGCCGTCGGGGGCGACGAGGACGGTGCGGTCGGGGTCGGCGGTGGCCTGGGCCCAGAATCCGACGGGAGGTGTGCTCATGACCGGCCGCTCCTTCCGGCGATGCGGTTGACGCGGTCCACGGCCCGTTCGAAGCCGCGGGTGAGGTCGTCGAGGACGGCCTGGACGCCGCGTTCGCTGTTCATGCGGCCGACGATCTGGCCGACGGGCGTGCCGAGCAGCGGGTCGATCTCGTACTTCTGGATGCGGGAGACCGCCTCGGCGACGAGCAGCCCCTGGAGGGGCATGGGGAGGGTGCCGGGCCCGTCCGGGGCGTCCCAGGCGTCGGTCCATTCGGTACGCAGCTGGCGGGCCGGTTTGCCGGTCAGGGCGCGGGAGCGGACGGTGTCGCCGGAGCCGGCGGCCAGCAGTTTGCGGGTCAGGGCGGGCGAGGTGAGGTCGGCCTCGGTGGTGGTGAGCCACAGGGATCCCAGCCACACCCCCTGGGCGCCGAGCGCGAACGCGGCGGCGGCCTGCTCGCCGCTGCCGATGCCGCCGGCGGCCAGCACGGGCAGCGGGGCGACGGCCTCGACCACCTCGGGGGTCAGCACCATGGTGGCGATCTCCCCGGTGTGGCCGCCGGCCTCGTACCCCTGCGCGACGACGATGTCGATGCCCGCCTCCTGGTGCTTGCGGGCGTGCCGGGCGCTGCCGGCGAGCGCGGCGACGAGCACGTCCCGGTCGTGGGCGCGGGCCACGACGTCGGCGGGCGGCGAGCCGAGGGCGTTGGCGAGCAGCCGGATCGGGTAGTCGAGGGCGACGTCGAGCTGGGTGCGGGCGACCTGTTCCATCCAGCCGGTGATCCGCCAGCCGGACGGCTCGCCCGGGGCCAGCTCGGGCACGCCGTACTTGGCGAGGGTGTCGGTGACGAACCGGCGGTGCCCCTCGGGGATCATCGCCTCGACGTCGGCCTCGGTCACGCCCTCGACCTTATTGGCGGGCATGACGACGTCCAGGCCGTAGGGCCGGCCGCCGATGTGCGCCTCGATCCAGTCGAGGTCGCGCTTGAGGTCGTCCGGGGCGGTGTAACGGACCGCGCCGAGCACCCCGAAGCCGCCTGCCCTGCTGATGGCCGCGGCGACGGCGGGGAACGGCGTGAAGCCGAAGACGGCGTGCTCGACTCCCAGTTTCCTGCTCAGCTCCGTCTGCATGGGCGCAGGATGCCGCAGCCGGTCTGCCGACGGAAGACCTTTTCTGATGCTCCGTCAGATCGGCGTCCGATTTCTCGTCAGATTCCTCGGGCCTCCTGCCGCGCCGCTTCTCGGGCTTCCTGCCGTGCCGCGCGTACGACCGTGTGCAGATGGCCGTCGAGGGGGAAGGCGGGCGGAGCCGCGGGCAGCAGGGCGGTGAAGGCGAACCCGGCCTTCTCGGCCACGCGGCAGGAGGCGGTGTTGTCCTGCTGGTGGAGGAGTTCGAGCCGGGTCAGCCCGTCCTCGGCGAAGGCGGCGAACGCCCAGTCCACCAGTACGGCCAGGGCCCGGGGCGCCAGACCCCGGCCCCGGGCGGAGGCCGCGGTCCAGTAGCCGACCTCGGCACCGGGCGCGCCGGCCACGGGCCGCTTGAGCACGACATGGCCCGCGGGCGCGCCTTCGGTGCCGTCCGGGCGACGCTCGACGACGGCGAACGCGAAGCGCTCCCCCGTCGCCCGGCCCCGTTCCTGCTCCCGCACCCAGCGCGCCGCGCTCTCCTCGTCGTCCACCGCGCCGGTGGTCCAGCGGCGCAGTGCCGCGTCCCGGTACGTCTCGACCAGGGCGGGCGCGTCGGCGGCGGTCCAGGGGCTCAGCAGGAGCGCGGGAGCCGTCGCGCCGGCGGCCGCCTCCAGTCGCAAGGCCGTCAGGTCCATCCGCCGACCCTGAGGTCTGCCGTCGGGGCGGTCAGTCGGTCCCCTCCTCCAGCACGGCCATCGCCGCGTTGTGCCCGGGCACCCCGCTCACCCCGCCGCCGCGCACCGCGCCCGCCCCGCAGAGCAGCACGTTGGCGTGCCGGGTCGCCACACCCCAGCGGCCGGTGCCCTCGTCTGCGTACGGCCAGGACAGGTCGCGGTGGAAGATGTTGCCCCCGGGCAGCCGCAGGTCGCGCTCCAGGTCCAGCGGGGTCTTCGCCTCCAGGCACGGGCGCCCGTCGGCGTCGACGGCGAGGCAGTCGGCGAGCGGCTCGTCGAGGTGCGCGTCGAGCTGGGCCAGTGTCGACCTCAGCAGCTCCGCCCGTACGGCGTCGTTGTCCTGTGCGAACAGGCGGGCCGGGGTGTGCAGGCCGAAGAGGGTGAGGGTCTGGTAGCCCTGCCGGACCAGGTCCGGGCCGAGGATCGTCGGGTCGGTGAGGGAGTGGCAGTAGATCTCGGAGGGCGGGGCGGTGGGCAGTTCGCCCGCGGCGGCCCGGGCGTGCGCGGCGGCCAGTTGCTCGTAGCCCTCGGCGATGTGGAAGGTGCCGGCGAACGCCTCGCGCGGGTCGACGGACCTGTCCCGCAGCCTCGGCAGCCGCTTGAGCAGCATGTTCACCTTGAGCTGGGCGCCCTCGGCGGGGGCCGGCGGGGTGTCGCCGGTCAGGGCCGCGAGAGCCTGCGGGGAGGCGTTGACCAGGACGTGCCGGGCCTCGGCGACACCCTCGCCGTCCGCCGTGCGGTAGGTGACCTCGGCCGTGCGGCCGTCCGTGGCGATGCGCAGCGCCTCGTGCCCGGTCGCGAGGACGGCGCCGGCCTGGCGGGCGGCCGTGGCCAGCGCGTCGGTCAGGGCGCCCATGCCGCCGACGGGTACGTCCCAGGCTCCGGTGCCGCCGCCGATCACGTGGTAGAGGAAGCAGCGGTTCTGCTTCAGCGAGGGGTCGTGGGCGTCGGCGAAGGTGCCGATGAGCGCGTCGGTCAGGACGACCCCGCGGACCAGGTCGTCGGCGAAGTGCTTCTCGACGGCGACCCCGATGGGCTCCTCGAACAGCATCCGCCAGGCGTCCTCGTCGTCGACCCGGCGGCGCAGTTCCTCGCGGGTGGGCAGCGGGCCGGTCAGGGTCGGGAAGACCCGTTCGGCGACGCGGCCCGTCATGGCGTAGAAGCGCCGCCAGGCCTCGTACTCGCGCGGGCCGCCGGTCAGCCGGGCGAAGGCCTCGCGGTTGCGCCGTTCGCCGCCGCCGACGAGCAGCCCGGTGGGCCGTCCGTCGCGTTCGACGGGGGTGTAGGAGGAGATGGTCCGCCCGCGCACCCGGAAGTCCAGGCCCAGATCGCGCACGATCTTCTTCGGCAGCAGGCTGACCAGGTAGGAGTAGCGCGACAGCCGGGCGTCGACGCCGGTGAACGGGCGGGTGGAGACGGCGGCGCCGCCGGTGCGCTCCAACCGCTCCAGCACCAGCACGGATCGTCCGGCCCGGGCCAGATAGGCGGCGGCGACCAGGCCGTTGTGTCCTCCGCCGACGATCACGGCGTCGTAACCGCGTCGTCCGCTGCGATGTCCCTCGAGAGCAGGCATGATCCCAGGAAACACGAGGTGATCCCGGTCGGCCAGAGGGCGGACGCCGGGGTCAGTGGCCCTGCGACGCCTGTTGCTGACGCAGCACCGCGACCCTCCGGTACAGCTCCACCGCCTCCGCGGAGCGTCCGAGCTGTTCCAGGCAGTGGGCCTCGTCGTTGCGGCCGGCGAGGGTGTCGGGGTGGTCCGCGCCGAGGACGCGCTCGCGGGCCGACGCCACCTGGCGGTACTCGGCCAGCGCGTCCGGCCAGCGGCCGAGCCAGCCCAGGCTCACGGCGACCTCGCGCCGGCTGACCAGGGTGTCGGGGTGGTCGGGACCCAGCGCGCGTTCGCGGATCGCGCACACGTCCCGGGCCTCGGCGAGGGCCTCCTCCCAGCGGCCGAGGCGGCCCAGGTTGACGCCCAGGCCGTGGCGGGCGCGGAGGGTCTCGGCGTGGGCGGGGCCGTGCACCCGGGCGCGGGCCTCGGCGAGCTCGCGGTAGAGGACGAGCGCCTCCGCGCCGCGGCCCAGCCGGCCGAGGCTGATGCCGATCTCGTGCCGGGCGGCGAGGGTGTCCGGGTGGTCGGGGCCGAGCACCCGGGCGCGGGCCTCGGCGATCTCGCGGTACTGCTGGAGCGCCTCCGGCCAGCGGCCGAGCTGGCCGAGCGCGTAGGCGACCTCGTAACGGGTCACCAGGGTGTCCGGGTGGTCGGGGCCGAGCACCCGGGCGCGGGCGGCGGCGACCTCGTGGGCCATGCGGTAGGAGTCCTGCGGACGGCCGAGCCGGCTGAGGTTGAAGGCGAGGTTGTGGCGGCAGCGCAGGGTGTCGGGGTGGTCCGGGCCCATGAGCTGCTCCCGGGCGGTGAGCACCGCGCGGTAGACCTGGTGCGCGTCGAAGTGACGGCCCAGCTGTCCGAGGACGTAGGCCATCTCCTGGCGCACGGCGAGCGAGTCGGGATGGTCGGCGCCCAGCGCCCGGGTGCGGGCCGCGGCGACCTGCTTGTACTCGCGCAGCGCGTCGGCGGCGCGGCCGGTGCGGCTGAGGGTGAAGGCGAGCTCGTAGCGGCTGGCGAGGGTGTCGGGGTGGTCGGGGCCGAGGAGTCGTTCGCGTTCGGCGGCGACCGCGCGATGCACCTCGCCGGCCTCGCTCCAACGGCCGAGCCGGCCCAGTCCGAGCCCGGTGCCGTGGCGCCCGGCGAGGGCGGTGAGGGTCTCGTGGTCCGCGGCGGGCGCCGCGGCGGGCCGCGGCTGCGCGGGCGGGGGCTGCACAGGCCGGGGCCGCGCGGGCCGGCCGGTGACCGGGCGCGCGATCCACTCGCCGGTGAGCGCGGCCCCGGCGTCGGGGAGCACGGGACGCAGCCTGGCCGCGGTCGCCTTGTGGCCGGTGGTCATGCCCCGGGTCCAGGACGGCAGGCGCGGCTCGCGGGCGGCCGGCTCGGCGGTGCGCAGCTGCGGACGGGGGCTCACCACGGTCGGCACGTACACCGCCGGGGTGCGGCCCGCGGCGATCCGGCGGCCCACTTCGAGGGCGTCACCGGGGCGTTGTCCGGGTTCCTTGGCGAGCAGGTCGAGGATGATCCGCTCCAGGTAGCCGGGCAGTTCGGCGCGGTGCTCGCGCGGCGGGCGGGGCGGGGTGTCGCGGTGGCCGATGAGGACCGCCCAGGCGTCGTCGAGGTCGAACGGCGGCGCCCCGGTGGCGATCTCGTACAGCACGCAGCCGAGCGAGTACAGGTCGCTTCGCCGGTCGACCTCGTCGCCGCCGATCTGCTCGGGCGACATGTAGTGCGGGGTGCCCATGGCGATGCCGGTGCCGGTCAGCCGGGAGGTGAAGCCGATGTCGTGGGCCAGCCGCGCGATGCCGAAGTCGCATATCTTCACGGTGCCGTCGGTGAGCCGGACGATGTTGGCGGGCTTCAGGTCGCGGTGCACGATGCCCTGGCGATGGGTGTAGGCGAGCGCGGCGGCGACCTGGTCGGCGATCTCGACGACGTCCGCGACGGGCAGCGGCCGGTGGCCGTCGTCCTCCAGCAGCCGGCCCAGGTCGCGGCCCTCCAGGAGCTCCATGACCAGGAAGAGGACGCCGTCGGACTCGCCGAAGTCGTGGACGACGGTCACCCCGCGGTGCTGGAGGCCCGCGGCTACCCGGGCCTCGCGCCTGAACCGCTCGCGCAGCACCCGGGTGAAGGTCGCGTCGTGCGCCGGACCGCGCGGCTTGAGGCACTTCACGGCGACATGCCGGTCGAGCGACTCGTCCCGCGCCCGCCACACCTCGCCCATGCCGCCGCGCCCGATCACGTCGAGCAATCGGTACCGGCCCTGGATCAGTCTGGTCTCCGCCATCGCGTACGGTCGCCCCCGTTCGCCCCGTCCTCCCCTGGCTCGTCCAGTATGGCGGTCTATCGTCCGACTTTGTACGGTGCCGGGCGCGCATCGGGGCCGAGGCGGGCCATGGCGCGCAGGATGTGTTTGGGCGGGAGTCGCCAGCGCAGACGTGCGGGAACACAGCGCAGGAGGGTGCCGGTGGCACGCAACCTGCGGGTGACGGTGACGGGCCGCGGGGCCGGTCTGCCGTACAACGTGTGGGCGTACGGCGGCAGGGAGGCGTACGCCAGGTCCGCCACGCGCCGCCACAGCACCTCGCGCGCCGGGACGAGGAGGGGGTGCGTCGGCGGGTGCAGCAGGAAGTCGTCCACGGTGCGCGCCTCGGGTCCTGCGGCGAGTTCGGGACGCACCCGCGCGAAGTACGCGGCCAGCTCGGCCCGGTCGGCCGGGACGGCGTCGGGGTCCAGGCCCACCAGGCGGGCGCCGACGCGGTGTTCGCCGATGTAGCGGTCGGCCTGGGCGTCGGTGAGCGGGAAGCCGGAGCGGCGCAGGACGTGCAGATAGGAGTCGATCTCGGCGCAGTGCACCCACAGCAGCAGCGCGGGCTCGTCGACGCCGTACCGTTCGCCGGTCTCCGGGTCGGTCGCCGTCAGCCTGGCGTGGATCTTCCGGACCCGGGCGCCGGCCTTCTCGGCGGCCTCGGTGGTGCCGTACGTCGTGGTGCCGACGAAGTCGGCGGTACGCATCAGCCGGCCCCAGGCGTCCTGCCGGAAGTCGGAGTTCTGCATGACCCCGCGCACCGCGCGCGGGTGCAGCGCCTGGAGGTAGAGCGCGCGGACGCCGGCGACCCACATCATGGGGTCGCCGTGCATCTGCCAGGTCACGGACGCGGGGCCGAAGAGCCCGGGATCGGGTGTGCCTCGGGACGCCATGCCCGCAGTGTGACCCGCGGGGCCGACGGCCACCAGCCCGTCGGCCGGCCCCGGCCCTGTCGAGCCCTGGGTCGCCGTGTGACCAGGATTGATAGCTGACATCAGGAAACGTTCGTGACCTGCGCTGATGCCAACTGGCTTCAGCAACCTGAGGCCACGGATCAGAGAGATGGTTGGCACTTTGGTACAGCGCAGGTCACAACGGGTGCCGCCACGCTTGGGCATCCAATCCGACCAGTACTGCAGGTGGCCGAGAAGCCATCTCCGGATGGGCCGTCAGGTTCCTGTGACGCCGTAGTTCACGGATCCGCTCGAGAGGCAGCTCGCGCCAGTTGCCGCCGAGAGCGCCGGCGTCCGCCCGATCTGCACCCGCACTCAACGATCTTCGCTCCAGGCCGTAGGCATATCGCGACCGACGATGTTTGCTTGCGGGAACGTCTGCCGATCTGGGCGAGCTCATCCTCGGCGCCGGCGAGACCGGCGCGCAGTCCTTCGACTTCACCGGGCCGCAATTAGGTCGGCCGAATGGCCGATTCACTGGTCATCGGTGAACTTCGGGTCCTTCTCCTGATTGTAGATCTCCTCACCGGACGCGTCGTAGGCGTGGACGTAGGGGCTCGGGCCCGCATAGTGCGAGCCGGGGTCGTCGGCGGAGAGAGCCGCCGCGTAGACGAACGCTCCGCCTGCCATTACCGCCGGGTACTGCTTCGGGTTATCGCCGTAGCTGATGGCGATCCTGGCAATGCCGGATGTGTAGTGCCCGGCACCCAGCACGAGATATTGCCCCTTGCCGGTGGACTCGCGAATGGAGTCGAAATACTCAATCGTATGACCGGTGCCCCACAGGCGATCGTTGATGAACGTGGGCGGGGAATCCTGGCTGTTGCCCTTGTCGCCCTTCGACTCGCATTGCACGTACTGATCGGCGGAGTTGACGGCGATGACCACACCGTCCCCGCGCTGCGAGACGACGGGAGCACGGGCCGCGACCACCGCGTGGTAGCTCGAGGCATCCGAGCCCAGGCAGGAGGCGAGGATCCTGGCGACGGTCCCGGCGTCGATCGGGGTCGTCGTCCCGCTGGTGACGGCGAACGCGTCCGGGGTGGAAGTCGTGCGAGTCGGTGACGGCGCAGACCCGGCTCCGGCCGACGTGGAGCCGCGCGTCGTGATCGGACTCGGTGGCGCGGCGGCGCTCGTCGGGTTTCCGTCAGGAGCGGCGAGAAGCGGCTTGGCATCCCCTACCCCGCCGAAGACGGCCACGGCCGCGACGCTCACCGCCACAACGCCGGTGGCAACACCCAGCGGCACCACCCACCCGCGTCGCAGCGAAGCACGGTTGTCCTCTGGGCCGATCTTCTTCAGTAGCTCCTCTCGGGTCCGCCGGTGGTTCGGCAGATCACGATCGGAAGGAGCCGCGGGAATGCCCGGCATGTCATTCATCGTGCGACCTCTTCCGCGTTGACGGGATTCACCGAACCGAATGACGCCGGAAGCGTGGATCTGCCGACGAGGTCGGCCCCCAGCCTCCGCCGCGCCCGGTGCAGTCTGGACTTCACGGTTCCGACCGCCACCTTCAGCGTTGCCGCAGCCGCCTGCTGATCCAGGCCGGACCACACGCAGAGCTCGACGACCTCGCGTTCGTGGCGCGGCAGCCGAGCCAGCGCCCGGTGGATCTCCGACATACGACGCTCGTCGTCGACCAGGACGGCGACACGGTCCGCGTGGTCGCCCACCGACTCGTCATGCGAGACGAGCCGGCGCAGCAACGCCTCGGCCCGCCTCAACCGCCGCCTGGTGTTCGACAGCAGGCGGTCGGCGATGCCCAGCAACCACGGCAAGGCCGAGTCGCGGTCCAGCACCGTCTCCGATCGTCGACGCCAGGCGTGCAAGAACACGGTCGACGTGAGGTCTTCGGCCTCGGACCAGTCGGCGGTCCGCCGGAACAGGTGGTTGTAGACGGTCCTCCCATGACGGTCGAAGATCAGACCGAACGCCTCCCGGTCGCCGTCGACGGCCCTCGCCCACAGCTCTCGGTCAGATATCCCTCCGACCGGTACGGCGGGACCAGCGTCATTCAGTTCCATGCTCCATACGTGTCCGGCAACCGGCCGAAGGTTCCCGCTGAACCAGCTCCGTTTTGACGGACTCGGATTCAACCGGCCAGAGCGACAGTGCCGGTTGGAGGCAGGCGGCGCCGACCCTGCCGGCGAAGGAGTGGTCGCCCGAACAGATCGTCGGACACTTGCCTCTGCACCACGGGGACGACCCGCGGACGCGGATCACCCACGAGACGGTCTACCGGACGATCCACACCACCCGCTGGAAAGTGGTCCCCCGCGAACCGTGCAAGCGCGTTCGAACTGGCCGCCCGATCCGGAAGAACAAGCCCCACACGGTGAAAGGCCAGTGGCGTTCACGGATCACCGACGCCCGACCGGTCGAGGAGCTGCTCCGGCAGCATCCGCCCGAAGGAACAAACCTGGCGACGTTCAGCCAGGACGAGCTCGACGCCATCGCGGCGAAGCTCGACAACCGGCCGCGCGAGTGCCCGGGATTTCGCACACCAGCCGTGAGTGTCGCCTTGACAGGTCGAATCCACATCAACACCTGCCACCTACCCGGCAGCACTCCGAAGGAAGCCGTAACTCGTCTCTGTCACTCAACATCCCTCATTACAAAGCCACTTGCTCTAATGAAGACCGAGTCACTACAGTCGCCATCCGAACCTTTGCCCGGTTGTTCACTCGCTGGGGGTGACAGTGAAGGATCACCGCTCGCCGGCGTTTTCGGCAGGCGGCTGGAGGAAGAAGGAGTTCGCTTTCGTGACGTCCCACCGTCGGCCCAAGCAGCCGAGCCGCACCCGTGTGACCGTGTTCACCACCGCCGCCGCTGCCGCCGTTGCCCTCAGTGCCAACGTCGCCAATGCCGCGCCGTCCGGGAAACCCGACAAGGACGAGGTCAAGGCCAAGGTCGACAAGCTCTACGAAGAGGCCGAGCAGGCCACCGAGAAGCTCGACGGCGCCAGGGAGAAGCAGCAGAAGCTGCAGAAGCAGATCAGCGCTCTCCAGGACAACGTCGCCCGCGGCCAGGAAGAGCTCAACGAGCTGCGCGACGGCCTCGGTTCGATGGCCGGCGCCCAGTACCGCACCGGTGGCATCGACCCCTCCGTGGCGCTCTTCCTCTCCTCGAACCCGGACGACTTCCTGGACAAGGCCTCGGCCGTGGACCAGCTGACCGCTCAGCAGGCCGAATCGCTCAAGAAGGTCCAGGAGAAGCAGCGTTCGCTCGCCCAGCAGCGCGCCGAGGCCTCCGCGAAGCTCAAGGACCTCGCCGACACCCGGGCCAAGCTCGCGAGCAGGAAGAAGGAAGTCCAGAGCAAGCTGGGCGCGGCGCGGAAGCTCCTCAACACGCTGACCGCGCAGGAGAAGGCGGCGCTGGCCGCCCAGGACCGGCAGCGGGCCACCCGCGCCGGCGAGCGCGTCGACCTCGGCACCACCAAGGCCGCCTCGGGCCGCGCCGCCGCCGCGTTCGCCGCCGCCCAGAGCGTGATCGGATCACCGTACGCGTACGCCCACTCCGGCCCCAGCACCTTCGACTGCTCGGGTCTCACCTCCTGGGCGTACGCCCAGGCCGACGTGACCATACCCCGCACCTCGGAGGCCCAGGCCGACGCGGGCACCCGCATCTACTCGCAGAGCGATCTGCAGGTCGGTGACCTGGTCATCTTCTACGGCGACCAGCACCACGTCGGCCTCTACGCGGGCAACGGCCAGGTGCTGCACGCCCCGCACACCGGCGCGTTCGTCCGCTACGAGTCGATCGGCAACATGCCCTTCCAGTTCGGCGTCCGGATCTGACCTGCGCCTCGGGCCGGGGCCGCGGTGCGGTCTTGACGACAGCCGTGCCCGTCACAGCCCACCGCTACCGCACCTTCGGCGGGTCGCGACTACCTGGCCTTGCCCGGCCTCGCCGCCACCCGGCTGCCACGAGCGGCTGCGCGCCACCAGCCTGCCGGCTCTGCCTGAAAAGCCTCGTCACACGCCGCTACCGGCGCACCCGGGGCATCCCCAGGCCGATCCACGCGATGATCTCCCGCTGGATCTCGTTGTTGCCGCCGCCGAAGGTGAAGATCACCGCCGAGCGGTAGCCGCGTTCCAGTTCGCCGCGCAGGACCGCGCCCGCGGAGCCCTCCTGGAGCGCGCCGGGGGCTCCGACGATCTCCAGCAGCCAGGCGTAGGCGTCGCGCCGGGCCTCGGAGCCGTACACCTTGACGGCGGAGGCCTCCTGCGGGGTGAGGGTGCCGTCCTGGACGGCGCTCACCATCCGCCAGTTCATGAGCTTGAGGGCGTCGAGTCGGGTGTGGGTCTGCGCGAGCCGGCGGCGCACCCAGGGCAGGTCGACCACCCGTCGGCCGTCGGCGAGCTTGGTCTCCCGCGCCCAGCGCTGTACGTCGTGCAGGGCCCGGACGGCCATGGTGCCGTGCGCGGCGAGGGTCACGCGCTCGTGGTTGAGCTGGTTGGTGATCAGCCGCCAGCCCTGGTTCTCCGCGCCGACGCGGCGCGAGACGGGGACGCGGACGTTCTCGTAGTAGCTGGCCGTGGTGTCGTGTCCGGCGAGGGTGTTGATGAGGGTGCAGGAGTAGCCGGGGTCCGTGGTCGGCACCAGCAGCATGGTGATGCCCTGGTGGGGCGGGGCGGACGGGTCGGTGCGCGTCGCGAGCCACACCCAGTCGGCCGTGTCCCCGTTGGTGGTCCAGATCTTCTGCCCGTCGACGACGTAGGTGTCGCCGTCCCGTACCGCGCGGGTGCGCAGCGCGGCGAGGTCGGTGCCGGCGCCGGGCTCGCTGTAGCCGATCGCGAAGTCGATCTCGCCGGAGAGGATGCGGGGCAGGAAGTACGACTTCTGCTCGTCGGTGCCGTACCGCATGATCGTCGGACCGACGGTGTTGAGGGCCATCAGCGGGAGCGGGACGCCGGCCTGGGCGGCCTCGTCGAAGAAGATGAACTGCTCCATCGCCGACAGGCCGCGTCCGCCGTACTCCTTCGGCCAGCCCACCCCGAGCCAGCCGTCCGACCCGAGCCGCCGTACGGTCTCCCGGTAGAACCGCTTCTGGGCGGCGGGCTCGGCATGGCGGGCGGAGGCGTCGGCCGGCGTCAGCCCGGCGAAGTAGGCGCGCAGTTCGGTGCGCAGCCGCTGCTGATCGGGTGTGTGATCGAGGTGCACGGCGCCTCCAGGTTCCCCTCGGCCGGTCCTGACGGCGCACACCGTAGAACGTGTTCCAGAAATTGGGAACGGGACTCACACCACCGGTCGCGCGCGACCGGACCTGCACCGGCGCGCACGCCCGCGCGGACTCACCCGCGCGCGGGGGTCCGTCCGGGCACGCAAGCCCGCGCGGACCCGCTTGAGCGGGGAGGTCCGCGCGGACCGGCACGGGCGCGGCAGGCCGCGCCGACTCATCTCAGCGCGGTCATGAAGTCGGCACAGGCCCGCGCGCACGCGCGGCAGGTGTCCGCGGCCGCCTGCGCCTCCGGCTGCCCGTCGAACATCTGCGCACATTCCAGACAGACGGTGCGGCACCACTCCAGCTGGATGCGGACACCCGCCTCGTCCGTGTCGTCACCCTGCTCGGCCAGCGCCCGGCAGGTGGCGTCGCACACCTCCGCGCACATGATCGCCTTGCGTCGTACGAGCTCCCGCTCCTCACTACTCCCACCCGGATCCACCAGGCTCGCGCGCACGGCACACACCCGGGCGCAGTCGGCACACGTCTGCGCACACGCGAACCGGTCCTCCAGGAACCGGAACAACTCCTGCTCAGATGTCGTCAATGCCACACCCTGCGGGTAGCCGCGTCGCCCCCCGGCCAAACCCGAAGCCCGGCAGACCGCAGCGGAATCCGAAGCCGGGCGGACCGCAGCGGAATATATGGTTCACCCCGATCCCAGCGGGTATCCGAAGGGCATGATTACCGCAAACGCGCAGATAGCCGCGCAAAGCGGCTGGCTGACTCTCGGACCATTGCTGGCGGGCCTGGTCGTCGTGGCCATCCTGCTCGGCGGTTTCTACTGGGGTGCCATCGTGCGACGCCGCGAGTCGCCCCCACCACGGCCAGAGGAACAACCGCACCTGCCGCCGGGCGGCGCGGTCCGCGAGGTCCAGGAAAACCGTGAACCGGACGAGATGCCCAAGGGCTCCAGCCGGGTGCTTCCGCACGACCTGCACGGGTACGGCAATCTCGGCACCCGGAGCAGTACCTCCACGAAGCGGCCCCGCTGGGCCAGGGGCACCAGCGGGTCGTTCGGCGGCGGCGGGCTCGGGGGCCACTGAACCCACGCCCGACAGGGCACGGATCCGGGGCCGGCGTTTCGACGCCGGCCCCGGATCCGTCCGCGCGGGCGCGGCCACGGACCGGTCGGAGAGCGGGAAGGGACGGCATGGCCGACACGGAGGGCAAGGACACGGCGAGGCTGCCGCGCAAGACGTACGAGCAGGAACTGCTGCGCCTCCAGACCGAGCTGGTGAGACTCCAGGAGTGGGTCCGGGCGGAGGGCGCCCGGCTCGTCGTCGTCTTCGAGGGGCGGGACGCGGCCGGCAAGGGCGGCACGATCAAGCGGGTCGCCGAGTACCTCAACCCCCGGGTCGCCCGGATCGCCGCGCTGCCCAGACCGACCGAGCGCCAGCGCACCCAGTGGTACTTCCAGCGGTACGTGGAGCATCTGCCGGCCGCCGGGGAGATCGTGCTGTTCGACCGGTCCTGGTACAACCGGGCCGGGGTGGAGCACGTGATGGGCTTCTGCACCCGGGAGGAGTACCGGCTCTTCCTGCGCCAGTGCCCGGTCTTCGAGCGGATGCTCGTCGAGGACGGGATGCTGCTGCGCAAGTACTGGTTCTCGGTGAGCGACACCGAGCAGCAGGAGCGCTTCCGGCGCAGGCTGGAGGACCCGCTGCGCCGCTGGAAGCTGTCCCCCATGGACCTGGCGTCGATCACCCACTGGGAGGCCTACTCACGGGCCAAGGACGAGATGCTGGTGCACACCGACACCCGTGAGGCGCCCTGGTACGTCGTGGAGAGCGACGACAAGCGCCGGGCCCGGCTGAACACCATCGCCCATCTGCTGGGGTCCCTGCCCTACCGCGACGTTCCGCCACCGGTGCTCCGGCTGCCGGAACGTCCCCCGTCGACCGGGTACACCCGGCCGCCGCGTGAACTGCAGACCTACGTGCCGGACCACTGCGCCGGGCTGTGACGGCCCGGGGCCGCCGGAGCGCCCCGGGCCCCGCCCTCAGCCCGCCGCGCCGAGGTCGAAGACGATCCGCGCCTTGACCTGGCCCCGCAGGACCTCGTCGATGGATTCGTTCACGGTGTCCAGCGGCCGGGTCTCGTAGATCACCCTGGTACGGCCCGCCGCGTGCAGCTCGAAGACCTCGGCGAGGTCCTGGCGGGTGCCGACGATCGAACCGATCACCGAGGTGCCGTTCAGGACCGTGTCGAAGACGGGGACCTGGATGGTGCCGTGCGCGGGCAGCGCCACCATGACCAGCTTGCCGCCCCGGCGCAGTCCCGAGTTGACGGCCGCGAACGACTCCTCGTCGACCGCGAGGGCGACGGCGGCGTGCGCACCGCCGTGCTTCCTGAGCACGGCGCCCACGTCCTCCGTGCGGGCGTCGACGACGAGGTCGGCGCCGAGCTCGGTGGCCAGCCGCAGTTTCTCGTCGGAGATGTCGACGGCGGCGACGGTGGCTCCGGCGATCTTCGCGTACTGCACGGCGAGATGCCCGAGCCCGCCCACACCCGAGATCGCCACGAGCTGCGCGGGCCGCACACCGGCGACCTTCAGCGCCTTGTACGTGGTGACACCGGCGCAGGTCAGCGGGGCGGCGTCGAAGGCGCCGACCCCGTCGGGCACCGGCTGGGCGAAGTCGGCCCAGGCCAGCATCTTCTCGGCGTGACCGCCGTCGCAGCCGTAGCCGGTGTTGATCTGCTGCTCGCACAGCGTCTCCCAGCCGGACCGGCAGTGCTCGCACCGGCCGCAGGCCCACCCGAGCCACGGCACGGCGACCCGCTGTCCGACGCCGAGGTGGGTGACACCGGTACCGAGCTCCTCGACCAGGCCGACCCCCTCGTGGCCCGGCACGAACGGCGGGCTCGGCCTGACCGGCCAGTCGCCGTGCGCCGCGTGGATGTCGGTATGACACAGACCGCTCGCCTCGACCCGGACCCGCACCTGGCCGGGGCCGGGCACGGGATCGGGGCGGTCCTCGATCACCAACGGCCGGCCGAACGCCTGCACGACTGCTGCCTTCATGGTCCAGTTCCTCCGTGTCCCTGCCGACCCGGCCGGCGCCGAAGGAGCCGGGGCCCGTCGGCGGCCGGCGCTCGCTCCGCGGCGCCGCCGTCTCTCAGAGTGCCGGTGGCCACGGCCGTCCGCAGCGCGAGAGCCGCGCGGGCCGCCGCCCCGGCCCGAACCCGGCGACCGGCACCGACCCGCCCTGACCTGCACCGGGGTCCCGACCCGCCGGGCCGGCCGGACCGCGAACGGCACCCGCCGCGGAGCCGCCGGCCGCGGCTGCCTCGCACCGCCGCCCGGGAGAGGGCGATGACGGACAGGTTCGGGCAGGACACGGACAGTAAGCGACATCACGCCATGGGGGTGGCCGGAAGACGCTGAGATGTCCAAGACCGTTAAGCAGGATGGGGTGAGCATGACCGACTTGGTTGAGGCGGGACCGGCGCCGTCGCCCGGCCCGAGGCAGCACCAGAAGCAGAAACGGTGCCGCTGCGGGACCCGGACGCCGGAGGGTGTTCCCGGAGGGGCCGAGGAGCGCTTCCGGGGTCTGCTGGAGGCCGCGCCCGACGCCATGGTGATCGTCGACGACACCGGGGTCATCAAGCTCGTCAACGCCCAGACCGAGGCCCTGTTCGGCTACCACCGCGAGGAACTGCTCGGCCGTCCGGTCGAGTTGCTGATCCCGGAACGCTTCCGCCCCCAGCACACGCAGCACCGCGGGGACTACACGGCCAACCGGCAGGTGCGCCCGATGGGGGCCGGGCTCGAACTGCACGGGATCCGCAAGGACGGCACCGAGTTCCCGGTGGAGATCAGTCTCAGCCCGCTGGAGACCGCGGAGGGACTGCTCGTGTCCGCCGCCGTGCGCGACGTCAGCGACCGCAAGGCCGCCGAGGCCCGCATCAACGAGCTGGCCGCGCTCGTGGAGTCCTCCCAGGACGCGATCCTCGCCAAGACCCTCGACGGGTACATCACCTACTGGAACGCGGCCGCCCAACGGCTGTACGGCTACACGGCCGAGGAGGCGATCGGCAGGCACGTCTCGCTGCTGGCCCCGGCCGAGCTGGAGGGCGAGATCAGCGCGCTGCTGGAGCGGCTGCGGCACGGTGAGCGGGTCGAGCACTTCGAGACCCTGCGGGTCACCCGGACCGGCGAGCTGCTGGACGTGGACGTCACGCTCTGGCCCACCCGGGACGCCCACGGCAGGGTGGTCGGGGCCTGCGCCATCGTGCGCGACATCAGCGACCGCAAGCGCGCCGAGGCCGAACTCACCGCGCTGTACGAACAGCAGCGGCACATCGCGCTCACCCTCCAGCGCAGTCTCATGGGCACCCCGCCCGCCCTGCCGGGACTGGCCACGGCGAGCCGCTACCGGCCCGCCACCCAGGGCGCCGGTGTGGGCGGTGACTGGTTCGACCTGATCCCGCTGGGCGCCGACCGGGTCGGGGTGCTGATCGGCGACGTCATGGGCCGCGGTCTCGAAGCCGCGGCCGTCATGGGCCAGTTGCGCTCGGCCGCGCACGCGCTGGCCAAGACCGGGATGCAGCCCCGACAGCTCATGCAGGCCCTGGACACCTGCGTGACCGACCTGGACGTCCCCGACCAACTGGTCACCTGCTGCTACCTCGTCATCGCCCCGGACGCGGGCACGGTGACCGTCTGCTCCGCCGGGCATCTGCCGGTCCTCGTCGCCGGTGCGGGGAACATGATCCGCGAACTCCCCGCCCCGGTCAACGCGCCGCTCGGCGTCGGCGGCATCCTGTACGAGCAGTCCAGCTGCGCCATACCGCCGGGCGCCACGCTGGTGCTCTACACGGACGGCCTGATCGAGACGCCGGGCAGCGACATCGAGGTCAGACTGGGCGAACTGACCGTCCTGCTCAACAGCTTCTTCTCCGGGACCCCGTGTCTGGAGGCCGCCGCCGACCATGTGCTGGCGAGCCTGCTGCCGGACGCCGAGAGCCACAACGACGACGTCACGCTGCTGCTCGCGCAGTTGCCGGCCGCGCCGCTCGCGGCCGTCGCCGCCGACCTGCCGGCCCTGCCCGCCTCGGTGCCCGAGGGCCGCGCCCTGCTCCACAAGACGCTCTCCTCGTGGAACTGCACGGCCAACGCCGACGACGCCCTCCTGCTGCTCTCGGAGACCCTGACCAACGCCGTCCAGCACGCGCAGGGCCCGCTCGGGCTGCATCTGCACCGCACCGCCACCGACCTCACCGTCGAGGTCAGCGACCGCAGCCCACAGCTCCCCCAGCCACGGCGGGCCGGCGAGGGCGACGAGTCCGGCCGGGGCCTGATCCTCGTACGCACCCTCGCCGACAACTGGGGCGTCCGGCCGACCGACGAGGGCAAGACGACCTGGTTCACCCTGAAGTTGTGAGGCCGCCGGGGCCCGCCCCCGGGCCGCGGCGAGGTGTTCATGCCGCGGCCCGGCCCGATCAGGCGGAGAGCTGACCGCCCCGGTCGAGGGTCGGCCGGGCCGGGCGCGGAAGGACCTGGCGGTCCCCGCGCAGCAGGGCGAGGGCGTCGAGATGTGCCTGGATGTACGGGACGGCCACGGCCTGGAGTTCGCCGTCCACGAACGCGGGCTGGACGTTGACCTCGAAGACCACTCCCCCGTTCTCGACCGCCAGGTCGACCCCGGCGAAGGGCAGTCCGACCGACTCGGTGGCGGCGACGGCGAGTTCGGCCAGGCGCGGGGACAGCTCCTGCGGCGTCAGGTGGACGGGGGTGGCGCCCCGGCAGGTGTTGCAGGGCGTGTCCGGTTCCGGCTGGAGGTGCTCACGGGCGTGCACGACGCGACCGCCCAGGACGAACACCCGGAACTGGTGGCGCATGCCGTCCGCGGTGACGTTGCCCGCGTCGCGGGACATCAGCCAGTCGGAGCCGCAGCGCGCGTAGTAGTCGGTGGCGTCGTCGAGTTGGTCCCCGGTGGTGATGTGGAAGGTGTCGTTGCCGCCGGTGCCGACCACGGGCCGGGCCCAGACGTCACCGCCGAGCCGGTCGAACGCGGCGGCCGCTTCCCGCCGTTCGGGCCGGGACAGGACGACGGTCTCCATCTGGGCGACGCCGTCGCGGGCGAAGCGCTCGACGGTCAGGTTCTTCTGCGTCGCCGTACGCCAGGCGGCCGGGCCGGTGCCCAGGGACACCACCTCCGGGGCCTCCAGCAGGCGCTGGAACGCGGCGAGTTCGTGACGGCGGTGGGGCTGGATCTCGTAGAGCACGACCACGTCGGGGAGCACGTCCGTCTCCTCCTGTGGGACGTACAGCCGTAATCGGCCCCCTTCGAGGACGCCACGGCCCGTCCCGCCGGCTCCGAAGTGCCGGGCGTCGATCCGGACCGGCGGGGCGCCGGTGAGCAGTTCCACCGCCTCGGCCAGGTACTCCCGGCAGCCTTCGGTGGACGTGGGGTCGGCGATCAGGGCGATGCACGGTCGGGACACAGCGGCCTCCAGGGTTCGACGCGCGCTCGGTCCGCGGGGCTGCCGACGTTGCGGACCGAGCGGGTTCACAGGGGTGGTGCCTGTCGCACGCGTGGCCGTCGGCACCCCTGCGCTCCGATGGAGCCGAGCCGGTGTGCGCGGCCGCGCCCGGTACGGTCGGCGGCCGTGGCGGGACGGCCGGGGACCACGTGGTGGGACTCGGCCCTGCGGCATCCCCCTCGCAGGGCCGTGGCGCCACACTGTAGGCGCCCGGCGAGAGGCCGTGACAGGGCGCATGCCGTGACCGCGCCTGCTCCTGCCTCTGCGCCGTCCGCCCCCGTGCGTGCGCCCTGCCGAACCACCGCCTCCGCCCGGTCGCTCGCGGCCGGAGCTCTCAGGCGCTCAGCCCTCCCACGCCCACTCCGCCACCTCCGGGAGGTCGACGCCGTGCTCGCGGATCCACTCGTGGTGACGTTGCCGGGCGTCCTCCATCCGCTGCCGTACGCCGGCCGCCCGCACCGCGAGGTTCGGGACGCGGTCGATGACGTCCATGACCAGGCGGTAGCGGTCGAGGTCGTTGCCGACCACCATGTCGAACGGCGTGGTCGTGGTGCCGATCTCCTTGTAGCCGCGGACATGCATGTGGTGATGGCCGCTGCGGCGGTAGGCGAGGCGGTGGATCAGCCACGGATAGCCGTGGTAGGCGAAGACCACCGGCCGGTCCGGGGTGAACAGGCCGTCGAACTCGAAGTCGCTCATGCCGTGCGGGTGTTCCTCCTTCGGCAGCAGACGGGCGATGTCGACGACGTTCACCACGCGCACCGCCAGCTCCGGCAGATACCGGCGCAACAACTGCGCCGCGGCCAGCACCTCCTGGGTGGGCACGTCACCGGCGCAGGCGAGCACCACGTCCGGTTCACGGGTGCCGTCCTCGGTGCCCGCCCATTCCCAGATGCCCGCGCCGCGCGCGCAGTGGACGCGGGCCTGGTCCATCGACAGCCAGTCGAAACAGGGCTGCTTGCCGGCCACGATCACATTGACGTAGTCGCGGCTGCGCAGCGCGTGATCCGCCACCGACAGCAGGGTGTTGGCGTCCGGCGGGAAGTAGACCCGCACCACTTCCGGGCTCTTGTTGAGGACGTGGTCGACGAAACCGGGGTCCTGGTGGGAGAAGCCGTTGTGGTCCTGGCGCCACACGTGCGAGGTGAGCAGGTAGTTGAGGGACGCGACGGGCGCGCGCCAGGGCAGCCGGCGGGTCACACGCAGCCACTTGATGTGCTGGTTCACCATCGAGTCGACGATGTGCGTGAACGCCTCGTAGCAGGAGAACAGTCCGTGCCGGCCGGTGAGCAGATAGCCTTCCAGCCATCCCTGGCAGGTGTGTTCGGACAGCATCTCCACCACCCGTCCGTGCGGGTCGAGGTGTTCGTCGACGTCGAGGGTCTGGCCCTGCCAGGCCTTGCCCGTGGCGGCGTAGACGGCGTCGAGCCGGTTGGAGGCGGTCTCGTCGGGGCCCACGAGACGGAAGTCGCGCCGGTCGGCGGTGGCCGCCATCACGTGCTGGAGCAACTCGCCCAGGACCCGGGTGGGTTCGTGCAGGGTGAGGCCCGGCTTCTCGACCGGGACGGCGTACGTCTCCAGGGCGGGCAGCGGGAGTTCGCGCAGCAGCAGCCCGCCGTTGGCGTACGGGGTGGCGCCCAGCCGGCGGGCGCCCGCGGGGAGGCAGGCCAGGACGTCGGGGCGGGGGCGGCCGTGCTCGTCGAACAGTTCCTCGGGACGGTAGGAGCGCAGCCACGCCTCCAGCAGCCGCAGGTGCTCCGGGTTGTCCCGGACGCCGGCCAGCGGCACCTGGTGGGCGCGCCAGGTGCCTTCCACCGGCACGCCGTCGACGGTCGCCGGGCCGGTCCAGCCCTTCGGGGTGCGCAGCACGATGACCGGCCAGCGGGGGCGTTCGGTGGCGTGCTCCTCGCGTGCGGCGCGCTGGATCTCCGCGATCCGGTCCACCGCGGTGTCCAGGGCGCGGGCCATCGCCCGGTGGACGACGTCCGGGTCGTCGCCGGTGACGTGGATCGGGTCGTGGCCGTAGCCCCGCAGCAGTTCGTCCAGTTCGGACTCGGGGATGCGGGCGAGCACCGTCGGGTTCGCGATCTTGTAGCCGTTGAGGTGGAGGATCGGCAGGACCGCGCCGTCGTTGCGTGGGTCGAGGAACTTGTTGGAGTGCCACGACGTGGCCATCGGCCCGGTCTCCGCCTCGCCGTCGCCGATGACGCAGGTGACGAGCAGGTCGGGGTTGTCGAACGCGGCTCCGTAGGCGTGCGAGAGCGCGTAACCGAGCTCGCCGCCCTCGTGGACGGAGCCCGGCGTCTCGGGCGCCACATGGCTCGGGACACCGCCGGGGAAGGAGAACTGCCGGAAGAGCCGGGCCATGCCGGACGCGTCCCGGGTGATGTCCGGGTACGTCTCGCTGTACGAGCCCTCCAGCCAGGAGTTGGCGACCACCGCCGGTCCGCCGTGACCGGGCCCCCAGATGCACAGGGCGTTCAGGTCGCGGGCCCGGATCACTCGGTTGAGGTGGGTGTAGACCAGGTTCAGTCCGGGCGAGGTGCCCCAGTGGCCGAGCAGCCGCGGCTTGATGTGCTCGGCGCGCAGCGGCTCGGCCAGCAGCGGGTTGGCCATGAGGTAGATCTGGCCGACGGCCAGATAGTTCGCCGCGCGCCAGTGGGCGTCGAGCGTCCTGAGCTCGTCGTCGGTGAGCGGGGCGTACTCCTGCCGCGTGTCGACGGACATCTTGGATTCCCTTCCGGATCGGTGTTCGTCGGAGGTGCCGGTCCGTTTCCCTCCCACCCTCCCCCGTCCCGCGGGGAGCGGGCAGGAGTACCGGCCCATCCGGCCGAATCCGGGCAACCCTCCGGGGGACGCGGCGCTCCCCGGCCGGTCGGCCGCCTGTTCCGGTGTCCGACGGTGGCCGGAAGGAGCGCTGCCGGTGCGGAAAGCGTCGTGCCGACGCCCGGGTGGAGGCCGTGCGGAGCCCGGGTGGAGCCAGTACGGAGGCCGTACGGAGCCCGGGTGGGTGTCCGGAAGGACGAGGGAGCGGGCCGGAGCCGGGGTCGGAGGCAGGGGTGGGTCCCGTGCCCGGCCGGGGCCGGAGGCCGGAGTGAGGGCCGGGACGGAGGCCGAGGGGGCCGGTGCCTCGGCCGAGGTGCCCGGGTCGTACCGGCGAGGTCCTCGGGTCCCATGCGGCCCAGGCGACACGAGCGTACGGTGAAAGGGAGGTGCGAGCCTATGAGCAGCGGCAACGGCAACAGGATGCGCCGCCTGTGGCGGTGGCGGAGCAGTCCGCTGCGTCGGCGCGACGACATCGTCGAGGCGTGGGTCATGCTCGCCGTCTGGGTGGCCGTCGTGGTGGGCGGAACGCTGGCCGGTCTGGTGACGACGCACGCGGCCGACCAGGAGTTCGCCCGTCAGCGCGCCGAACGGTACTCCGTCGCGGCCGTCGTCCTCGACGATGTCGCGCCGCCCACCGCCGCGACCGAGGGAGTGGACGGGCGGGTCCCGGCGCAGATCCGCTGGACGGCGGCCGACGGCTCCACCCACACGGACCAGGCTCCGGTGCCGGGCGGGCTGAAGGCCGGCACCTCGGTCATGGTCTGGCTGAACGCCCGGGGCACGCTCAGCGCCGAGCCGCCGAGCGTCGCGGAGGGCTCCTTCGAGTCGGCCCTGCTCGGCACGGGTGCGGCGCTGGGGCTGGCCGGTCTGCTCGTCGGGGCCGGGGCGGTCGTCCGGTGGCGGCTCGACCGGCGGCGCATCGACCAGTGGGGCAGGGAATGGGACCTGGTGGGTCCGCGCTGGGGCCACAAGACCGGCTGACGCACCCGGGAACGCCGGTGTCCCCGGCGTCGGCCCGCGGGCGGCCGGGCGGTGTCCGAGGGCCCCGGACGAACCGTTCCGGTCGGTGCACCGCGAGGTGCGCGTCCCGCTCACCGTGGACGAGCGGCTCCCGGGCGCGGACGACACCGTGCGCGACGACTTCCTCTCCGAGTGGGCCGGGACCGCCGAGCAGCACGCGTTCGACCTGACTGCCGCCCCGCTGCCGGCCTTCACCGCGCACCCGCAGGCCGAGGACTCCTTCCGGCCCGGTGTGGTGGATCACCATGTCGTGCTCGACGGGTGGAGCGACGCGGCGATGCTCGACGAGACCGTGGAACGCTACGGCGCCTCACCCGCGGACGGGGATCTGCGGCTGCCGGAAACCACCTCCACCTACCGCGAGTTCGTCGCCGTCGGACGGAAGGCGGAGCAGAGCGAGGAGCACCGTGCGTTCTGGGCCGCCGAGTTGGCCGGTGCCGAGCCGGCGCCGCTGCCGCTGCTCACCGCGGGTCGCGCCACCGGCGCCTGTCACCGGCGCTTCGACGTACCACTCGACAGCACGGTGGGGGCGCGTGTCACCGCGGCGGCCCGCGCCTTCGGGCTGCCGCCGAGGTCCCTGCCGACCGCCGCGCAGGCGATCGCCCTGCACTCGGTGACGCCTGGACGTGCCGATGGACCCGGACTTCGCGGCCGGCCGGCTGCGCCACATCGTCGAGGACGCATCCCTCGACTGCCCGGCACCCGTGGCGAACGTCCTCCCGGACGGGCTGCGCATCCCCCGGGCCACCCGCAAGGTGACGGACGGCCGTCTCACGGACGGGCCCACCCTGACGGCGCTTCAGGACCTGCTCGACGACCTCGCCCGGGCGGTGGCGCGGTCCCGGGACGAGAACGAGGTGCTCGCGTCCTGAACCCGGCGGACCTCCTTGCCGGACACACGGGTCCCGCTCGTACGAGCGTGCACACGTGACCTTCGCTACCACAAGGCCGATACTGGGGGTGATGACCCTCCCGCCGATTCGCACTGGGTTTGGCCGGGGAAAGCGCAGACCAGGAACCCCTCAGTTAATCTGACCGGGAGGTACCCATGAGGATGCTCATCAATGTCCCGGAGTCCGTGGTCGCGGACGCTCTGCGGGGCATGGCGGCGGCCCATCCGGAGCTGACCGTCGACGTGGAGAACCGCGTGATCGTACGGCGGGACGCCCCCGTGGCCGGGCAGGTCGCCCTCGTGTCCGGCGGCGGGTCGGGGCACGAGCCCCTGCACGGCGGCTTCGTGGGTCCCGGGATGCTGTCCGCCGCGTGCCCCGGCGAGGTGTTCACGTCACCCGTGCCCGACCAGATGGTGCGGGCGGCGGCGGCCGTGGACAGCGGAGCGGGGGTGCTGTTCGTGGTGAAGAACTACACCGGGGACGTCCTCAACTTCGACATGGCCGCCGAACTCGCCGAGGACGAGGGCATCCGGATCGCCAAGGTGCTGGTCAACGATGACGTGGCGGTCACCGACAGCCTGTACACGGCCGGCCGCCGCGGCACCGGGGCCACGCTGTTCGTGGAGAAGCTGGCCGGGGCGGCCGCCGCCGAGGGACGGCCGCTGGAGCAGGTGGAGTCGATCGCCCGGCAGGTCAACGAGAACTCCCGCAGCTTCGGTGTGGCGCTCGGCGCGGTCACCACGCCCGCGAAGGGATCCCCCACCTTCGACCTGCCGCCGGGCGAGCTGGAGCTGGGCATCGGCATCCACGGCGAGCCGGGCCGGGAGCGCCGGGCGATGATGACCTCGGGCGAGATCGCCGACTTCGCCGTCCACGCCATCCTCGACGACATGCCCGTACGCAACCCCGTCCTCCTCCTGGTCAACGGCATGGGCGCGACCCCGCTGCTGGAGCTGTACGGCTTCAACGCCGAGGTGCAGCGGGTGCTCAGGGAGCGCGGGGTGCCCGTCGCCCGCACGCTCGTCGGCAACTACGTGACCTCGCTCGACATGGCGGGCGCCTCGGTGACGCTGTGCCAGGTCGACGAGGAACTGCTGCGGCTGTGGGACGCGCCCGTCAGGACGCCCGGCCTGCGCTGGGGTGTCTGACCCGGTGGAACCGACGGCCGAGGTACCTATCACGCAAGGAGATCCCGTGCTCGACGCCGACTTCTTCCGCCGCTGGATGACGGCGGCCGCCACTGCCGTCGACCGCGAGGCGGAACGGCTCACCGCCCTCGACTCGCCGATCGGGGACGCCGACCACGGCAGCAACCTCCAGCGGGGGTTCGCCGCGGTGACCGCCACGCTGGACAAGGAGGCGCCGCAGACCCCGGGCGCGGTCCTGACGCTCGCCGGACGGCAGCTCATCTCCACCGTCGGCGGCGCGTCCGGACCGCTCTACGGGACCCTGCTGCGCCGTACCGGCAAGGCGCTCGGCGAGGCCGCCGAGGTGGACGAGGAGCAGTTCGCGACGGCCCTGCGGGCGGGCGTGGACGCCGTCATGGCGCTCGGCGGCGCCGCTCCCGGCGACAAGACCATGGTCGACGCCCTGGTGCCGGCGGTCGACGCCCTCGGCGCCGGTTTCGGCGCGGCTCGCGCCGCCGCCGAGGAGGGCGCCGAGGCGACCGTTCCGCTCCAGGCCCGCAAGGGCCGGGCCAGCTATCTGGGCGAGCGCAGCATCGGCCACCAGGACCCCGGTGCGACCTCGTCGGCGCTGTTGATCGCCGCTCTCGTGGAGGCGGGCCATGAATGACACGAAGCTGGTCGGGATCGTGCTGGTGTCGCACAGCGCGCGGGTGGCCGAGTCCGTGGCCGAGATGGCGCAGGGGCTGGCGGGCGGCGGGAGGGCGGTGTCCGTCGCGGCGGCGGGCGGCACCACGGGCGGTGGCTTCGGGACCAGCGCCGAGCTCGTCGCCGCCGCGGCCGCGTCCGTCGACGGGGGCGCGGGGGTCGCCGTCCTCACCGACCTCGGCAGCGCCGTGCTGACCGTGAAGGCACTGCTGGCGGAGGGCGACGAACTGCCCGAGAACACCCGCCTGGTCGACGCCCCGTTCGTCGAGGGCGCGGTCGCCGCGGTCGTCACGGCGTCGACGGGAGCCGACCTGGGCGCGGTGGAGGCGGCGGCATCGGAGGCGTACGCCTACCGCAAGGTGTGAGGACGCCCGCGGGAGGCAGCCGAGCCGCCGCGCACGGGCCGACCGCGGAGGATCAGGGCGCGGTCACGCGCCCTGGCCGACGCGGCCCTCCCCGGCGGTCCGACCGGGGCCGGGGGCCGGAACCCTTCCAGGTCCCGGCCGCCCGGACACCCGCACCGGCGCGGCATCAGCGACGACAGCGGTCCGCGCCACGGGCGTGAACTCCCCGCTCCGTCCGGAGAGTTCGGCCGTGAGGAAGTTCAGCATACGTAACCTCCCCGCGCTGTCACCAATGGCGCCCCCGGACCGCCGCACAAGTCGCCGTACGGATCGCCGCAGAGGCCTCCGGGCTGCCGCCCTCTTGAAGGGACAGCAACAACGGCGTCATATTGGTCCGGACCATTGCCGCCGTGCTCTGCCCTGACGGGAGGCGAGTCGTGCGCCGTGTGCTGCCGCTGTGCGGGCTCCTGCTGGTCGCGTCCTGCGGCTGGTCGGGGGCCGAGGAGGAGACCGGCCGGATGCCCGGTGCGCCGACCGGGGTCACCGCCGTCGCGGGCAGCGCGACCAGCGTGCACGTCATGTGGAACGCGGCCCCGGGGATCGACGGGTACGAGGTGTACCGCGGCCCCACGAAGGTGACGGAGGTGCCCGGCTCCACCCGCATGGTCGACGTCGTCCGGCTCCACCCGTCCACCGCGTACGTCTTCACCGTGCGCGCCCGGGACTCCGCCGGCCGGCTCGGGCCGCGCAGCCGCGGGGTGCGCGCCACGACTCCGGCGGCCGTGGCGACGGACCGCTCGGCCCCGACCCGTCCGGGCCGCCTCGCCGGGCGGGCGGCGGGCGGCCGGGCCGTCCAGCTGTCCTGGTCCGCCTCGACGGACGACCGGAAGGTGGTCTCGTACGAGATCTACCAGGGCGGGGCGAAGATCCACGGCGTCGGCGGGGGTCAGACGGCGACGGTGGTGACCGGGCTGCGGCCGGACACCCGCTACTCGTTCACCGTCCGGGCCCGGGACGCCGCGGACAATCTCTCGCCCGCCAGCGACACCGTCGCCCTCACCACCGCGCCCGGCACCGACGACGGCCGGGACACCGCGCCGTCCGCCTTCCGCGCGACGACCCGCACGGCGGACGGGGCCTGCTACCTCGACCTGTCCTGGGTCCCGCCGCGCACGGACGGCGTGGTCACCGAGTATCAGATCCAGCTCGACGGCCGTCCGGCCACCTCCCTGACCTGGGGCGGGACCCCGCCGCGCGGCCGGGCGACGTACAGCTTCTACGTGGGACGGGAGGCCGGGACGCGGCACCGGGTGCGGCTGCGGGCCAGGCTGCCGGACGGCACCTGGGGCGGATTCTCCCCGGAGTTGACGGTGCCGACGGGGACGGGTGGCACGACGGCCCCCTGAACTCCCGGCGTGATCCGTCGCGGAAGGAATCCGGTCACCTGTCTGGGGGCGGCCGGAATGCGGGCCGATCCGCGGGCGCGTTGGCTGCACTTGAGGGGCACGGCCTTCCCCGATCTCGGCGGCGCCAGGACGTTCCGCCGACCGTGCCGCCGGAGGACACCGATGCGCACTGCCCACCTCCTTCTGCGCGCCGGCCCGACCTGCGCGGCCGCCGCGGCACTGCCGCTCGCCCTGGCCCCCGCGCCGGCCCTGGCCCGAGGTCCGGGCATCTCGGTGAGCACGACCGGAACGACGGTCTCGGTGACGACCACCGCGTGCGCGCAGCTGAACGGCAGTTGGGGCACCGCCTCCCTCCTCACCCCCAACCAGGGGGCCTTCTCCGAAGGGCGGCAGGCGACGCTCTCCGGCACCGGCGCCGGCCAGTCCGCGGCCTGGGCAAACGTCGCCCCGGGCACCTACACGGTCGTGGTCACCTGCTCGAACAGCGCCACCGCCGGCACCCAGTCCGTGGTCGTCTCGGGGCAGTCCGGGACGACCACCACCGCGACGTCCCTGCCGGTGCCCGCCCCCTCCCCCACGACCCCGCCGACGGGCGGCGTCCTGGGGGGTCTCGGCGGCGGCACACGGGACTTCGGCGACCTGCCGACGGCCGCGGGCGGAGCGCTGGTGGGCGGCGGTGTCGTCGCCACGTACTTCATCCTGCGCCGACGCTCCCGGCCGCGCCGCTTCTAGGGCCCCCGCCCGGGCCCGGCGCTCACGCCCGGTCGTCGTGCTCCGGCTATCGCTTCGGCTGTCGCTCCGACGGCTGCTCCGGCTGTTGCTCCAGCTGCGCGAACTCCGCCAGCGCGTGCGTGAGCCAGCCCGTCCAGAAGGTCTCCAGATCGATGCCCGCGCGCAGCACGAGGTGCCGCAGCCGGTCCTGGTCGCCGTCCGTGCCGGGCGGGAAGTCCCGCTCCTCGATCTGCCGGTACTCGGCCAACTGGCCTCGGTGCAGGTCGAGATGGCGGCGCAGGTCGGCTTCGAGACCCGTGGTGCCGACCACGGCCGCGGCGCGCAGCCGCAGCAGCAGCGCGTCGCGGTGCGGTTTCGGATCCTGGGCGGCGGCCGTCCAGCGGGCCAGTTCCGCGCGGCCCGCGGGCAGGACCTCGTAGGTCTTCTTCTGCCCGCGGGCCGGCTGTTCGGCCGGCAGGGCGCGGATGTACCCCTCGGTCTCCAGTCGTCCCAGCTCGCGATAGATCTGCTGATGCGTCGCCGACCAGAAGTAGCCGATCGACCTGTCGAAGCGGCGGGTCAGGTCCAGGCCCGACGACGGCTTCTCTAGCAGGGCGGTGAGGATCGCGTGCGGGAGTGACATGGAGTCATCCTAGGGACGCGCCGTACCGCGGCTACAGCGCCGCCGCCAGCTCCGTGCCCTGCTTGATGGCGCGCTTGGCGTCGAGCTCGGCGGCCACGTCGGCGCCGCCGATGAGGTGCGCGTTGCGGCCGGCGGCGACCAGCTCCTCGTACAGGCCGCGGCGCGGCTCCTGCCCGGTGGCCAGCACGATCGTGTCGACGGCGAGGACCGTGCTCTCGTCACCGACGGTGATGTGCAGTCCGGCGTCGTCGATCCGGTCGTAGCGCACGCCCGGGACCATGGTGACGCCGCGGTGCTTCAGCTCGGTGCGGTGGATCCAGCCGGTGGTCTTGCCGAGACCGGCGCCGACCTTGCTGGTCTTGCGCTGGAGCAGGTGCACGGTGCGCGGCGGGGCGGGGCGCTCGGGGGCGGCCAGGCCGCCGGGCGCGCGGTAGTCCAGGTCGACGCCCCACTGGCGGAAGTACGTCGCCGGGTCCTCGTGCGCCTTGTCGCCGCCGTCGGTGAGGTACTCGGCGACGTCGAAGCCGATGCCGCCCGCGCCGAGGATCGCGACCCGGTCGCCGACGGGGGCCTTGTCGCGCAGGACGTCCAGGTAGCCCACGACGCTGGGGTGGTCGACGCCGGGGATCTCCGGGGTGCGCGGGGTGACGCCGGTGGCGACGACCACCTCGTCGTAGTCGGCGAGGTCCTCGGCACCGGCCCAGGTGTCGAGCCGTACGTCCACGCCGTGCGCGTCGAGCTGGTGGCGGAAGTAGCGCAGCGTCTCGTCGAACTCCTGCTTGCCGGGCACCTGTCGGGCCACGTTGAGCTGGCCGCCGATCTCGCTCGCCGCGTCGAACAGGGTGACCGCGTGGCCGCGTTCGGCCGCGCTCACGGCGCAGGCGAGGCCGGCCGGACCGGCGCCCACGACGGCGACCCGCTTGCGCAGCCGGGTCGGCGCGAGGACCAGCTCGGTCTCGTGGCAGGCGCGCGGGTTGACCAGGCAGGAGGTGATCTGTCCGCTGAAGGTGTGGTCGAGGCAGGCCTGGTTGCAGCCGATGCAGGTGTTGATGGCCTCGGGCCGGCCGTCCGCGGCCTTGGCGACGAAGTCGGGGTCGGCCAGCATCGGACGGGCCATCGACACCATGTCGGCGCCGCCGTCGGCTATCAACTGCTCGGCGAGCTCGGGGGTGTTGATGCGGTTCGTCGTCACCAGCGGCACGGAGACCGCGCCCATCAGCTTCTTCGTGACCCAGGTGTAGGCGCCGCGCGGCACGGAGGTCGCGATGGTGGGGATGCGGGCCTCGTGCCAGCCGATGCCGGTGTTGATGATCGTCGCACCGGCGGCCTCGACGGCCTTGGCGAGCGTGACCACCTCGTCGAGCGAGGAGCCGCCGGGGACGAGGTCCAGCATGGACAGCCGGTAGATGACGATGAAGTCCTCGCCGACCGCCTCACGCACCCGGCGCACGATCTCCACCGGGAAGCGCATCCGGTTCTCGTAGGCGCCGCCCCAGCGGTCGGTGCGCTGGTTGGTCTGGCGGGCGATGAACTCGTTGATGAGGTAGCCCTCGGAGCCCATGATCTCGACGCCGTCGTAGCCGGCCTGCCGGGCGAGCCGGGCGGCGCGGGCGTAGTCGCCGATGGTCCGCTCGATGTCGGCGTCGGTCAGCTCCCGGGGCGGGAAGGGGCTGATGGGCGCCTGGAGCGGGCTCGGCGCGACCAGGTCGCGGTGGTAGGCGTACCGGCCGAAGTGCAGGATCTGCATCGCGATCCGGCCGCCCTCGCGGTGCACGGCCTCGGTGATCTCGCGGTGCTGCTCGGCCTCGGCGTCGGTGGTGAGCTTGGCGCCGCCCTCGTAGGGGCGCCCCTCGTCGTTGGGCGCGATGCCGCCGGTGACGATCAGGCCCACTCCCCCGCGCGCCCGGGCGGCGTAGAACTCCGCCATGCGCTCGAAGCCGCGCTCGGCCTCCTCCAGGCCGACGTGCATGGAGCCCATCAGGACGCGGTTGGGCAGCGTGGTGAAGCCCAGGTCGAGCGGGCTCAGCAGGTGGGGGTAACGGCTCATCGAGGCCTCCGTGCGCGGTGTGGTCACCTCCTGTTGTAGAGGACCGGTCCCCGCTTGTGCAACTAGTTGCATAACGCGTACGGGGACATGTCGTGGAAGTCACGCGACACGGGTGGCCGCGGCCTCGGAGAACCGAGGGGCGGGCGCGGGCCGGGAGGCGGGCGCGAGCCGGGGGGGGGGGGGGGGGGGGGGGGGCGGGGGGGGCCCCCCCCCCCCGGGGGGGGGGGGGGCGGCGCGGGGGGCGGGAGAAAACCCCCACACCCCCGCGGAAGGCGGTGGGGGGGGGGGGGGGGGGTG